>NZ_CP116936.1:5843748-6155373 GCF_028475105.1 Micromonospora sp. LH3U1 | reverse complement strand
GCGGCCGGATCGGAGCCGCGTGGACCGGCCCGGCCGGCACCCGCGTAAGCTGGCTGGTCGTGAGTCTTTCCATCGGCATCGTCGGCCTGCCCAACGTCGGCAAGAGCACGCTTTTCAACGCGTTGACCAAGAACGACGTGCTGGCGGCGAACTACCCGTTCGCCACCATCGAGCCCAACGTCGGCGTGGTCGGGCTCCCCGACGAGCGGCTGGGCAAGCTGGCCGAGATCTTCTCCTCGCAGAAGGTGCTGCCCGCCCCGGTGTCGTTCGTCGACATCGCCGGCCTGGTTCGCGGCGCGTCGAAGGGGCAGGGCCGGGGCAACGCCTTCCTGGCCAACATCCGGGACGCCTCGGCCATCTGCCAGGTCGTCCGGGCCTTCTCCGACCCGAACGTCGTGCACGTCGACGGCAAGATCTCCCCGGCCGACGACATCGAGACGATCAACACCGAGCTGATCCTCGCCGACCTGCAGACCCTGGACAAGGCGCTGCCCCGGTTGGAGAAGGAAGCCAAGCTCCGCAAGGACCGGGCCGCCGCGGTCGCCGCCGCGAAGGCCGCCATCGAGTTGCTCGACGGCGGCACCACCCTCTACTCCGGGGCCGCCGCCGCGAAGATCGAGCTGGAGCACCTGCGCGAGCTGCACCTGCTCACCACCAAGCCCTTCCTGTACGTCTTCAACGTCGACGAGGCCGAGCTGGCCAACGAGTCGTTCCTCGACGAGCTGCGCGCCCTGGTCGCCCCCGCCGAGGCCGTCTTCATGGACGCCAAGATCGAGTCTGAGCTGGTGGACCTGCCCGAGGACGAGGCGCGCGAGCTGCTGGAGTCGATCGGGCAGAACGAGCCCGGCCTCAACCAACTCGTCCGGGTCGGCTTCCGCACGCTCGGCCTCCAGACGTACCTCACGGCTGGCCCCAAGGAAGCACGCGCCTGGACCGTCCCGGTCGGCGCCACCGCGCCGGAGGCCGCGGGCGTCATCCACAGCGACTTCCAGCGCGGGTTCATCAAGGCCGAGGTGGTCTCGTACCACGACCTGGTCGAGTACGGCTCGATGTCGGCGGCCAAGGCGGCGGGCAAGGTCCGCATCGAGGGCAAGGAGTACGTCATGCAGGACGGCGACGTCGTGGAGTTCCGCTTCAACGTCTGACGGTCGGGTTGGGTGACCAACTGGGTGACGACGGACGCGACCGAGGCCGGACGCTCATGGACGCTGATGAACCGTTCGGTGTGTTCAGCGCTGCTACTCGCGCAGCTCATTGACGGGCGATAATTCCTTCGGGACGAAGAGGCACTGCTCGTGTCACCGTTGATCCATCTGCACTGATCGGTTGAGGCGGCTAAACCGGAGTTGTGGTTCGGTGTGTGGGTGACTCGTGCATGGGTGGTCCGGTGGGTGACCCCGGGCAGGGCGGAGTGGCTTCTGCTCCTGGTCGCCATGCTTGCTGGGAGGCTTGCCTGGAAAGCGGGTGTACCCAAGTGGGCCACCCTGGTTCTGTTACTTGCTGTCGCGCTGCTGGTTCGGCGGGCGCGACAGCAAGGACGCATTGAGCAGGTTCTCGCGCAATGGCTCCACCGCCATGAGGAACCACCCCGGCCCTAGGAGGCCGCCGGTCCGTGCCCGTTTCGTGCCCGATGGAGTGGTCAACGAAGGGCAGCATGGGCAAGGCCGGAGGGTGAACGATCACGGTCGGTGGTCCGCACCTAACTCCAGCCGTTACTCGCCGTGTAGATCAACGCGCTTCCCAAGCTGACAGTTCAGTTGGATCAGGACCGGTTCGCCCGCTCTAGCTGGTTCGGGCGGACCCGGAACTGAGTGGCTCCGTCCTCGGCTTCCACGTGGTCGGGAGCAGTGCTAACGACAAGGACCTGGTCCTCCTGCTGACCGACGACATGGCACCTCACGAACGCCGGCCGGGGCAGAGCAACGCCGGGAAGGATGTCGTCATCCACGAAGAAGATCGGCACCTTGTCGACGAAGAACCGGGTTCGTCCGTCGGCGTCGACCAGCCGCACACGGACCCACCCTGGCCAGTCTTCGTCGACCCATGCAATCGCCTCGCAGCGTAGCAACCCGGCGGACCTCATCACCAGGCTGATCCTGCCAGGTCGGTCGGTTACGCCTGGTGACGCACGGCTGTCTGGGGCACACAGGGGGCCACGAGACACTGTCAACGTTGTCGATCAGTGAGTAGCCCTGGCAGCCTGCGAGGCCCTGTGAGCAGGTGCCGAGCGCAGTTCCCGCTGGTGAGCCGATTACGGCTCGCAGTTCCGCTTCAACGTCTGAGTCTGGCCTGTGTTTGCAGGTCACGCGGTTGAGCCGCCGCCCCGGGGGTGAACCGCCCGAGGCTGGCTCTCGGCTCTCCCCTTATCGTGTTGGCCATGATCGAGACCGCTGCCCGGCCGACCCGCAATCGGCTCAGCAACAGCGCATTCGTGCTTGCTTGCATCAGCCTGGTGTTGTCGCTGGTCGCCTGCGGTGTGGCCGGGCTGGTCTTCGTCGTCAACAACGAACTAGATCTGCTCCCGGTGCAGTCTGAGCCGCAGGTCGCCAGCGCGGCTCAGGTGGAAGCCGTTGCCCATGTGACTCTGCCTCCCGGCACCGTGCTGTTGTCCGCCGCTTACAGCAACGGCCTGGAGACCAGGCTCTCGGTGAAGTTCCGTATTCCCCGTACCGCGCTCGACGCCTTCGTTGCCGAGGCAAAGTTCACCGCGGCTCCCGTACCGGGTCTTCGGGCGGTCGACGCGAAACACAACGTCGGCGGCGGCAACCTGTGGGACCCCGAAACCGCCAAGGCCGTCTCCGGCATCATCGAGGAGCAACCCGCCGCCGACGGTTCGTCCAGGTCCGTCCTGTTCAGTCTCGACGCACCGGACGTGGTAACCGTGTACCTGCATGCCAGCCGTGGCTGACCCTCGCGGACCGTCCGAGGTTCGACCAAGGCTTCAGACGTCGTGGCCCGCCAAGGTCACCCTCGATCCTGGATGTCAACGCTGTTGCGTTTGGTGCGGGGTCGGCGAGGCAAGGGCTTGGTAACTGGCCATCCCTCCGGTGGCGAGGGTGTTCGGGTCCTCCTTTGCTCTGCTTCAGCGGAGGCAACACCCGGTGTTCGGATATCGGACGCGCGGTGTTGCCTGGGTTGAAGCAGAGCAAAGGAGGCGATGCGTAGGTGCCGACCCCCTCGTCCGACGTTCGGGTCAGACACTCGACGTCAGGAGCGGTCTTCGGAGGGGTTGCCACCACGACCGCCGCCCTAACGCATCGGTCCGATTGCGTCTTCAACCCCGCGCAGGTCTGGAGATCACACCCCCCGGCTGCTGACGGCGTGGATTAGCGCCTGGAGGTTTCCCGCTGTTCCCGCAGCGGAGTGGCATCGCCTGCACCGTCATTGCGCAACAAAAGGTTGCGCTTAGCTGGCGGGTGTCGTAGGTTAGGTGCAACCAAAGGTTGCGAAAGGTTGATACGCATGGAGCAGGGAACCATCGAGCGCGACATCCAGGTCGACGCTTCACCCGAGGTGGTCTTCGAGGTCGTCAGCCAGCCCGAGCACATGCGGGAGTGGTGGCCTGACGACGCACGGTTCGAGTCGGTCGCGGGCGCCCCCGGTGAGCTGGTGTGGCGCAACGCTGACACGGGCGAGACGACGACCGTCGCGCTCGCCGTCGTCGAGGTCGACCCCCCGAAGCGATTCTCCTTCCGGTGGTGCTTCACGGAGCCGGAACGGAGTGGGCAGGCGCTGCTCGTCACCTTCGACCTGGTCCCCAGTGGTGCGGGGACCCTGATCCGGATGACCGAGACCGGGTTCCGCGAGATGGGCTGGGAGATCGCCGTCCTCGAGGAGCAGTACCGCGACCACGAGAACGGGTGGAACCACTACATCCCCAGGCTGGGCACGTACGTCGCGCGGCTGGTCGCGACCCCGTGAGTACGGCGGTCGACGATGAGCTGTGGTCCGCGATCGGCGACCCCACTCGGCGTACGATGATCGATCTTCTTCTTGCCGACGGCCCCGGCACTGCAACGTCACTGAGCAGGCGGCTGCCCGTCACTCGCCAGGCCGTCTCGAAGCATCTGGCGGTCCTGGACCGGGTCGGGCTGATTCACGCCGAGTCGGCCGGTCGCGAGCGTCACTACCAGGTCGACGAGGCGCAGCTCGCCCGAGCCGTCGCGCAGTTGTCGGCGGTCGGCTCCAGCTGGGACGCCCGACTCCGCCGGATCAAGCGGATCGCTGAGGCGATCGAACGCAGCCGCCACAACAACGAAGGAGCATGAGAATGGTCGACATTCTGCACCGGGTTGGCGTCGTCGCCCCGCTCGACGACGTCTACCGAGCGGTGGCAACTCCAGAAGGGCTCGCCGGCTGGTGGACGACAGACACGGTGGGCAAGAGCGAGGTCGGTGGGCAGTTGGCCTTCCGGTTCGGCGACGCCGGTGGATTCGACATGGAGGTCCTTGAGCTGGACCCCGCAGGCCGGGTGCGGTGGCGGGTCGTCGACGGCCCTCAGGAATGGGTCGGCACCGAGGTCAGTTGGCGTCTCGACCAGCGCGGCGAATACACCATCGTCCAGTTCACGCACGAGGGCTGGCGCGAGCCGGTCGAATTCATGCACCACTGCAGCACCAAGTGGGCGATCTTCCTGATGAGTCTCAAGGAGCTGGTGGAGACCGGTCGCGGCAGGCCGGCGCCGGACGACGTCCGCATCAGCGACTGGCACTGATCTCGGGGACGGCTGGACCGCCGGGGGATCGCGCGCTCCGCCGCGAGATCGCGAACCCCCCGGCGATCAGGCCGAGGGCCACGATCGCCACGGCGCAGAGCAGCAGCGCCGGGCGGGCGCCGATGGCACCCACCAGGGGCCCGCCCAGCATGGTGCCCAGTGGCACCGCCAGCACGAGGATGGCCCCGTTCGCGGCGAGCACCGCAGGTAGCTGCGTGGTCGACGTGCTGCGCTGGAACAGCGCCATCGACGTTGCCATGTACGGCGCCCAGATCAGGCCCGCGAGGGCGAAGGCGGGCAGCGACAGGCCGACGGGTGCACCCAGGCCGAGTGGCAGGATGGCGACTCCGAACCCGACGACGATGCCGATGGTGGTGGCCCGCAGCGGCCAGCGGCGAAGGTGGCCGGCGACAAGACCTCCGACGAGGCCGCCGACGCCGAAGGCGGTGTAGTAGATGCCGAGCAGCGTGGCGGAGGCGTGCAGGTCATCGGTGATGTGGATCGGCATCGCCACGTACACCGGTCCGAAGAGGAAGAAGAAACCGAGGCTCAGCACCAGGAGGCCCAGCAGCGTGGGGTTGCGGCGGATGACGGCGAAGCCGGCGGTCCGCGAGGTGGCGGGCTCGGACCGGTCGGCACGGTCGGTGGTGGGAAGGGCGAGGCGGTACGTGAGGGCCAGCGCGGCGAAGGTGGCGGCGTCGATGGCGATGACCCAGACCGGCCCCGCCCAGCCGATCAGGATCCCCGCCAGCGGCGGGCCGACGATGGTGGCGAACCCACCGATGGTGGTGAGCACCGCGTTCGCCGGCAGGTGGTGCCGCTGCGGCAGCAGTTCGGCGATCAGGGTGAACCGCCCCGCCGAACCCCACGAGTGCAGCAACGCCGACGCGGCGAGCAGGACCACGTACAGCCCGATGGTGAGCGCGCCGGCGAGGTGGGCGACGGGAATCGCCGCGAGCGCGGTCGCCCGCAGGATCGCGTCCCATCCAGCGAGCTGGGCGCCGCCGCGCCCCCGCAGCAGTCGGCCGAAGACGACGGTCCCAGCGGCGCTGGGCAGGGTGTACGCCGCCATGGCGACCGCGATCCAGGTAAAACGCTGATCGTGCGGGGCGAGTTGGATGGCGAGCCAGATCACCGCGACCACCGCCATGCCGTCGCCCAACGCGGACACGGCAAGCCCGGGCAGAACGCGGCGGAGCTGTGGGTGACTGACCACTGGCCAGTAGGGCGAGGAGCGCGGGAAACGGGCGGCGTCCGATGGCATGCTGCCAGCTGACCCGGCGCGAGCCCTGCGGATCAACAATGACTGCCAACAGCAGAATCCGCTCACGGCGCAAGGCCATCTCGTCGGCCGGCTGCCCGTCCGCCGACGGGCTAGTGCTCGGCCCAGACGCCCAGTTCGTTGCCGCTGGGATCGGTGAAGTGGAACCGACAACCACCGGGGAACTCGTACGGCCCCGTTCACCACCTCGCCAGATCGGAGATCGACTCCGGTTCCTTGAAGTCGGGGGGTCAAGGAGACCTCGACACCACGGGTTCCCGGAACCGGAGTCGACCAACCGCCGCTACTCCGCCCGGTAGACGGAGATGTGGGCCGTGCTGTCCGCGTCGAACGGTCGCCGCTGCCAGTCCGCGTACCGCTCGGTGAGCCGGAGCCCTGCCTGCTGCGCCATCGCGTCGATCTGGTGCGGCCAGGCATACCGCATGGCGAACGGCTTCAGGTGTACGCCGTCCCCGTCGAAGGTGATGGTCTGCCGGATGAACCTCTGCGCCGGCCGGTCGTACCGGTGCAACCGGATCGTCGCGGAGTCCTCGGTCACGCTGCGCACCTGCACCTGCTCGTCGGAGTCGAAGTCGCGCGGGTCGGGCACGAAAGTCTCGATGACGAACGCGCCACCGGGCGACAGCACCCGGGCGACGTTGCGGAAGCAGTCCGCCTGCCGCTCGGCATCCACCAGGTTGAACAGCGTGTTGAAGATCAGGTACGCGAGCCGGAACTCACCCGGCACCGGCACGTCCGCCATGTCGGCGACGACCACCGGGATCTGATCGCCGCCGGGCTTGGCCCGCAACTGCGCCAGCATCTCCTCGGACGCCTCGACGCCGTGCACGGTGAGACCGCGCCTGACCAGCGGCAGTGCGACCCGGCCGGTGCCGATCGCCAACTCGAGAACCGGACCGCCCTCGGCCAGATCAGCCAGGAAATCGACGGCTGGCGCGGGGTCGGGGTTGGCGTCGCCGTCGTACCCGGCGGCCCACAGCCGGCCGAAGAGGCCGGGATCGTCGAAGACCGACATCAGCGGCCTCCGGGTTTGGTGTCAGTGGCGCGTAGCCGCGCCGTCGGCAGGGGAGCAGATTTCACGAAGCCTCGATTCATCAGGTCGGATGACGGTCGATTCGGGGGACTTCGTCGGGACTGGCATGGTGGCTGCTCCCTTCGCGCGGCTGTCGACTCAGGACACCAGAGGGCGCCACGGCCCGGCAAGGCAATTACGCCAGCCGGGCCGCCGGCGGGTCGGGCGGTCAGGAGATGTGGTGCAGGATCACGTTGTGCACGTGGTGGCTCTTCTGCGCGCCACGGAACTCCACCTCGTAGGTGTGCGTGCCGACGTGGATGGCGATCGCACCGGTGGAGAAGAACGAGCCACCCCAGGACTTGTTGCTGACCACGCTCACGCTGGTGATCTTCGAGTACGGGATGCTGGTGATCGCGAACCGCTTTCCGACGAAGGAGCGGTCCTGGATGATCACCCGTCGGTCGGTCAGCCCGATGAACCCGGTGCCGGTGCCGACCGCGTCGTAGACGGCGATGATCTGCTCACCCTCGAGGAGGCCACTCTCAATCTGCTGGACCTGCTCTTTGCGGTCGTACGCGATGTTCGCCATGCGTCCCAGGCTAGAAAACCGGCGCCAGCCGCCCGGCGTGGGCGACGGTGGCGGAACTCGCCGTGCCTCATTGCGCGTTCGCGTCGGCCGCCGCACGGACGAACTCGCGTACCCGGGTGGTGGTGTTGCTGGGTAGCCAGACCGGTCCTCGTTCGATCGGGGGCGCGTCGTGGATGGGCACGTACGCCACGTCGGGGCGCGGGTAGTAGCGCCGCGTGTGCTCGCCCACCGGCAGGACGCCCCGGCCCAGCGCGACGAGGGACAGCATCTCGGAGAAGGTGTTGCCGGCGGGGCCCTTGGGAATCGGCTGACCGGACGGGGTGCGCTCCGGGGTGCGGTCCCGCTTGAACTCCACCGAGGTGACCGTCGGGTACTGCACCACCGGGTGGTCGGCGAGCACCTCCAGCGAGACGGACCGTTCCCGGGTGAGCGGATGCCCGGCGGCCACTGCCAGCGCCCGGTCCTCGGAGAGCAGCGCCGGGCCGGTGGCCATCCCGTCGAAGGGGTACGAGGCGATCAGCACGTCGGTGGAGCCGTCCAGCAGGCCGGACCGGGTGGTGGACAGCTGCGCCTCGTGCACTTCCACCCGACAGTCGGGGTGCCGTTCGGTGAACAGGGCCACCGCCCGGAGCAGAACCGGCGCGGTCCACTCGCCGAGGAACGCGACCCGTAGCGTCCCGGTGACGCCGCGGCCGGCGTCGACCGCGCGGCGGACCGCCTCCTCCATCCCGGCGACAAGTGGAGCCAGGTCGTCGGCGAGTTGCCGGCCGATCGGAGTGAGTCGGACGACCCGACTGGTCCGGGCGAACAGCGGTGCACCGATCTGGCGCTCCAGCTTCTTGACGACGTGGCTGACCCGGCCCGTGCTGACGGTGAGCCGCTCGGCGGTCCGGCCGAAGTGCAGCTCCTCGGCGAGGGTCAGGAACGTCTCGACCTCGTACCGCTCCAGCACACCGCTCCCACCGTTGACCTGTGGTCAACGATCGTAGCGGCAGTCGGTCTTGGTCGGCGACTCCGAGCAGCGGATCGTGAACGCGGCAGAGAACTACCCGACCGAGAGGCTGCGAGATGAGCATCGACGACTACCTGGCCGGCCTGGCCGGTCCGCTGCGCGAGATCGGGGAGAAGCTGACGCCCATCATCGCGACGGCCCTGCCCGGGGCGACCGGCGCGATGTGGCACGGCCACCCGGTCTGGGGCCTGGGCGACCGGCCTGGCCAGCGGCCAATCTGCCTGGTCAAGGCGTACGGGTCGTACGTCACCTTCGGGCTGTGGCGCGGCCAGGAGATCGCCGACGCGTCCGGGCGGCTGATACCCGGTGCGCGGGCGATGGCAGCGGTGAAGCTGCGCGGCGTCGCGGACATCGACCCGGCGCTGTTCACCGACTGGCTGCGCTCGGCGGCCGACCTGGAGGAGGAGTGAGCGCGGTGCGGGTGACTGGTTTCGACCACCTGGTGTTGACCGTCGCCGACGTGGAGCGGGCCCTGGCCTTCTACTGCGGCCGGCTCGGACTGTCACCGGTCCGGGTCGACGAGTGGCGGGCCGGCGCGGTGCCGTTTCCGTCGGTGCGGGTCGGTCCCGAGTGCATCATCGACCTCGTCCGAGGGGAGCGGCAGGGCACGAACGTCGACCACTTCTGCCTGGTGGTGGCGCCGCTGGACTGGGCGCGGGTGATCGAATCGGGGGTCTTCACGGTGCTGACCGGGCCGGTCGGCCGGTTCGGCGCCCGCGGGTCGGCGACCTCGATCTACGTGCAGGACCCGGACGGCAACTCGGTGGAGTTGCGCTGGTACCCGCAGGACGCCGGAGCCGGCGAATGAGCCCCGAACTGCCCGGCGACATGCGGAAGCCCCGCGTCTCCCGTCCAAGAACGGGAAGCGCGGGGCTTCTGGGGTACGTCAGTGGTCGCTGCGCGGGTCGTGGTCCGCGCTGCGGCTGCCGGACTTGGCCAGACCGCGGCTCACCAGGTAGCCGATGGTGAGCAGGGTGATGTACCACCACGCCTTGTCGGCGGCGAAGTAGTCCGCGCCGTTGTCGGCGGCACCATCGCCGACGGCGTTCGAAGCGATCAGCACGCCGATGACGGCGAGCACGTAGATCGCGAGCTCGGTGGTCTTCCACGAGGGCTTTGTCTCGTCGCCGTGGCGGTGCACGCGGCGGACATCGTGCTGGCCAGCGTGCTCGACGTGGTCGGTGCCGTGGTTCTTCGTGGGCGTGGGGGTGGTCATATCAGCTCCTGAAGTGCAAAAGGGGAAATCAGTCCGGGTTGCAACCATGTTGTCTGCTCCCGCACCGAATACGTACCCTGGTGCCTTTCAGGGAAACCTCAGGACTCGGTGACTGCTCGATATGCGTCCTCGATGCGGGCGGCCAACAGGACCTCGCCCTCGGTCAGCGGCTCGCCGTTGCCGTGCCCGACCCGGATCTGGGTGCTGTCGGACCCACGGCTGATCTCGGGTCGCAGATGCAGCGCATCCGCGACCACCTTGACCCGTTCAGTTAGTGCCGCGTGTTGGGTATCGTCGATCGCGAGCGTCCGTCGGATCTGCTCCCCTTCGCGTGTCCAACCAGATAGCAAGGTCAACGCGTCGGCAAGGTAGTCGTGCTTGGCCCTGCTGTTGAACAGCACGCGCATCACCGCACCCCCCAAGCGCCGTTGCCGGCTCGTGGCCAAATCGTCGCCATCCCGTGTCTTGTCGGTGTCCTCTAGTCTCTCGCTGCTCGGAAGGGGTGTCCACGCCCACACTTCCGTGTCTTATTGGCCTAGCGGACGGCTACGGTACCCAAACCGCCGATTGATCTGGCACCCTGGACGCCCGTGCGGACCGAACGGGCGAATGGTGGCGGGCAGGCCGAGCGACGGGACCTGAAGGTGATCGTCGGTGCGGCGATCATCCGGGACGGGCGGGTGCTCGCCTGTGCGCGTGCCGCCCCGCCAGAGGTGGCAGGAATGTGGGAGTTTCCGGGCGGCAAGGTCGAGCCGGGGGAGGCCGAGACCGACGCGCTGGTCCGGGAGTGCGCCGAGGAGTTGGCCGTACGCGTCGAGATCGGCGACCGGGTCGGCCGCGATGTGCGGATGGCGCACGGCCGTTCGGTGCTCAAGGTCTACGCCGCCCGCCTGATCGGCGGTGACCAGCCGCAGGCCCTGGAACACGAGGGGCTCCGCTGGCTCGCTGCCGACGAACTGGACTCGGTCACGTGGCTCCCCGCCGACGCTCCCATCGTGGCGGCCCTCCGCCCCCTCCTAACCCCCTAACCCCTGACCCCCACCCCCAGCTCTCGTTGATCATGAAGTTATTGCCGCGACACGCCGTAGAGCGCGGCAATAACTTCATGATCAACCACGAGGGTCGGGGGTGGAGACGGGACGAGGGCTACCGGCAGTGCCGGTAGCCCTCGTTCAGGTGGGTCTTCGTCAGTGCTTGTTGTCCTGGTCCGGGTGCGCGAAGTTGAGGTGCTCCGGAGGCAGCGGGAAGGTCACGTCGTCGCCGAACGGCGACGGCGCGGCGGCCCGGTCGAAGGTGAGCTCGGTCAGCGGCAACCGGCCCCGGTCGTCGACCGCCGGAGCGGTCGGGTGGGGCACCTCCCGGTCCCAGTTGACGCCACTCTGCGCCTGCGCCTCGGCGCGCGGGTCGTGGGAGCCACCCGCGTGCGAGTGCACCCCGCCCCTGGCCGCAGCCGGCGACGTCGAGCCCTGACGGGCGGTGGTCACGCTGGTCTGGGGAGTCTCGCCCCGACGGAAGATCTTGCTACCAAGCCACACAAGGGGATCGTACCTGCGGTCGACGACCCGTTCCTTCATGGGGATGATCCCGTTGTCAGTGATCTTGATGTGCTCGGGGCAGACCTCGGTGCAGCACTTGGTGATGTTGCAGAAACCGAGGCCCTGTTCGGCCTGCGCGTACTCCTTGCGGTCGGTCCGGGTGTCCAGCGGGTGCATGTCCAGCTCGGCCGCCCGGATGAAGTACCGGGGGCCGGAGAACGCCTGCTTGTTCTCGTCGTGATCGCGGATCACGTGGCAGACCGTCTGGCACAGGAAGCACTCGATGCACTTACGGAACTCCTGCGAGCGCTCGACGTCGACCTGCTGCATCCGGTAGTCACCCGGTGCGACGTCCGCCGGCGGGGCGAACGCCGGGGTCTCCAGTGCCTTCTCATAGTTGAACGAGACGTCGGTGACCAGGTCCCGGATGACCGGGAAGGTGCGCAGCGGGGTGACCGTGACGGTCTCCTCCTCGCCGAAGGTCGACATCCGGGTCATGCAGCCCAGCCGGGGCTTGCCGTTGATCTCCATGGAGCAGGAACCACACTTGCCGGCCTTGCAGTTCCACCGGCAGGCCAGGTCGGGGGCGTCGGTCGCCTGCAGACGGTGGATGACGTCGAGGACGACCTCGCCCTCGTTCACCTCCACCATGTAGTCCTGCAGGTCCCCGCCGGTCTCGTCGCCCCGCCAGATCCGGAACTGACGCTTCGCGCTCATCGGTTGTCCGCCTCTCCAGCGTCGGCGACGAGAGCGTCAAAGTCGGCGAGCTCCTCGTCGGTGAGGTATTTGCCCAGCTCGACCCGGTCGAAGAGGCCGATCAGCTCGGGCCGCATCTTCGGCAGCGGCTTGCGGGTCAGCTGCACGGTGTCGCCGTCCAGCGCGCAGACCAGGTTCACCTGCCGCCACTTCGGCTCCATCGCCGGATAGTCCTCCCGGGTGTGCCCGCCGCGCGACTCCTGCCGCTCCAGCGCCGCCTTCGCGGTGCACTCCGAGACCACCAGCATGTTGCGCAGGTCCAGAGCCAGGTGCCAACCCGGGTTGTAGCGACGGCCGCCGGCCGCGCTCACCTTGGCCACCCGCTCCCGCAGCTCGGCCAGCCGGACGAGCGCGTCGGCCAGCTCACCCTCGCGCCGGATGATGCCCACCAGGTCACCCATGACCGCCTGGAGGTCCTGCTGCAGGGTGTACGGGTTCTCGCCGGTGTCCCGCTGCAGCGGCGCGAGCGCGGTCTCCACGGCAGCCTCGACCGCGTCCACGGCCACCTTCGGCCGGGCGGCCAGCCCGTCGGCGTAGCTGGCCGCGTGCCCGCCCGCCCGCTTGCCGAAGACCAGCAGGTCGGACAGGGAGTTGCCGCCCAGTCGGTTGGAGCCGTGCATGCCACCGGAGACCTCACCGGCGGCGAACAGCCCGCGTACGTGGCCGAAGGCCGCAGCCGAGTCCGGGTCGACCTCCACGCCGCCCATCACGTAGTGGCAGGTCGGCCCGACCTCCATCGGCTCAGCGGTGATGTCGACGTCGGCCAGTTCCTTGAACTGGTGGTACATCGACGGCAGCCGTCGGCGGATCTCGTCGGCCGAGCGCCGGCTCGCAATGTCCAGGAAGACGCCACCGGCGGGGGAGCCCCGGCCGGCCTTGACCTCGCTGTTGATCGCGCGGGCCACCTCGTCGCGGGGCAGCAGCTCCGGCGGACGCCGGTTGTTGTCCGGGTCGGTGTACCAGCGGTCCGCCTCTTCCTCGGTCTCCGCGTACTGCTTGCGGAAGACGTCGGGGACGTAGTCGAACATGAACCGCTTGCCGTCGGAGTTCTTCAGCACGCCACCGTCGCCGCGTACCGATTCGGTGACCAGGATGCCCTTCACCGAGGGCGGCCAGACCATGCCGGTCGGGTGGAACTGGAGGAACTCCATGTTGATCAGCGTCGCCCCGGCGCGCAGCGCCAACGCGTGCCCGTCCCCGGTGTACTCCCAGGAGTTCGAGGTGACCTTGTAGGAGCGTCCGACGCCACCGGTGGCCAGCACGACGGCCGGCGCCTCGAAGAGAACGAACTCCCCGGACTCGCGGTAGTAGCCGAACGCGCCGGCGACCCGGTCACCGTCGAGCAGCAGCTCGGTGATGGTGGTCTCGGAGAACACCTTGATCCGGGCGTCGTACGAGCCGAACTCCCGCTGGTCCTCCTGCTGGAGCGAGACGATCTTCTGCTGGAGGGTGCGGATCAGCTCCAGGCCGGTCCGGTCGCCAACGTGCGCCAGGCGCGGGTACTCGTGGCCGCCGAAGTTGCGCTGGGAGATCTTGCCGTCCTTGGTGCGGTCGAAGAGCGCACCGTACGTCTCCAGCTCCCAGATCCGCTGCGGCGACTCCTTCGCGTGCAGCTCGGCCATCCGGAAGTTGTTGAGGAACTTGCCGCCGCGCATGGTGTCGCGGAAGTGCACCTGCCAGTTGTCCCGGCTGTTCACGTTGCCCATCGCGGCGGCCGCGCCGCCCTCGGCCATCACCGTGTGCGCCTTGCCGAAGAGCGACTTGGAGATGATCGCGGTCTTCTTGCCGGCGAGCCGGGCCTCGATGGCCGCGCGCAGACCGGCGCCGCCGGCCCCGATGACGACGACGTCGTAGTGGTGTCGTTCGATGCGAGTGGTTGTGGTCATGTCAGGGGCCCTTTAGTTGATGAACCGCAGGTCGGAGAACCAGCCGGCAGCGAGCGCCATGATGTAGAAGTCGGCCAGCGCCAGGGTGCCGAGGGTGATCCAGGCGAGCTGCATGTGCCGGACGTTCAACGCCGAGACGAACGTCCAGGCCTTGTACCGCACCGGGTGCTTGGAGAAGTGCTTGAGCCGGCCGCCGATGATGTGCCGGCAGGAGTGGCAGGAGATCGTGTACGCCCAGAGCATCACCACGTTGAGCAGCAGGATGATGTTGCCCAGCCCGAAGCCGAAGCCCTTTGGCGAGTGGAAGGCGAGGATCGCGTCCCAGGTGTTGATCAGCGAGATGATCGCGGCGGCGTAGAAGAAGTAGCGGTGCAGGTTCTGACCGAGCAGCGGGAAGCGGGTCTCACCGCCGTACTCCTTGTGACCGTCCGGGACGGCGCAGGCCGGCGGCGACAGCCAGAACGACCGGTAGTAGGCCTTGCGGTAGTAGTAGCAGGTGAGCCGGAACAGCAGCAGGAACGGCAGGGTCAGCGCGGCGTCCGGGATGATCCACCAGCCCGGCAGGAACCGGCCGAAGTGCGAGGCTTCCTCGACACACCGGTCGGTCACACACGGGGAGTAGAACGGGGTCAGGTAGTGGTACTGGTCCACCCAGTACCACTTGTGCATGAAGACCCGGACCGTCGCGTACGCGACCCAGGCGCTGAGCCCGATCACGGTGATCAGCGGGGCGAACCACCAGCGGTCGGTACGCAACGTCTTCGCCGCGATGGCAGCGCGCGCCCGCGCTCCCCGCGGCTTCGTTGCCGTTGAAGTCATTCGAGTCGTCTCCTCGACGGGCCCGTACGGGCGGGCTGATCTTTCTCCGGTCGGCACGCGGACCGGCGAACCCGCACCCGCTGCCACGTCATGCGCACACCAACGACCACGCCGGATCGACCGACGCAGCTAAGTGACACACGTTACGCCGATCTCTGCGGGCCGTCCGCGCAAGGGAGTGTCCCGTGTGTCTGGCCTGCGGAAAAGCCTCGGCACGCCGATCGATGGAGCGTTGTTAAGAACGTCACTCCCGTTCAGCCGGAGGCTCCTCCGGTGAAGTGCCAGGAGGCCAGTCGCAGCGAGGGCGCCGCCCACCACGCACCGTCCACCCGATCCGGTTGGCGCACCGCCCGCGTGCCCAGCCCCAACACGGCCCCCGGCCCGAGCGCCCGCGGGTACGACTCGGTGAACCGCAGGTCGCGGACCGCGCGCACGACCGTGCCGTCCTCGATCAGCCAGACGCCGTTGCGGGTCAACCCGGTGACGACGAGGCTCTTCGGGTCGAGCACCCGCGTGTACCAGAGATCGGTGACCAGCAACCCTCGGCGTACTCCGGCGACCAGTGCCGCGGTGTCCGCGTCGACCACCGCGCCGGCGGCCCCGCCGGTGGTGCTGCGGCCCACCGCGCTGGCCGGACCGGCCGCCGCGCCGGACAGGCGCAGGTTGCGAGCCATCGGGCCCCAGGTGGCACCGCCCGCGACCGCGTGCCCGGTGGACTCCGCACCCGCCTCGACAGCGGTCCGTCGGTCGTGCGCCAGCGCCCGGGTGGTGCCCGCCTCGACCAGGGTCAACGCCCGTCGAGCGGTGCCCTCCGCGTCGAACGGCAGCCCCGACGCGCCCAGCGGATCGTCCACCAGGGTCACCGTCGAGTCGAACTGGGCCGCCCCCGGCTCGGCGAACGACTGCCGCTCGGCGTACCGCTTGCCGTTGAAGCCGTACCAGGAGAGGTTCTGCAACAGGTCCGCCACGGCAGCCGGCTCGAACACCACCTCGTAGCGCCCCGGCGGCAGCTCAGCAGGGTCGGCCGCCGCCTGCGCCTTCGCCGCGGCCTGCGCGCCCAACTCGGCGCCGTCGAGGTCGGACAGCCGGTCGGCGCAGCGCCGGGCCACCCCGTCCGCGCCGTCGCGGCGGGCGATGCCGTCCATCGCGGCCTCCACCGAGCGGCCGTACGCCGTGTGCCCGGCCGAGTTGGCGAACGCCGACGAGCGGTGCGCGGTGCGGCAGTAGCCGGCCGTGCTGAGGCCCCCGGCGGCGGCCACGAACGCGCCGACCCGGTCGGCACGCTGATCCGGCTCGGCGTGCGCGGTGGCCTCGTCGACGGGCGGCGCGTCCGGTGTGGGCGTGGGCGGTGTCAGCCCTGGCCAGCCCGGGTCGGGCGGGCAGAGCCGCGCCGCGGCCAGGGTGCGCTCGACCAGGGCGCGCAGCCCGTCGGCCGTGACCACGCTGCCGCTGCCGGCGGCGGTCCGACCGTCGACGTGCAGCCGCAGCCGGACCCCGACGGACGACTCCGCGACGTTCTGGTGAATGGCCGAATTGGCGAACCGGGTCAGCGCCAGGTCCGCCCGAGTCACCACGGCGTCGGCCTGCGCGCCCGGACCGCCGAGGCGCCGGACCAGCTCGATGACCTGCCCGGCCAGCTCCAACTCCGTCGACCGATTCGCGCTCACGCCGACACCCCCACCCGGACGTTGCGGAAGCGGGCCGGCGCGGCCGGATGGCCGGTGTGCCCGACCTGGCCGGGCTGGCCCTTGCCGCAGTTGGGCGTCCCCCAGGAGACCGTCTCGCCGGAGAGCATGTCCATCGACCGCCAGAAGAGCGGGCCGATCCCCGTGTAGGTGGGGTTGCGCAGCATCCGCCCCCGCCGACCCTTCTTGATCTCCCAGCCGACCTCGCAGCCGAACTGGAAGTTGAGCCGCTTGTCGTCGATGGACCAGGACCGGTTGAGGTCCATCAACACGCCGTCGTCCGTGGCCGCGATGATCTCCTCCAGGGTGTGCGGGCCGGGTTCCAGGCCGACGTTGGTCATCCGCACCATGGGCAGCCGGGCCCACCCGTCGGCCCGGACGCTGCCGCCGTAGTCGAGGCTGGCCATGGCGGCGGAGTCCCGGCCGGCGAGCACACCCACCCAGCGACCGTCGCGGACCGCGTCCCGCTTGACCGCCGGGGAGCCCTCGTCGTCGAAGCCGAAGCTGCCCAGCGCGCCCGGGATCGTCGGGTCGATGGTGATGTTCATCAGCTCCGAGCCGTAGCGCAGGGAGCCGAGCTGGGCCAGGTCCAGCCAGGACGTGCCGGCGAACGCGGCCTCCCAGCCGAGGATCCGGTCCAGCTCGATGGCGTGCCCGACCGATTCGTGGATCTGCAGGGCGAGCTGCTCGCCGCCGAGGATCAGATCCGTCTCGCCGGCCGGGCAGAGCGGCGCGGTGAGCAGAGCCCGGGACTCCTCGGCGATCTGTGCGGCGTGCGCGGCCAGGTCGAGCGACTCGACCAGCTCCCAGCCGGTGGTGCCGTACTGCCCCCGGTAACTCGGCCAGGACCGGCGTTGCGTCTCACCATCGCCGATCGAGGTGGCGGAGATGCCGCCGCCGCACTCGCGGATCCGCTGGTCGATCCGGTGGCCCTCGCTGGAGACGAACCACTTCGCGGTGTCCCAGATCTGGTACAGGCCCTCGGCCAGGTCCGCGCCGTGCTCGGCCATCGTGCGGGTCGCGCCGACCAGCAGATCGCCCTTGTCCGACAGGGGCACCCCGAGCGGATCGATCTGACAACCGGAGGCCCAGCTCGCGGTGACCGCTTCGACCGCGACCAGGTCGACCGGCGGGCCGGGCACCCGGGCGCTCGCCATGGCCGTCCGCGTCGCACGACGGCCGGCGTCGCGGGCCGCGGCGTCCGAGAGATCGGGTACGGCGTAGAAGCCCCAACTGGCCCCGACCAGCGCCCGGACACCGAGCCCGATGCTCTCGTCCTGGGTCAGCTCCTCCACGTCGCCGTTGCGCGCGGTCATCGACTCGTAGCGGCGGTGCATCACCCGGGCGTCGGCGTACCGGGCGCCCGCGTCGAGGGCGGCCTGGACGGCGGCGGTGGCAGCGTCGAACTCGGTCATGCGACCGACCCTAGGCCAGCCGACCGACACCCGTCAGGGGACGAGGTCCTCCGGCCGGATCGTGGCCCGCACCGGCTCGGTCAGTTCCAGAACCTCGCCGCGCTTCGTCGTTGCCCTCTCCACGTAGTGGCCGCCCTGCCGCTGCTGGAGGTACAGGGCCAGCGGGTCCTGCTCGACGAGCAGATACCACTCGATGCCGGCTGTGGCGTACAAATGCGGCTTCAGCACGCGGTCGATCAGGGCGGTGTGGGGCGCGGTGACCTCACCGACCAGCAGGACCGCATCCGCCGGCACGCAGTCCGCCGTCGAGGAGTTCGATTCGCTGGGCCGTCTCACCGAGGGCAAGGTAGTCGGACTCGGTCCAGGGCAGCGCACGGCCAAGAATTCCGTCGGGAAGCATGCCGCCAGTGCAACTCATGGGGATCGCCAACGTCGCACTCGACGTGCGAGCACGAGATGACTTGCCCGCTCAGACGTTGTGATCGCAAAGGTTTGTTGCGTCAGCGCGAGACTCGAAGTACCGGGAGAGCTCTTTCTTTCAAGTGCGCGGCGTCGTGAGCGGGTGGTGTTCGATGCTCGCCGTATGTCGGCGGGTAAGTGGACGTGTGCCTGGTATTCCTGGTGGTGTGGGCCGCCGAGTTCCGTAGGCGGCGGCGTGAACCCGGTGGCGCTCTGCGGGCATAAACAGGTGTGAGCGCAACGTACGAAGTGAGGGATATTTCTTTGGGCGAGCCGGCCGGCCCTCGATCGGAGCGGCCTCCACCGGTGCAGCTCGTGGAGCCGTCGCAACTGGTGAGCGATGACCTGTTGATGCGCGAGTCGGTCGAGTGTCCTGAGCGGTTCGCGGCCCTGTTCGACCGACATGCTGTGGCCGTTCACCGGTATCTGGCGCGCCGGGTCGGTAGTGCGGCGGACGACCTGCTGGCTGAGACGTTCCTGATTGCGTTTAGGCAGAGGGCGACTTATCGATCGCAGGGCGTTGATCCGCGGGCCTGGCTGTACGGCATCGCCACGAACGTGCTGCACCGACAGGCGCGGCAGGAGGAGCGCCGGTACCGCATGTTGGCCCGGTTGGCCGCCATCCCCACCGATGTGACGTCGAGCGACGATGAAGCCGTCGAGCGCACGGACGCGCAGGCCCTGCGCCAGCAGTTGGCTGCGGCTCTCGCGCGGTTGAAGCGCGGGGACCGGGACGTGTTGTTGCTGACGGCGTGGGCCGAGTTGTCCTACGTCGAGATCGCCGGGGTGCTCGCCATACCTGTCGGCACTGTCCGGTCCCGGCTGAACCGGGCCCGACGCCTGACTCGTGAATCCCTCAGCTCGGCGATGATCAACGAGGAGTTGCTATGAATGATCTCGAATTGCTAAGCGACTATGGTCCGGACGCGCCGGCGGCTTCTTCGGCGGCCTTGTCCAGTGCTCGTCACCGACTGATGGCCGAGGTGATCGCGATTGCGCCGGCCCACCCTGGGTGGGGCTGGAGACGTGCAAGCTGGGCGCTTCAACATCGACGGGTTGACTTAAGCTTCGCCGTTGCGGTCGTGGTCGCCGCGGCGGCTGGCGGTTCATTCGTGTTGTCGGAGCATCGTGCGCCGGCAGGCAATTCGACGGGCGTGCAGCTCGTTGCGTTCGACGCGCCGGTGTACCCCATCGGGTTGCGTCCTCGCCCCGCTGGCCTGGCGGCGCCGACCTTCAGTGGCGGTGTTGCCCGCGACGAGCAGGGCAACGACCGGCCGGTGATGACGGCGCTCTTCCCGGCGACTGATGGCGTCAGCGATGTCTACCTCGGCGTCGGCGATCGGTATGTGCCACAGGACGCGCCTGAGCGGGTCCGGTCCGTCACGTTGCAGGGCGTGCCCGGCTTCGTGGTCGAACATCAGGCACAGTCCGGCACGTCGGTGGTGCTGAGTTGGCAGCGCCGGTCCGGTCAGTGGGTCACGCTCACCGGCCATGGTCGCTTCGGCAGCGAAACGGCGGTGCGGGCGCTGGCTGCGACCGTGGCGGATGATGCCCAGCCGGTGCCGTTGCAGGTGCGTCTCGCTCCAGCGGGCTGGCGGTTGGCAGCCTTCAAGGACAACAAGATCGTGACCCTGCGCGCCCCCGTGTCTGGCGAGGAACTCAGTGTCAATCTCGTCGAAGCTCCCGAAACAAATCTGATGGGCTTGGTGAGCGGCGCGAAGCGGATTAAAACGGTGCAGGTCAACGGTAGGGAAAGTGATCTGGTGCAGACGCTCAACGGGTGGTTCCTGCAGGTCCCGCTGCCCGACGGGACCGCCTTCCACCTTCAGGCGCCAGCGATGTTGACTGGCGAGCAGATCGTGGCCGTTGGCGCCCAGGTCATCGTCACACCGCGCGGTCGGTGAAGCGGCGGGGCTTCGGCCACTGCCACGGCCATCTGCACCTCACCTGATCGCCCCTGAGTCGCGGCAGTCCCTGCCGTCGCAGGCAAGGCGCATCGGGGGTGGTGCAGATAACTCAGCTGAGTTACAAGATCGCGCTCGATCTTGGATGTAGTGGTATCGGCGCGTCGGTGATGCCACTAGATCCTGGTTCGAGAGTGACCTTGGCGGCGGGGGGCGCCCCAAACTCCGCTTCCGGTCTGTCGGGGGCGGTGTTCGTCGTCAAGATTCGCGCAGTATCGGGGATGTTGCTGCCTCCGCCGCGCCTCAGGCAGCAACTTCGGGGATGTTGTGAAGATCTTGGCGCGAGGCGCGAGGCGCGAGGCGCGAGGCGCGGCGCGGCGCGCGGCGCGCGGCATGAATGGGCGTGGATGGCGAGGTGAGGGGTGTTCAGGCCGATGCCGACTCGTTACGCTCTGGCCCGCTGACAGGTGCCGACTTTGTAGCTTATTTTCACCCTCGGGACTTTCCTGTAAGTTCTCTTCGTCACTGAGGGAGGCGGCCGTGGACAGCTCGAATCCGGCGCCGTCCGGGGAACCGGACGACCATCCCGCCGTGCCGGCGCAGCGCGGCAACGAGGACGCCTACCTGCGGGTGAGTGACCTGCGGGTGCGGTTCGACACCGAGGACGGTGTGGTGCGCGCGGTCGACGGGGTGTCGTTCGCCGTCGAGCGGGGCCGCACCCTCGGCATCGTCGGCGAGTCCGGCTCCGGCAAGAGCGTCACCTCGCTCGCCATCCTCGGCCTGCACGACACCAAGCGGACCACCATCACCGGGGAGATCTCCGTCGGCGGCCGGCAGGTCGTCGGCCTCCCCGACGAGGAGGTACGCCGGCTGCGCGGCCGCGACATGGCGATGATCTTCCAGGATCCACTGTCGGCGCTGCACCCCTATTACACGGTGGGTCGGCAGATCGCCGAGGCGTACCGGGTGCACCACCCGAAGGCCAACCGGCGGGAGGCCCGCCAGCGAGCGGTCGACATGCTGGACCGGGTCGGCATCCCGCAACCGGCGCGCCGCTTCGACCAGTACCCGCACGAATTCTCCGGCGGCATGCGCCAACGGGCGATGATCGCGATGTCCCTGGTCAACGACCCGGCGCTGCTGATCGCCGACGAACCGACCACCGCGCTGGACGTCACCGTGCAGGCGCAGATCCTGGACCTCCTCGCCGACCTACAGGCCGAGTTCCACTCCGCGATCATCCTGATCACCCACGACCTCGGCGTCGTCGGCCAGGTCGCCGACGACGTGCTGGTCATGTACGGAGGTCGGGCCGTCGAGCGGGGCAGCGTCGAGCAGGTGCTCCGCTCGCCGCAGCATCCGTACACCTGGGGGTTGCTCTCCAGCGTGCCGTCGCTGCACGGCGACGCGGACGCGGACCTGTTGCCGATCCGGGGCAACCCGCCCAGCCTGATCAACCTGCCTCCCGGCTGCGCGTTCCACCCGCGCTGCCGCTACGCGGACCGCAACGGCGACCGGTCCCGCACCGAGGTCCCCGAGCTGCGCCCGGCGGGCTCAACCGGCGAAGCGGGCTCAGCCGACCACCTGGTCGCGTGCCACCTGGGTGCCGATGAGCGCGCCGCGCTCTACGCCGAGGACATCGCATCCGTGGGGGTGGCCCGATGACCGATGAACCACTGCTGCGGGTACGCGGCCTGACCAAGCATTTCCCGGTACGCCAGGGGCTGCGCTCCACCGGCCTGGTGCAGGCGGTGGACGGGCTCGACTTCGACGTGCGCCCGGGCGAGACGCTTGGCCTGGTGGGGGAGTCGGGCTGCGGCAAGACCACCACCGGCCGGATGCTGGTGCGGCTGCTGGAGCCGACCAGCGGCAGCATCGAGTTCGACGGGCGGGACATCACCCACGCCGGCCGCCGGGAGTTGCGGCCGTTGCGCCAGGAATTTCAGATCATCTTCCAGGACCCGTACGCGTCCCTGAATCCCCGGCACACCGTCGGCCGGATCGTGGCGATGCCGTTGCAGGTCAACGGGATCAAGCCGCCGGGTGGGATCAAGGCCCGGGTGCAGGAGTTGCTGGAACTGGTCGGGTTGAACCCGGAGCACTACAACCGGTACCCGCACGAGTTCTCCGGCGGGCAGCGCCAGCGCATCGGCATCGCCCGTGCGCTTGCCCTGCGGCCCAAGCTCATCGTCGCGGACGAGCCGGTCAGCGCGCTGGACGTCTCGATCCAGGCGCAGGTCGTCAACCTGCTGCGCGACCTGCAACGCGATCTTGGCCTGGCGTTCGTGTTCATCGCGCACGACCTGGCCGTGGTCCGGCACTTCTGCCAGCGGGTCGCGGTGATGTACCTGGGTCGGATCGTGGAGATCGGCGATCGGGCGGACATCTACGAGCGCCCACAGCACCCGTACACCCGGGCGTTGCTCTCGGCGATCCCGGATGTCACGAAGCTCGGCGCGGCGGGCCGGATCCGGCTGACCGGTGACGTTCCCACCCCGCTCGACCCGCCGTCGGGCTGCCGGTTCCGCACCCGCTGCTGGAAGGCGCAGGACATCTGCGCCACCGAGGAGCCTGCGCTGGTCCCACGCGACGGGGGCAGACAGGCCACCGCGTGTCACTTCCCGGAACCCGCGGGGTCGACTGCCCAGGTCGTCGAGGAGGTGTCGTCATGAGCCTGTCCCCGGTGGAGGGTGTGGCGCTGGCCGAGATCGAGTCCGGCGCGGGCGGGGGCGAGCCCGCGGCGAAGGGCGTCGTCGGCCGCTCGCCCGGTCAGCTCGCCTGGCTGCGGCTGCGCCGCGATCGGACGGCCCTGGTCAGCGGCGTGCTACTCGTCTTCTTCATGCTGCTGGCGCTGGCCGCCCCGCTGATCGAGATGGTCTACGGGATCGGCCCGCGTGAGCAGTTCCAGAACCTGCTGGACGGCTTCGGCATGCCGCTGGGCTACGCCGGCGGCGTCACCGGGGACCACTGGTTCGGCCTCGAGCCGAACCTGGGTCGGGACATCTTCATCCGATTGATCTACGGGCTGCGGACCTCGCTGTTCATCGCGTTCGCCGCGGCCCTGATCACCGCGACGATGGGCGTCGTGCTCGGGGCTCTCGCCGGCTATCTCGGTGGCTGGCTCGACGCGGTGATCACCTGGATCACCGACCTGACCCTGGCCATGCCGTTCCTGATCATCGCGCTGGCGCTGACCCCCACGCTGACGCTGCGTTTCTATGGCGAGCGGGGGCAGGTGTCGTCGGCCTTCGGGGTGGGCGTCCTGATCGCCGTCTTCGCCATCTTCGGCTGGACCGGCACGGCCAGGCTGGTACGCGGGCAGGTGATCGCGCTGCGCGAACGGGAGTTCGTGGAGGCCGCCAAGGCCAGCGGCGCCGGGCTGGGGCACATCATCTTCCGACAGTTGCTGCCGAACATCTGGGCACCGATCCTGGTGTCGTTCTCCCTGGCGGTGCCGCAGTTCATCACCAGCGAAGCCGCGCTCTCGTTCATCGGTGTCGGTCTCAGCGACGAGACTCCGAGCTTCGGCCGGATGATCTACGACAGTCTGGACTTCCTCCAGACCGACCCGGCCTACGTGTTCTTCCCGGGCATCATGATCTTCGCGCTGGTGTTCGCCTTCAACCTCTTCGGCGACGCGTTGCGTGACGCGCTCGACCCGAAGTCGTCCCGGTAGGGGGAAATCATGGCGCGATTTCTGATCAAGCGGCTCTTCTCGGCCACGCTGACCCTCTTCGCGGTGAGCGTGCTGACCTTCCTGATGTTCTTCGCCCTGCCACGCGACCCGGTGACCGGCATGTGCCCGAAGAACTGCAACCCGGAGCGGCTGGAGCGGGTCCGCACCGAGTTGGGCCTGAACGACCCGTTGATCAGCCAGTACGCCGGTTACATGAAGGGCATCGTCACCGGTCGGGACCTGGGCAGCGCCCAGGGTGGCCGGTGCGACGCGCCCTGCCTGGGCTGGTCGTACGTCACCAACGAGGCCGTCTCGGACACCATCGCCCGGGTGCTGCCGGTAACGCTGAGCATCGTGATCCCTGCGGCGATCCTCTGGTTGCTGCTCGGGGTCGGCCTGGGCATGGTCTCCGCGCTGCGACGTGGCACCTGGCTGGACCGGGTGGCCATCGGCTTCTCGCTGACCGGCGCCTCGTTGCAGCTCTACTTCGTGGGCGCGGTCCTGTTGCTGGTGTTCGTCTACAACCTGCGGCTGCTGCCGGTGCCCAGCTACACCTCCCTCTTCGACAATCCGGCGAAGTGGGCCAGCGGGCTCGTGCTGGCCTGGGTGGCGTTGGCGTTCCTCTTCTCGGCCATCTACGCCCGGCTGTCAAGGGCGCAGATGTTGGAGACGCTGTCGGAGGACTTCGTCCGCACCGCGCGGGCCAAGGGCCTGGCCAAACCCAAGGTGTACGGGCGACACGCGCTGCGCGCGGCGATCACCCCGGTGGTGACCATCGCCGGACTGGACGTGGGTGGGGCGCTGGGCGGCACGGTGATCACCGAGACGACGTTCGGCATCCAGGGACTGGGTCGCACGGCGGTGGACGCCGTGCGCTCCGGTGACCTGCCCACCATCATGGCGACCGTGCTGATCGCGGCCGTCTTCGTGGTGCTGGCGAACGTGCTGGTCGATCTGCTCTACGCGGCCATCGACCCCCGGGTCCGGCTGCGCTGACGTCCGGGTGTCCGCCACACCCACCGATGGCGAAATTTATCAACAACTGTTACACAATCCGTAGGTTTTCTTCCTTACGATCCTCGGGACGTCGGCGGTTCTCGCCCCGACGGACCGCACGGCACATGGGTGAAGGAGGTACTTCATGCGACTACGCGTAGCGGCCGCCGCAGGCGGCGCGATCGCTCTGGTTGTCACATTGGGTGCGTGCTCGGAGAACACGGGCGAGGGCACCACGGTGGACACCGACCGGACGCAGACCGGGGTCATCGCGACCGACCCCAAGGACTCGCAGGGTCCGGCGGCCGAGGTGAGCGGGGCCGCGAAGGGCGGCACCTTCACCATCCTCCGGGAGACGCCGATCTCCCACCTGGACCCGCAGCGGACGTATTCGTTCGCGGGCCTGATGACGAACCCGCTCTTCGCTCGCTATCTGACCACCTGGAAGGACGACGGCAAGGGCGGCCTCGTCCTCGTCGGCGACCTGGCGGAGACGCCGGGCACCAACGTCAACAAGGACTGCAAGGTCTGGGAGTTCAAGGTCAAGGACGGGGTGAAATTCGAGGACGGCCGCCCGATCACCTCCAAGGAGATCGCGTACGGCATCGCCCGCTCCTTCGACCCGGATCTCTCCGGCGGCCCGACCTACATCCAGGAGTGGCTGGCCGACACCCCGCAGTTCGACACCAAGTGGGACTTCAAGAAGAACAAGACGTCGCTGCCGCCGGGCCTGAGCACGCCGGACGCCAAGACGCTGCGCTTCGAGTTCGCCAAGCCCCGCTGTGACCTGCCGTTCGCGGTCTCGCTGCCGACCACCGCGCCGCTGCCGGCGGACAAGGACACCGGCGTCAACCTGGACAAGCAGCCGTTCTCGTCCGGCCCCTACAAGGTCGCCAAGAACCAGGTCGGCGTGCAGATCACCCTGGACCGCAACCCCAACTGGGACCCGAACACCGACCCGGTCCGGCACCAGTACCCGGATCAGTTCGTGTGGAGCTTCGGCCCGACCGCGGACGCCGCCAACAACCGGGTGATCGCCGACAACGGCGCCGACCAGAGCGCGCTCGCCTTCAACGCGGTGCCGGCATCGCTTGTCGCCCGGGTGGCCGGGGACGCCTCGCTGAAGTCGCGCAGCATTCTCTCGCCGACCCCCAGCGCCAACCAGCTGGTGATCAACAACCAGCGGGTCAAGGACCTGAAGATCCGTCAGGCGCTCAACTACGCCATCGACCGGGAGGGGATGATCAAGGCGCTCGGCGGTCAGACCGTCGCCGCGCCGCTGACCACGCTCATGCCGCCGGCCACCATCGGCTACAAGGCGTACGAGGCGTACCCGGCGGGCCCCAACGGCGATGTCGCCAAGGCCAAGGAGTTGCTTGGCGGGCAGACGCCGGAACTGGTCCTCGGTGTCGCCGACAACACCACCGAGCAGCAGGAGGGTGCCCAGCTCAAGGCCAACCTGGAGCGGGCCGGCTTCAAGATCACCCTGCGGAACATCTCGGACGACGCGAAGCTCGACGAAACCAAGAAGAAGGACAACCCCTGGGACCTGTACATCGGTAACTGGGCGGCGGACTGGCCCAGCGGCGCCTCCATCCTGCCGGTGCTCTACGACGGCCGCACCATCAAGGCCGAGGGCAACAGCAACAGCGCGTTCTTCAACGACCCGACGATCAACGCCGAGATGGACCGCATCCTGGCGCTGGCCCCGGCCGACCAGGGCCCGGAGTGGGCCAAGCTCGACGAGCGGATCATGAAAGAGCACGCCCCGGTGGTGCCTCTCTTCGTCGACGTGGCCTACAACGTGCACGGGTCCAAGGCTGGCGGGGTCTTCATCTCCAGCGTCTTCGGCTACCCGTCGTTCGTGAACGCGCACGTCAAGCCGTAAGTCACACCGCAGGCAAGAAGGGTCCCCTACCGACAACGCCGTCGGGAGGGGACCCTTCTGTCTCTGCCGAACAGGTCCCTGGTGCGAGTCGCGCCCATTGCCGCAGAAGCGGACACCGTCTTGCCGCAGGTCGTTTGGCGGCACGTCGGCGGCGGGACCAAGCCGGCCTGGCGACCCATCCGTTGACAACCTCGCTCGCGTCTCAATACACTTAACATAGTGGTTAAGTGAAGGGCCCTTCCGATGGCTGGCACCGATCAGCTCAGCGCGGTGTTCTCGGCGCTCGCCGACCCGACTCGACGGGCGATCATCGCCGAGTTGGCCGAACGCGACGCCACGGTCACCGAGCTCACCGCTCCTCTGTCGATCTCGATGCCGGCGGTGTCACGGCACCTGAAAGTGCTCGAGCGCGCCGCGCTCATCTCGCGGTCGCGGTCGGGCAAGTGGCGCGCGAGCCACCTCGAATCTGCCCCGCTGCGCGAGGCGGCCGACTGGATCGAGCGCTACCGGCGGTTCTGGGACTCGTCCCTCACCCGCCTCGATGCCCACCTTGCCGCGGTGCAGGCCGCCGGACGGGCAACGGACCGGATGGCCGACGACCCCAGGGAGCTCGAATGAAAACGGAAACTCCACAGCTCGTCATCTCCCGCGTGTTCGACGCGCCGCGGGAGCTCGTCTACCGGGCCTTCACCGATCCCGACCACCTGGCGGCATGGTGGGGCCCGACCGGCAACTCACTACCGCGCGACGAGATCGAGTTCGACGTACGCCCCGGCGGCTTTCAACGGTGGACGGAGGTCAGTGCAGCCCAACCCGAGCTTCGCGTGCACATCCACGTCGACCTCACCGACGTTGCCGACGGCGAACTGCTCGAAGGCGTCATGCACGTCGGTGGCCGTCTGCAGGAGGGCATCGAGCCGTTCGAGACGAGACTCCGGGTCGAGTTCCACGACGAGGCGGACGGACGGACGCGACTCGAGATCCGCCAGTGGCTCCCCGAACATCTGGCGCGCCCCAGCGAGGAGGGTTGGCGCCAGGCGTTCACCAAGCTGGACGCCAGGCTGATGAATGTCCACGCTGTTGCAGCTAATCATCGAGAGGTATAGGCATGGCAAAGCTGATCTACGTGACGAACGTGTCGCTTGACGGCTACATCGAGGACGAACGCGGCGCGTTCGACTGGTTTCCACTCGGCGACGAGGTATTCGCGTTCCACACCGACCTCCTGCGGTCCGTGGGCACGCTTCTCTACGGGCGGCGCCTGTACGAGACGATGGCCGTCTGGGAGACCGACACCGCTCTGGCCGCGCAGTCCGACCTCACGGCCGACTTCGCGAACGCCTGGCAGGCGGCGAGCAAAGTCGTGTATTCCACGACCCTTCCCGCGGTGTCAACTGCCGACACCCGACTCGAACGCCGTTTCGACCCCGCCGCAGTACACGAACTGAAGGCCACGGCCAGCAGCGATCTCACCGTAGGAGGTGCCAACCTTGCGACGCAGGCTTTCAAGGCCGGGCTGGTCGACGAGTGCCAGCTGATCGTCTGCCCCGTTGTCGTCGGCGGCGGCAAGCCGGGGTTGCCGACCGGCATGCGCGCCAACCTCGAGCTCCTCGATGAGCGCCGATTCCGAAACGGCGTCGTACACCTCCGCTACCGCACTCTCGGACAGTGAACGACAGCGGTGACGCCAGCATGAGATCTTGGACAGTTTCCGTTCCGCGCGAACGGAAACTGTCCAAGATTCACAGCTACGGCGTCGCGGAGTTGCCCAGATGGGTACGGAGGAAGTCGAGTTCCAGCGGAAGTAGGCGCTCGGCGGTGCCGTTCGCGGCCATGTGCGTGGCCCCGGTCAGCGGCAACACGGCGTGCGGGCGGCCCGTGCTCAGCAGGGCCGCGGAGAGCCGGAGCGTGTGTGCGGCCACCACGTTGTCGTCGGCCAGACCGTGCACCAGCAGCAACGGTCGGGCTTGGTCCGGGCTGGTGACCGGCTCGGCGGCCAACTCGACAAGCGAATGGTGCGCGTAGAGGTCCGTGCCGTCCTCCGGCAACCCCAGATAACGCTCGGTGTACGCGGTGTCGTACAGCGCCCAGTCGGTCACCGGGGCGCCCGCGATCCCGCACCGGAACAGCTCCGGGTGGCGCAGCACCGCCAACCCGGCCAGCCACCCCCCGAACGACCAGCCGCGCACCCCCACCCGACCCAGGTCCAGATCCGGGTGCTTGCCGGCGAGTGCGGTCAGCGCGTCGATCTGGTCGGTCAGGATCACGTCGGCCACCCGTCGGTGGATCGCCTTCTCGAACGACGGGGCCACCCCCGGCGTACCCCGGTTGTCGATGGTCACCACCGCGAACCCGGCGTCTGCCCACCACTGCCGCTCCAGCCAGGCCGCCCGCGCCGCCACGACCTCCTGGTGCCCCGGCCCGCCGTAGATGTCCAGCAGCACCGGCAGCCGCCGGCCCGTCACGTGGTTGTCCGGGTAGAGCACCGCCGCCGGCAGCCGCCGGTCGGTCACCCGTTCCAGCAGCGGCAGCGGAGAATACGGCGGGGTGGCGGCGAACGACCGCAACTCGGCGAGCTCCTGATCGCCGCGACGCACCGTCCAGCGCACCCCGGCATGGTCCAGCGACGCCATACCGACCACCAGCACGTCCCCGCCCACCGCCGCGGTGTACCAGCCGGAGTCGGTGGTGAGCCGCCGCGCGTCCACCCCGCCGCCGATGGTGGTGCGGACCCGGAACAGGTGCCGCTCGCTCGGCTCGCCGTCGCTCGCCTCCACCAGCAGGTCGGCGGGTCCGGCGGCGGCCGGCAGCCGACCCACCACCCGCCGCACGTACAGCGACGGCGGGGTGAGCAGGGTGCCGTCGGCGAACAGGCACCGCGCGTCGTACCCGTCGTGTGCCAGCTCCCCACCGACCAGCACCCGGCCGTCCGGCAGGTGTGCAGGTGTGCCGGCGATCGGCTCGACCCAACGCGGATCGGCCAGCTCGGCGTGCACCTGCGTCTCACCCGTTCGTGGGTCCACCGCCAGCACCAGACCGTGCTGCTGCGAGCGGCGCAGCACGGTGATCAGCGGGCTTCCCTCCATCCAGCTGACCGCGGTCAGGTACGGGTAGGTCTCCCGGTCCCAGTGCACGTCGACCCAGCCGTCGTCCAGGTCCAGCAGGTGCAGGCTGACCTCCGCGTTCGGCCCACCAGCCCGGGGGTACGCGACGGCGGTCGGCGGGCTGGCCGGCTCGGCGGGGTCGTGCAGGTGCCAGCGGTCCAGGCGGGACTCGTCGACCCGGGCGGCGAGCACCGAACGGCCATCCGGCGCCCACCAGTAGCCCCGATACCGACCGAACTCCTCAGCCGCGATGTGCTCGGCCAACCCCCAGCTCACCCCGGCGTCCTCGCCGGCCAGCAGGCTGTCGGTGCCGTCGGCCTCGATCAACCGCAGCTCGCCCCGGCGCACACCCTCGGCCGCATCGGTCACGTACGCCAGCCGCTGCCCGCTCGGGTCCGGACGGGGATCCAGCACCGGGCCGACGGCGGCCACCTCCACCACGTCGCCGTGCACCAGGTCGGCCCGGAACAGCCGCCCGGCCAGCGCGAACACCGCAACGCGCCCGGCGGCGTCCAGCGCGTACGAGCCGATGCCGGCGGCGCTGAGCCGCAGCCGCTCACGCAGCGCGCGTTCACCGGGGGAGAGGGACCTGACATCCCCACCCTCGCCCAGCAGGGTTGCCGGATCGGCGACCACGCGCTCCTCGGCGGTGGCCACGTCCAGCAGCCAGAGCGCGTCCGCCGGATCCTCCGGGCCGGCAGAGCGCAGGAAGATCACACGGGAGCCGTCCTCAGCCACGGAGACAGCGCGTGGAGCGCCATGGCTGAACCGGCGGGTGCGGGCGGCCAGCTCCGGAAAGTCCACACGCCAAATCGTAGAGCGGTACCGGGGGTGATGTGGCCGACCTGGGCGGACGCGTCAGCGTCAGCCGGGCGGAACCGCCAGTTAGAGTGACCGTCGTGACGATGCTGCCCGACCGCCGCCTGCTGCTGGTCCATGCGCACCCCGACGACGAGTCGATCGGCACCGGCTCGACGATGGCCCACTACGCCGCGGACGGCGCGCACGTCACGCTGGTGACCTGCACCCTCGGCGAGGAGGGCGAGATCCACGTGCCCGCGCTGGCCCAGCTCGCCGCCGCCGAGGCCGACCAGCTCGGCGGATACCGGATCACCGAGCTGGCCGCCGCGTGCGCCGCGCTCGGCGTCAGCGACTACCGCTTCCTCGGCGGCGCCGGCCGCTACCGCGACTCGGGAATGATGGGGCTCGCCACCAACGAGCACCCCCGCGCCTTCTGGCAGGCCGACCTCGACGAGGCCGCCGGGCACCTGGTCGAGATCATGCGGGAGGTACGCCCGCAGGTGCTGATCACGTACGACCCGAACGGCTTCTACGGCCACCCCGACCACATCCAGGCGCACCGGGTGGCGATGCGCGCGGTCGAGTTGGCCGCCGCCGAGGGCTGCGCCCCGCTCAAGGTCTACTGGACGGCCATGCCGCTCAGCGTGCTGGAGGCCGGCATGACGCACTTCGCCGAGTCCTCCGACAACCCGTTCGGCGGCATCAAGGACATTGCCGACCTGCCCTTCGGCACCCCGGACGCCCAGATCGCCGCCCGGATCGACGGCACCGACCAGCACACGGCCAAGGAGGCCGCGATGCGGGCGCACGGCACCCAGATCCCGGCCACCTCCTGGCTCTACTCGATTGCCGGCAACTTCGGCGGCGAGTTCATGGGCGTCGAATTCTTCACCCTCGCGGTCGGCGAGAAGGGCCCGGGCGTCGGGCCGTACGGCTGGGAGGACGACCTCTTCGCCGGGCTGCCCGAGGAGACCGCCCCGGACCGGTCCCCGGTCGCGGCGGCCGGTCTCCGGTGACCCTGCCCGCCGTACCGATGACGGTCGTCGACGCCCCGGACACCCCGCCCCCGGCGGGGCCGCCGCCGCGGCTACTGGACCTGGGCCTGCGGCTGGCCGGCGCGATCGTCGTGGTGGTCGCCGGAGTGCTGACCGGGGTGTTGGAACTGCTGCTCGCCACGGTCCGCGTCGGCGGGCAACTGATCGGCGTGTCGGCACTCCTCGCCATCGGCGCCAACATCGTGCTGAGCTGGTTCGCGTACGAGGCGGTCGGCCGCAGGTGGGCGGTGGCGCTGCCGGCGGTGCCATGGTTCGCGCTGATGGCCGTGGCCGCCATCCGGACCAACGAGGGCGACCTGCTGCTGGCCGGAGACAACTGGGTCGGCCTGGCCATGATCGTGGCCGGCGCGATGACGTTCGCCGTGATGGGCTTCCGGCAGATCCTCGCCCCGCCGCTCGCTCTGCACGGCTGATGACGGCACCCAGGTAAGGGTGGTAGATATTCCTGCCAGGGATACGGGCCCCGCGACGGGGCGAACGGCAGGAGGTCCTGCGATGGACAGACGGTGGCGCGACGTCGGAGTGCTCGTAGCAGCACTGTTCGCGGTCAACGTGGTCGCCCGGCTGATCATCCGGTTCGGCTACGACGGTGACGACACCGTCGCCGACCGGGTTTCGTTGGCGATGTTCGTGGTGATCGGGCTGATCCTGGCCGTGGTCGCCTTCCGCTGGGGTGGTCAACGAACGCTGGCGGGCTGGGCGGCCGACATGGCCCTCGTGGTGCCGGTGGCGATGGCGCTGACCGTACTGGTCGGGCCTCTGCTGGTCGGTCACAACCCGTTCGCTGGCGGTGCGGCGACGTTCCTTGCCCAGATCTGGCTCTACCTGCTCGCCGCCGGCGCCGGCCTACTGATCGGCTACCTGGTGCTCACCGCGCTCGGGCGTGACTATCGCTCCCGGCAACTCAAGCAGTACGCCGAGGTCAATGCCGCCAAACCGCGCCGAGTCGTCCGCCGCTGACCCGCCGCCGGGCTGGCTGGGCGTGGGCCGCTGGGCGTACGCCGCTGGGCCGTGCGGCTTGATCAACTCGGGTTCGTTGATGTCGGGGTGTCCCGGGCCTTCGGATACCGCGACATCGTGAAAGGCGAGTCGATCAAGGGCGCTCAGGGTCAGTGCGGAGCGACCCGCGTCAGGTAGGTGTGGTGGGTGGTGAAGCCGAGCCGCTGGTAGAGCGCGACCGCCGCCATGTTGCGCTGCTCGACCTGGAGGAACGCGTGCGTGGCGCCGCTGGACACGCCCCAGGCGGCCAGCTCGTGGATCACCCTGCGGCCCAGCCCCTGCCGGCGGACCACCGGCAGCACCTCGATCAGGCTGAGGCCCAACCAGCGCCCTTGGCCGGTCACCGTGCCTCGGCCGACTGCCACCAGCGTGCCGTCGGCGTACACGTGGGCGAAGCGGACCTGGTCCACGGCGGTGAGCACGTGCCGGGCGGCCTCCGGCAGGCCGCCCTTGCGGCCGGCGGCGATGGCCAGCCACTCCTCGCTCGGCGCGGTGGCCAGCTCAACGACCGCACTGCCCCACTCGCCGGCCTGCCGGCCGACGGCACCGGCCCTGCCGTCCTTCCCGGTAGCGGTACCGGGTTCGTCGGCGGCCGCCCTCGCCTCCCCGCCTGCGGCATCGGCCTGCTCGGCGGCCGTGCCAGCGGCGGCACCGGCCTGGTCGGCGGCAGCGCCGGTGTGCCCGCCCGCCGCGCCGGCCGGTTCGGCCACGGGGAGCGGCCTGGTCTGCACCAGGGTCGGCGGTCGGACGCCCCAGCCGCGGGCGTCCAGCTCGGCGCCGACCGGCGCGGCGAGTGGCAGCGGCGTGTTGATCATCGGAGGCTGGCCCTGCTCGGCGTACCAGCGCTCGACCGCGTCCACAGCGGCGGGCAGCGGTCGGTCCGGGTCGCCGATCGGCAGCGCCGAGTTGGCCCGCCCGGTCCAGCCGTCAGCCGACCGGAGCAACCAGTCACCGAGCCGGCCCCGCGTCGGTGCCGGCCAGGCCTCGTCGGCGGCCCGTTCCAGCGCCACCACCGCCGCGGCGGTCGGCCGACGGGTCGGCGGCACCCGCTTGGCTCGGTGGACCTGCGCCACCGGGACCCGCAGCTGGCCCTGCGCGGTGGCCAGCGTGAGATGAGTCTCGCTCAGCTCGACCAACTCGCCGAGGGCGTCGGAGAAGAGCGGCCGGCCTTCGCGAATCCCCACAATCCGGCGGACCACGATCCGGTGTCCCACATCCTGCTGTCGGAGCACGATCGACCCCCTCCCCGGCGAGATACTAGGCTCTTACCGTCGCGGGAGATCGCGGCGTGTCTTGCGGAGGAGAAGACCGGTGACCTACATCATCGCCGAGCCGTGCGTGGATGTGCTCGACAAGGCATGTATCGAGGAGTGCCCGGTCGACTGCATTTACGAGGGCAATCGGATGCTCTACATCCACCCCGACGAGTGCGTCGACTGTGGTGCCTGTGAGCCCGTCTGTCCGGTGGAGGCGATCTTCTACGAGGATGACGTCCCGGAGCAGTGGAAGGACTACACGGGCGCCAACTACGAGTTCTTCGAGGAGCTGGGCTCGCCCGGTGGCGCCTCGAAGATCGGCAAGGTGGAGAAGGACGCCACCTTCGTCGCCGCGCAGCCGCCGCGCGGCGAGGGCCACTGAACCGGCCCGCGCCGGTCTCGTCGCGGCTGCCCGAGTTCACCTGGGACACCCTGGACGCCGCGGCCACCCTGGCCGCGGCGCATCCGGAGGGCCTGATCAACCTCTCCATGGGTACGCCGGTCGATCCGGTGCCCGAGGTGATCCGCCGGGCGTTGGCTGACGCGTCCGATGCTCCCGGTTACCCGCTGACCGCCGGCACCCCGGCGTTGCGGGCCGCGATCGCGGCGTGGGTGTCCCGGGCCTGTGGCGCCGGGGTCGACGGTCTCGGCGTGCTGCCGACCATCGGCTCGAAGGAGTTGGTCGCCTGGCTGCCCACCCTGCTCGGCATTGGCCCGGGTGACGTGGTGGTGGTGCCGTCGATCGCGTACCCGACCTACGAGGACGGCGCCCGGCTGGCCGGCGCCACCGTTGTCCGTACCGACTCGCTCACCTCGGTCGGGCCGACCTCGCGGGTCCGGTTGGTCTGGGTCAACTCGCCCGGCAACCCGACCGGCCGGGTGCTGCCCGCGGCGCACCTGAAGAAGGTGGTCGACTGGGCCCGGGAGCGGGGCGCGGTGGTCGCCAGCGACGAGTGCTACCTGCCGCTCGGCTGGTCGGCCGAGCCGGTCTCGGTGCTGTCCCCGCAGGTCAGCGGCGGCAGCTATGCCGGGGTGCTCGCCGTGCACTCGCTGTCCAAGCGTTCCAACCTGGCCGGCTACCGGGCCGGCTTCGTCGCCGGTGACCCGGCGCTCGTCGCGGAGCTGCTGAAGGTCCGCAAGCACGCGGGCATGATCGTGCCCGCGCCGGTGCAGGCGGCCATGGTGGCCGCACTGGAGGACGAACGACACGCCGAGGAGCAGCGGGAGCGCTACCGCGCCCGGCGGGAGGTGCTGACCGCCGCGTTCACCGGTGCCGGGTTCACGGTCGAGCACTCCGAGGCGGGCCTCTACCTCTGGCTCACCAGAGGCGAGGACTGCTGGCAGACGGTCGACTGGCTGGCCCGGCGCGGCATCCTGGTGGCCGCGGGCGTCTTCTACGGTCCCACCGCCGGACAGTATGTCCGGGTTGCGCTGACCGAGTCCGACGAGCACGTCGCGGCGGTCGCGGCCCGCCTCGTTTACGCCTGATCGCGGTCCGGGCGGTCGACCCTTGCGAGCCGACCGCCCGGACGGCGTCAGTCGGTGATCCGGCGGAAGACCCGCAGCAGGGTGTTCCGGCTCTGCTTCTCCAGCAGCTCGCTGGACATCAGCTCCTGCATGGTGATCACCCGGCCGTCGTGCAGGGTCAGCTCCGCCTTCAGCGGCACCTCCCGCTTGACGCCCACAGAGACGATCTCCTCGTACGGCAGGAACGTGTGCCGGGCCGCCAGCTCCGCGATCGGCACCGAGTCGACCAGCGCGCGCAGCCGCTTCTCGCCCTGGCTGGCCTTGCCGGGGTCGACGATCAAGACCAGCCCCCGGTCGAGGATGAGTACGTCGTGCTCCTTGCCGTCGATCTTGATGTTGGCCAGCGCGCCGATCAGATCGGCGTCCCGCCCGGAGACCCGTTCCTCCACCACTGTCGCCCCGGAGGGGTCGATGCCCAGCTCGGCCAGGCGGGCAAGCGCCACGTCCAGGGTTTGCGGCGCGACGGCAAGCTTGGCGATCTCGGCGAGGTCCCACGGTTGCCCGTCCGGGCCGACGAGCTGCGCCGGGCCGGACCAGGAGAGTTGCCAGTGGGCCTGGCCGGACCGGACGGCCGCGTTGTCGAGCAGCGTCTCCATCGGCCCGGCGAACCGGGCGCTCGCCTCCTTGCGGGTGGCGTCGCCGAAGAACTGCTCGGCAAACTCGCCCAGTCGGCCGGAGCTCACCAGGTCCAGCACCGTCGTGAGGCCCGGCCCGGTGACGCCCGTGAACCGCCCCGCTGCCCGATAGATGCCGTCCGCCTGCTGTTGCACCCCGGCCGCCACCGACGCGGCGGTGAACTGCGTCCACGGCAGCGCCTGCCGGCGGCCGTGGTCGACCACGATGCCCTGCAACTGCCTTCCGGCGGCGGCCATGTCGGCGAGCAGCAGCGCGGCCGGCCGTTCGTCCGGCGTGACCGTCCCCGCCGGGAGGGCCGCCATCGCGGCGACCCGGACGCCGATCGGCGGGTGGGTGTCCCAGGGCGACGGCTCCCGATCGGCGGCGTTCTCCCGCAGCTCGGTGATTTCATCCCGCCGTGCCTGGAGCAGTTGGCCGAAACCGCCGAAGAGGTCGTCCGGCACCAGCTCGGCAGACCAGCCCGGCTCGACGTACCGGCGCATGAAGAAGCCCCAGGCCGCGTCGAGCGCTGGCAGCGTACGCAGCGCGGAGGCCGCGGCGTCGTGCCCGGCCAGCAGCACCGAGGACCGGTCGGCCTCCAACTCCTGCCGCCGCGACGCGGCGTTGTCCACCATCAGGTAGAGCTTCGAGTAGCCCTTGAAGACCCAGCCGATCGGGTTGCGCGGGCTGATCCGCTCCAGCGTCTCCGCGATCGCCAGCCGGCCCCGGTACGCCACGGCGCCGAGGCGGGTGTGCTTGCCGGAGTAGTGGCCCAGCTCGTGCGCGAGCACCGAGCGCAACTGGTCGATCCGCATCGCCTGGAGCAGCGGCAGTCCGACATACAGGGTGCGCCGTCCACCGACGAGGCCGAGCAGTCGGCTCTGCTCGGCGACCGCCGCATTCACCTCCGGCACCAGCCGGATCTCGTCCGGCGCGCGAGTGCCGACCGCGGTGGCCAGCTCGCGTACGTTGGCCCACAACCCCGGGGCCTCGCGCTCGGTGACGATCAGACCAGGTGCCGGTTCGTTCTTCGTACGGATGGCGCGCCAGAGCCCGACGGCCACCGCGCCCAGCGCGACGACCAGGGGCAGCAGGAGCTTCCCGGTGACGAGCCCGTTGGTGTGGCCATACAGCCAGACCCCGAGCGCGGCTACGGCGGCGAGCTGTAGGAGCGCGACGACGTAGAAGCCAATCAACATGACCACCGAGGCGAGCGCCCGGTATGTCGCGGACATTTCGTTTCCTTCCCCCGCTGTGAGCCCGCGTCGAAGCGGCGGGCGGAGCGGACCGTACGACGTCGGTCTGAAGAGGACAACCCCCTTCCGGATCGGCCTCGTCAAGATCTACGATCTGCCGGTCGTCACGGGGTGAGAGGAAAATTCGGCATGTGGCCGTTCCGGCGTAGCAGCAAGCAGGTGGCGGTGCCCACGCTGACCGTGGACCCGACGGAGGGTGACCCGACCGCGCGGGCGTTGCGGGAGGCCGGCGAGCGGCGGGACTGGGGAGCCATCCGTGATCTGCTCACCCCGGTGACCGATCCGGACGATCACGCCTTCTACGTCTCGGCGGTTGCCAACGTGGACGGCCTACAGGACTGGATCGGTGAGTGGATCGAGGCCGAACCGCGGTCGACGCTGCCGGTGCTGGTCCGTGGGGCGCATGCGGTCTACTGGGCCTGGGAGGCCCGCAGCAGCGCCCGTGCCTCGCAGGTGAGCGAGGATCAGTTCAAGGAGTTCTGGCGGCGGCTGCGGTTGGCCGAGAACTGCCTGGACGAGGTGGTCGACCGCGACCCGGGTGACACCACCGCGCGCACCTTCCTGGTCACCTCGGCACGCGGCCGCCAGGTGGACCGGGCCGAGGCGACCCGGCGTTTCGACGACGTGGTCACCCGGCACCCGTGGCACCGGATCGCACACGAGCAGATGCTCCAGTACCGCTGCCACAAGTGGTACGGCAGCCACGAGGAGATGTTCGAGTTCGCACGGGCGGCGGTGGCAAAGTCGCCGGCCGGCTCGGCGCTCGGGCACCTGGTCGTCGTCGCGCACCTGGAGAAGTGGCTGGACCTGCCCGTCGGCGAGGACGACGAGTACCTGGACGATGACGCGGTGCGTGCAGAACTCGCCGCCGCCGCCGACCACTCGGTGCGTCACCCCGACTACCGGCGCCAGCCGGGCTGGGCCAGCGTGCACAACACCTTCGCGATGGGCTTCTCGAAGGTCGGGGACCTACGATCCGCCGCCGGCCAGTTCGAGGTGATCGGCGATCAGGTGACCGCCTGGCCCTGGCAGTACATCAACGGCAATCCGGCGATCCCGTTCATCGCGTGGCGTGACGACGCGATGGCCGTCGAGGACTGACCCGCGTCCGTGGCTCGGCCCTGGCGATATCCTCGGCCCCGGACCTGGTCGGGGCCGCGTCGGCCCCGCACCCCAGCAGGAAGGCCGAGGTGCGCGGATGGTGGACAGGCCCGGTGCGCGGGTACGGGCGGCGGTGATCGGCACCGGCCTGATCGGCGGTTCGGTGCTGCTGCGCCTGGCCGATGCCGGCCTGGACGTTGCCGGATGGGATCCGGACCCGGCGACCCGTGAGCGGGCCCAGCATCGGGGGGTGATCGCCCCGGCCACGATCGAGCAGGCCGTGGCCGACCGGGACGTGGTCTTCCTCTGCGGCCCGCTGCCCACGCTCCCGCGCACCCTGGCCCGGGTGGCCGAGCTGACCGCGCCCGGCTGCGTGCTCACCGATGTCGGCAGCACCAAGGTCGAGGTGACCGAGGCAGCCAATCGGCTCGGGCTCGCCGACCGGTTCGTTCCCGGGCACCCGATGGCCGGTGCGGAGTCCGCCGGCCTGCCCGCCGCCTCGCCGACCCTGCTGGCTGGTTCCGCCTGGGTGCTCTGCCCGGCGACGGGCGCCGCGACGGACGCCTTTCGCTGGCTGACCGGGCTGCTGGTGGAGCTGTTCGGCGCCCGGGTCGTGCCAATGTCGGCACCGGCACACGATTCGGTGGCCGCGCTCGCCTCACACGTGCCGCACCTGCTGGCCGGTGCGCTGGCCGGGGCGGCACAGCGGGCGCCGCTGCGCGACGCGGTGCTGGCGCTTGCCGCGGGCAGCTTCTCCGACGGCACGCGGGTCGCCGGTACCCCGGCGGAGCGGACCGCGAACATGCTCCTCGGCAACCGCGACCGGGTGCTGGACGAGTTGGCCGGGGTCCGCGCGTTCCTGGACGGGCTGGCCGCCGCGTTGCGGGCCGACGACGCACCGGCGCTCATCGCCCGGTACGCGGAAGCCAGGGCGGCCCGGTCGGCGCTGCTGGACCGGCGGTTCGCCGGTCAGGCCCGGGAATTCCCGACCGGCGGCGACCACGACGCCGAGGTGACCTGGCTGCGAGGGTTGGGTGACGCCGGGGGGCACCTGACGGGGTGTCAGGTCGGCTCGGACGCGGTCTCCTACGCCGCGTGGCGTCCGGTAGCTGACTAGGCTGAGGGGCATGGCGGTGGACAGTCCGGTGGTGCAGGTGCGCGGCGAGGCGTACCGGGAGGTGCCGCCCGAGCTGGCCCGGTTCGCGGTCACCGCGACAGCGCGAGATCGGGACCGGGAAGCCACCCTGACTCGGCTGGCCGAGCGTGCCGCCGCGGTCCGGGTGTTGCTGGACGGCTCCGGGCCGGCGGTGGCGCGACGGGAGACCGGTGACCTGCGGGTGCGGCCGGAGACCCGCCGCTCGGGCGAGCGGGTGATCGCCTGGCACGGCAGTGTCACCACCACCGTCACCGTCACCGACTTCACCGCCCTCGGCGAGCTGATGCTCCGGCTGGCCGACCAGGACCAGGTCGAGGTGGCCGGGCCCTGGTGGGAGCTTCGCCCGGACAGCCCCGCGCACCGCGAGGCCCGACACGCCGCGATCAACGACGCGCTGCTGCGGGCACGGGAGTACGCGGAGGCGCTCGGTGCCCAGGTCACCTCGTTGATCGAGCTGGCCGACGCCGGCTCGGCCGACCGGCCGATGTTCGCCCGTGCGGCGTTCGACGTCGGAGGCGGCGCGGGTGGCGGCGCACCGGAGTTGGAGTTGGACCCGCAGCCGCAGACCGTGCAGGCGGCGGTGCAGGCGCGGTTCACCATCAGCGACCCGGTTCTGGGCTGATGCCGCCGGCCCGGGTGCTGTCCGTCGAGGAGTTGGTGGCGAGGGCGTGCGCGCTGGCCGAGGCTGGTCCGCGACAGCTGCTCGGCATTGCTGGTGCGCCGGGCGCCGGGAAGTCCACGCTGGCGCAGCGGATCGTGGCCGAGGTCGGATCGGCCGCCCGGCTCGTGCCGATGGACGGCTTCCACCTGGCGCAGTCGCAGCTGGTCCGGCTGGGACGCGCCGACCGCAAGGGTGCGGTGGACACCTTCGACGCCAATGGCTACGTCTCGCTGCTGCGCCGGTTACGTTGGCTGGAGCCGACCTCGGTCTACGCACCGGAGTTCCGGCGGGAGTTGGAGGAGCCGGTGGCCGGGGCGATCGAGGTCCCGCCGTCGATCCGACTGGTGGTGACCGAGGGCAACTATCTGCTGCTGCCGGACTTCCCGTGGCAGGAGATCCGTTCGTTGCTGCACGAGGCGTGGTTCCTCGACCTGGACGTCGAGGTGCGGCAGCGTCGGCTGGCCTCCCGGCACGAGGCGTTTGGCCGGTCGCCGGAGCAGGCACGGGCGTGGGCGCTGGGCAGCGACGAGTCGAACGCCGCCCTCATCACCCCCACCGCCGACCATGCCGATCTGGTGGTCCGCCTGACCGAGCCTCCGGCGGCCTGACCGAGACCGCCGGGGCGCACCGGGTTGCGTTACTCCACGACGTCGAGCCCAGGCGTTAGTCGAGCTCGCGGACCGGCCGGGCGGGGTTGCCGACCGCGACCACGTTGGCGGGCAGGTCCCGGGTGACCACCGCGCCCGCGCCGACGACGGTGTTCGCGCCGATCGTCACGCCCGCCAGCACGATGGCGCCGCCGCCGAGCCAGACGTTGTCGCCGATGACGATCGGCTTGGCGGCCTCCCACTTGTCGCGGCGCGGACCGGGCTCCACCGGATGGGTCGGTGTGAGCAGCTGCACGTTCGGTCCGATCTGGACGTCGGCACCGATGGTGATCGGTGCGACGTCGAGGAAGACCGCGTGGTAATTGACGAAGCTGCGGGGCCCGATGCGGATCTGCCAGCCGTGGTCGCAGTAGAACGGTGGGCGGATCCAGGTGCCCTCGCCCACGTCGCCGAGGAGGTCACGCAGTGCCGTGAGGCGGGCCTGCGGGTCGGCTGCGGCACTGGTGTTGAAGCGTTCCATCAGCCGGGCAGCTCGGTCCAGGTCGGCGATGATCTCGGGATCATCCGCCAGGTACGGCTCGCCGGCGAGCATTCGGTCCTTCATGGAGGTCACCCGGTCGATGATGCCCGCCGATCCCGTCGTCGGTTGGCAGGTCCGTCATATTTTCGACCCCTATTTTGCATACCGGGTATGTAATACTGGCGGCGGTCTATGCCTCTCATGGATATCAACGCTCCACCGAGGAGGATCCGTTGCATCGACGCAGCAGAATGGCCGCCGCCGTCACCGCCGTAGCAGCCCTCGTACTGGGCACTCCGGTGACCGCCGTGGCCAACCCATCCACCACCGCCCCTGGCGCCGCCCCGCGTTCCGCGACCGGCGCCGCCACCACGAAGACGGTCACCCTGCTCACCGGCGATCGGGTCACCGTCACCGCGTCCGGGTCCGCCGCGGTCCGACCCGCGCCCGGTCGTACTCATCTGCGGTTCTTCACCACCCGCGACCGTGGCCAGCTCACCGTGCTGCCGCAGGACGCCCTACCGCTGGTCCGGTCCGGCCGGGTCGACCGGCGACTGTTCAACGTGACCGGGCTGATCGCGGCCGGCTACGACGACGCCCGCCGGGACCATCTGCCGGTGCTGGTCACCAGTGGCGCGGGTGCTCGGCAGCGCGTTGCCGCGCCCACCGGGCTGACCGTCACCGCGCAGTTGCCCGCGATCGGCGGGGTGGCCGCGACGGCGGACAAGCAGCGCGCCACGGCGGTCTGGGCGGCGCTCACCGGGACCGGCGCCCGGGTCGGCACGGCGGGGGGTGCCGACCGGATCTGGCTCGACGGCCAACGACACATCACCCTGGATCACAGCGTGCCGCAGATCGGCGCGCCCGCCGCGCACCAGGCGGGGTTCACCGGTCAGGGCGTCCGCGTCGCGGTGCTGGACACCGGTATCGATGCCGGCCACCCCGACCTGACGGGCAGGGTCGGCGAGTCGCACAACTTCACCGAGGCCACCGATGCCGGTGACACCGTCGGTCACGGCACCCACGTCGCCTCGATCATCGCCGGCAGCGGTGCCGCCTCCGGTGGCAAGTATCGGGGCGTCGCCCCGGACGCCACGCTGCTCAACGGCAAGGTCTGTGAGGACCAGGGCTGCGCGGAGTCCGCGATTCTGGCCGGCATGCAGTGGGCCGCCGTCGACCAGCACGCCGACGTGATCAACCTGAGCCTGGGCGGTCCCGACACGCCCGACGTCGACCCGTTGGAGGCGGCCGTCGAGTCACTGACCGCCCAGACCGGCGCGCTCTTCGTGATCTCGGCGGGCAACGCCGGCACGGACGGCTCGGTCGGCTCACCGAGCACCGCGGATGCCGCGCTGTCGGTGGGCGCGGTGGACCGCGACGACGCGCTGGCTGACTTCTCCAGCCGCGGCCCTCGGGTGGGCGACGGCGGGCTGAAGCCGGACCTGACCGCACCCGGGGTGGAGATCGTCGCCGCCCGGGGCGACGGCACGCTGCTCGGCGACCCGGTGGGGGAGAAGTACGTCGCGCTCTCCGGCACCTCGATGGCCGCGCCGCACGTCACCGGCGCGGTGGCGCTGCTCGCCCAGCAGCACAGCGGTTGGGCGGCACCCCAGCTCAAGGCGACCCTGATGGCCTCGGCGAAGCCGCACCCGGAGCAGACCTCCTTCCAGCAGGGTGCCGGCCGGGTCGACGTGGCCCGTGCGATCACCCAGCGGGTGGTCAGCGACCCGGTCAGCCTCGCCTTCGGGCAGCCGGCCTGGCCGCACGACGACGACATCCCGACCACCCGGGAGGTCGGCTGGCGCAACGACGGGCCGGACCCGATCACCCTGGACCTGACCCTCGAGGTGACCGGACCGGACGGGCAGCCTGCGCCTGCCGGCCTGTTCACCCTGGCGGCGGGCCAGGTCACCGTGCCGGCCGGCGGCACCGCCGGCACCACGGTCACCGTGGACACCCGGATCGGCACGGACGGCTACTGGGCCGGGCGGATCGTGGCCCGCTCCGGGACGACAGTTGTGGTCACCCCGGTGGCGGTGAACCGGGAGGTGGAGAGCTACCAGGTCACGGTGCGCCACCTGGACGCCACGGGAGCGGCTGCCGCGGAACACGTCACCGCGCTGGTCAACCTGGACAACTCCGTCTCCTACGACCTGTACGACCCGGACGGCACCGTCGACATCCGGGTGCCGAAGGGCCGCTACGGGCTCGTCAGCATTCTCTTCGCCGAGAACGGGCTCGCCCAGCTGGCCCAACCGGAGCTGGTCGTCGACAGCGACACGGCGGTCACCGTCGACGCCCGGAAAGCCCGACCGGTGCGGATGGCCGTTCCGGAGCGATCGGCCGCGCCGGCACTGGTGGACATCGGAGCGATCTTCTTCGGCGACGACGGCAGCTACCACGGGTTCGGCATCCTCTCGTCCGACTTCACCGGGTTGGCCACCGGGCACCTCGGCCGAGCGGTGTCCCGTGAACGGTTCGTCGCGACGGTGAGCAGCCAGTGGGCACAACTGGAGGTGGCCAGCAGCCCCTACCTGTACGCGCTCGCCGAGACCTTCCCCGGCCGGATGCCGACCGGGTTCGACAAGACGTACCGCAGTAAGGATCTGGCCAGCGTCACGCACCAGTTCCGGGGCGGCTATCCGGGTCTGATCGCGGACCGGGTGGTCTTCGCGCAGCTCGACCCCGACGTGGGCAGCTGGGCGGTCAATCTGCCCACCGCGGTGCCCGGGCAGCGGGTCGAGCACTACAACACCCGTGGGGTGCGGTGGTACTCGGAGCTGATGTTCGGGGTGCCCACCGACGACGGGTGGCTCGACGGAAAGGCGGTGCTGATCGCCGAACCGAGGGCGTACCGGGCCGGCTGGCACACCCGGGAGAGCTGGAACAGCGCGCCGTACGGGACGTCGTTCCCGACGCCGCGTTGGCCGGGCCAGGGCGTCACCCGAATCGGTGACGAGATCCGGGTGGACGTTCCCCTGCACAGCGACGCCGAGGGGCACGCCGGTGGGTCGGTCTCCGACGCCGCCCGGACCGCCCTCTACCGCAACGGCAAACTGGTCGGCGAGTCGCCGGAGCCGGGTTTCGGGCAGTTCACCGTGCCGCCCGGCAATGCCAGCTACCGACTGGAGGTGTCGTCGACGCGGAGTTTCACCGACCTCAGCACCGAGGTCAGCACGGCGTGGACGTTCCGTTCCCGACACGTCACCGGCGACGACTATCGCAGGCTGCCGGTGTCGGCCATCCGGTTCGCACCGCCGCTCAACGCGGACAACAGCGCTGCCGCCGGCCGTCGTCTGGTCATCCCGGTGCAGGTGCAGCGGCAACCCGGCGCCGCCGGGTCGCGGTTGACCAAGCTGACCGTGGACGTCTCCTACGACGGCGGACGAAGCTGGCAGCCCGCTCGGGTCCGGCACGGAGGGCACGGCTGGACGGCCACCGTCCGGCATCCCGCCGGGACCGGTTACGCGTCCCTGCGGGCCACCGCCCGGGACGCCGCTGGCAACACGGTGACCGAACGCATCATTCAGGCGTACCGGTTGCGCTGAGGCGTACCCCGTCCGGGTCCGCGGCCGAGTGCCGCGACCCGGCGGGTCGCTCAGTCGTTGGCGTGCAGGGCGGCGTTCAGCTCGATGCCGCGGCCGGTGCGCGGCCGGGCCTCCAGCGCGCCGGTCACCGAGTTGCGCCAGAACAGCAGACCGTCGACGCCGGACAGCTCCCGGGCCTTGACCACCCGGCCGTCCGGCAGGGTGATCTTCGAGCCGGCCGTGACGTAGCAGCCGGCCTCGACCACGCAGTCGTCGCCGAGGGAGATGCCGATGCCGGCGTTCGCGCCGACCAGGCTGCGCTCGCCGATGCGGACCTTGTCGGTGCCACCGCCGGAGAGGGTGCCCATGATCGATGCGCCCGCGCCCACGTCGGAGCCGTCGCCGACCACCACGCCCTGCACGATCCGTCCCTCGACCATCGAGGTGCCGAGCGTGCCGGCGTTGAAGTTGCAGAAGCCCTCGTGCATCACGGTGGTGCCGGCGGCCAGGTGCGCGCCGAGGCGGACCCGGTCGGCGTCGGCGATCCGCACACCGGAGGGGACCACGTAGTCGGTCATCCGGGGGAACTTGTCCACCCCGTACACCGCCAGGTGGCGACCCGCCGCCCGCTCGATCACCCGCAGCTCGTCCACCCGCTCCGGCGGGCACGGCCCGGCGGACGTCCAGGCCACGTTGGCCAGCTTGCCGAAGATGCCGTCGAGGTTGAGCTGGTTGGGTCGGACCAGGCGGTGCGAGAGCAGGTGCAACCGGAGGTACGCGTCCGAGGCGTCCTTGATCGGATCGTCCAGGGAGCCGATCACGGTGACCACCTGGACGGTACGCAGACCGGGCAGTGACCGGTCACCGAGCGCGGCCGGCGGCAGGTCGAGCACGTCCGCCTTGTCCTCACCGGCGACCAGTGGCAGCTCGCCCAGGCCCAGCTTGCCGGTCGGGTACCAGGTGTCGAGCACCTGCTCGTCTGCGGTGACCGTGGCCAGGCCGATGCCCCAGGCGGAATCTGCGGACGTCACTGTTACACCCCTCGGTCGCGGCCGGGATGGCCGCAAGCTCGCTCATCACGCTGACAGACCTGAAGGTACCGTGCGAACCATGGAGAACCCGCTGACCCCCGAGGTCCTCGCCGATCCGGTGCAGCTGACCCGCGCTCTGGTCGACATAGAGTCCGTATCCCTGAACGAGAAGGCGATCGCCGACTGTGTCGAAGAGGTGCTGCGGGGCGTATCGCACCTGACGACTCACCGGCACGGCAACACGGTGATGGCGCGCACCGACCTCGGTCGGTCGCAGCGCGTCGTGTTGGCCGGGCACCTCGACACGGTGCCGCTGAACAACAACTTTCCGTCGACCATGCGCGGCGACCTGATGTACGGCTGCGGCACCTCCGACATGAAGTCCGGTGTCGCGTACGCGCTGCACCTGGCGGTGACGCTGCCCGACCCGCGCTACGACGTGACGTACTTCTTCTACGAGGCCGAGGAGATCGAGTCGCAGTACAACGGGCTCAACCTGGTCCACCAGGCGTACCCGGAGTGGCTGGAGGCGGACTTCGCGGTGCTGCTGGAGCCGACGTACGGCATCGTCGAGGCGGGCTGTCAGGGCACCATGCGGGCCATCGTGACGACGACGGGTGAGCGGGCGCACGCGGCGCGCTCCTGGCACGGTGTGAACGCCATCCACGCGGCCGGTGAGGTGCTGCGGCGGCTCCAAGCGTACGAGGCACGCCGGGTCACCATCGAGGGGTGCGACTTCCGCGAGGGAATGAACGCGGTGCGGATCAACGGTGGCGTCGCCGGCAACGTGATCCCCGATCGCTGCGAGATCGAGGTCAACTACCGGTACGCGCCGGACCGCGACCCGGCGGCGGCGGAGGAGCACCTGCGGGAGGTCTTCGCCGGCTTCGAGGTGGCGGTGACCGATGCGGCGGCCGGTGCAGCCCCCGGGCTGGAGGCGGCTCCGGCTAAGGAGTTCCTGGCGGCGGTGGGCGCGGCGCCGATCGGCAAGCTGGGCTGGACGGACGTGGCCCGGTTCGCGGCCATGGGGATCCCCGCGCTGAACTTCGGTCCGGGTGACCCCAACCTCGCCCACCACAAGGACGAGCACGTCGAGATCAGCAAGATCCGTGACGGTGCGGCAACCCTGCACCGTTGGCTGGCCCCAGCCTGACCCCGACCCGGCCGTGCCGGTCGCGCCGGGTGATCAAGAGGCTTGCGTCAGCCGGGCCCGTTGTCGGCGACGCAAACCTCTTGATCGGCTGCGGATGGGGCGGGGGTTGCGGGGGAGGTGAGGGATAGGGGGACTGGGTCCTGCTGGCGGGTGCGGCGGCGTTCGGCCACCACGTCTCGGATCCGTCGCTGCATCTGGCGACGGATCCGGATCATCTCGCTGTTGCTGATCACGCTGTCTCCTCCCCCGAAGGCGCGCGCCGGGGCATACCCGGTATGTGAATAGTAAGACGTACGGGGGAGCGGAATAGTTGCCCATGATCCCAAACTATTTCTCGGCGTCCGCGCCCCGCGCACCCGGAAGGTGCGGCTCCACTACGGTTGCCCCATGAGCCAGAGCAACGGGCGGGAGGCCGGTCACGGTCCGGGACGAGAGCGGCACCGGGGCGCGGTCACGCTGCGCAGAGGCGCGATCCCGAGCAGCACCGCCGATCAGCGGTTGCTGGATTCACGTGGTCGGGGCGACTGGAAGACCAAGGACGCGTGGCGCGCGCTGCGCATCCTCTCCGAGTTCGTCGAAGGCTTCGACACCCTCGCCGACCTGCCGTCGGCGGTCAGCGTCTTCGGCTCCGCGCGCAGCGGGCCGGACAGCGCCGAGTGCCAGCTGGCCGAGCAGGTGGGCGCCGCGCTGGCCCGAGCCGGCTACGCCGTGATCACCGGGGGTGGGCCGGGGGTGATGGAGGCCGCCAACCGCGGCGCCAGCGAGGCCGGCGGGCTCTCCGTCGGGCTCGGCATCGAGCTTCCGTTCGAGCAGGGCATCAACGAGTGGGTCGACCTCGCCATCGACTTCCGCTACTTCTTCGCCCGCAAGACGATGTTCGTCAAGTACGCCCAGGCGTTCGTCGTACTGCCCGGCGGGTTCGGCACGATGGACGAGCTGTTCGAGGCGCTCACCCTGGTGCAGACCGGCAAGGTCACCCGGTTCCCGGTGGTGCTCATGGGGGTCGCCTACTGGCAGGGCCTGCTCGACTGGCTGCGCGACACGATGGCCGCCGACGGCAAGATCGGGCCGGTCGATCTGGACCTGATCTGCCTCACCGACGACGTCAACGCCGCGGTCCGGCACATCGTCGAGGCGGAGGCCGCACTCTCCGTCGAGCAGGAGGCGGTCCGCGACGAGGCCGTCGCCCGTACCGGCGCGGACCAGCAGGCCGCCGCCGAACAGGCCGCCGAGCAGCCGCGGGACAACTGATGGCGGCGATCTGCGTCTTCTGCGCCTCCTCCCGCACCCTCGATCAGCGCTGGTTGGACCTGGCCGCCGAGACCGGTGCGGAGCTGGCCCGGCGCGGGCACACGTTGGTCAGTGGTGGCGGCTGCGTCGGCATGATGGGCGCACTGGCCGACGGCGCGCGATCCGCCGGTGGGCGCACCGTGGGGGTGATCCCACAGTCGCTGGTCGATCTGGAGGTCGCCGACCTGGCCTCGGACGAGCTGCTGGTGACCGACTCGATGGCCAGCCGCAAGACCCTGATGATCGAGAAGTCGGACGCGTTCCTCACCCTGCCCGGCGGACTGGGCACCCTGGACGAGCTGTTCGAGGTCTGGACCACCGCGACTCTCGCTCTGCACTCGAAGCCGATGGTGCTGATCGACACCGACGGGTTCTACCGTCCACTCCTGGACTGGCTCGACGCGCTGGCCGACCAGAACTTCCTCAAGTCCGCCGGCCGCAATCTCCTGACGGTGGCCACGTCCGTCCCCGCCGCCCTGGACACCCTGGAGTCCCACCTAACCTGACCTCACCCGGCCCTCCGCCCCCCTCTCCCGTCGATCATGAAGTTAGCGGCGCGGCTGTCGGCGTGTCGCGCCGCTAACTTCATGATCGACGGGAGAGGGGGTGGGGTTGGGGGTGTGGGTTGGCGGGGGTTGGTGTCGTATGGGCGTGATGGGATGAGCTGATGCAGGCGTACCGGTTGGTGCGGCGGTCCTCGGGGCCGGCGCCGGGGGACGGGCCGGGTGGTGGCACCGTGGCCGCCGGCAGCGGCGCGTCCGTGGGCGCCGTCCTGCCCGCCGAGGGGATGGTCCGGCGGGTCGATCCGGTGCAGGCGGAGGTGGTCGGGCACACCGACGGGCCGATGCTCGTGCTCGGTGGACCGGGCACCGGCAAGACCAGCACGCTTGTCGAGGCGGTCGCCGCCCGGGTGGCCGAGGGGGTCGACCCCGAACGGATCCTGGTGCTGACCTTCGGCCGCCGAGGCGCCACCGCGCTGCGTCAGCGCATTGAGGCCCGGGTCGCGCAGGACGGCCACCGGGTGCTGCGCGAGCCGCTGGTCCGCACCTTCCCGGCGTACGCCTTCGGGCTGCTCCGCCGAGCCGCCGCCGAACGGGGCGAGCCGTCCCCCCGGCTGCTCACCGGCCCCGAGCAGGATCTGATCATCCGTGAGCTGCTCGACGTGGTGGGCGAGGAGCCCGAGGACGACCCGGTCGGCTGGCCGACCGACCTGCGCCCCGCCCTGCGGACCCGGGCCTTCGCCGGTCAGCTGCGCGACCTGCTCATGCGCGCCGCCGAGCGCGGCGTGGGTCCGGTCGACCTGGCCCGGCTCGGCGAGAAGCTCGGCCGCGCCGACTGGCCGGCCGCCGCCCGCTTCCTGCGGGAGTACGTCGCCGTGCTCGCGCTGCGTGACGTCAGCAACCGGGGCTCCATCGCGTACGACCCGGCCGAGCTGGTCCGAGCGGCCACCGGGCTGCTGCGCGACGACGAGGAGTTGCTGGCCGCCGAGCGCCGGCGGCTCGCCCACGTGTACCTCGACGAGTTGGCCGACACCGACCCCGCCCAGCTGGAGCTGCTCTCGGTGATCGCCGGCGGTGGCAAGTCGCTTGTCGCGTTCGCCGATCCGGATTCCTCCACGTACGCCTTCCGGGGCGCCGACCCGGCCGGGGTGACCACGTTCCCGCACCGCTTCCGGACCGCGTCCGGAGCGCCGGCCGCGCAGGTGCTGCTCACCACGTCGTACCGGGCCGGGCCGGGTCTGCTCGCCGCGATCGCCCGACTGGGCCGCCGGCTGCGCGGCCCTCGGCGCACCGCCGGCTGCACCCGCTGCCGGACGCGCCCCCGGGACGGTCGAGGTGCACACGTTCCGCTCGGCGACCAGCGAGGCCGCCTGGCTGGCCCACGCGCTGCGCTCGGCCCACCTGCTCGACGGCGTGCCCTGGTCGCGGATGGCGGTGCTGGTGCGGTCCACCGCGTTGCAGCTGCCCACCCTGCGACGGGCACTGCACGCTGCCGGCGTACCCACCGTGGTGCACGGCGAGGACCTGCCCCTGCACCTGCAACCGGCGGTCGCGCCGCTGCTGCTCCTGCTGCGCTGCGCGCTGGAGCCGGACCGACTGGACGAAGAGACGGCCGTCGCGCTGCTGCACTCGCCGTTGGGTGGGGCCGACCCGTTGGCCGAGCGGCGGCTGCGGCAGGGCCTGCGTGCGCTCGCGCTGGCTGGCGGTGACCGACGCCCTTCCGGGGAGCTGATCGTCGAGGCGTTGCGCGATCCGGCGGAGCTGGCCGGCATCGACCGGCGCTGGGCGGAGCCGGCGCAGACGGTGGCCGCGCTGCTGGCCACCGCACGGGACGCCGCCGCCCGGCCGGGTTCGACCGCCGAGGACCTGCTCTGGGCCGTCTGGCACGCCAGTGGTCTGGCCGAGCGCTGGGCGGGCGCGATCAACCAGGGGCGGCCGGAGGCCGGCGAGGGAGACCTGTCCCGGCGGCGGCGGGCCGAAGCGGCCGACCGCGACCTGGACGCCGTGCTGGTGCTCTTCGACGCGGCGGCCCGGTTCACCGACCGGCTGCCCGGTGCCCGCACCGAGGTCTTCCTCGACCACGTGCTCGCCCAGGACCTGCCGGCCGACACCATCGCCCCGACCGCCGACCGGGGCGCAGCGGTACGCCTGCTCACCGCGCACGCCGCGAAAGGTCTGGAATGGGACCTGGTCGCGGTGGCCGGCGTGCAGGAGGGCATCTGGCCGGACCTGCGACTGCGCGGCAGTCTGCTCGGCTCCGAGCGCCTGGTCGACGTGCTGGCCGGCCGGTCCGTCGGCGGCGCCACCGCGGCGAACGTGGTGGGTCAGACCTCGGCGTTGCTGGACGAGGAACGCCGGCTCTTCCACGTCGCCATCAGCCGCGCCCGGCACCGGCTGCTGGTCAGCGCCGTGGCATCGGCCGCCGTCGGCGGTGACGACCACGAGGAGCAGCCGAGCCGGTTCCTGCATGAGCTGGCCCCCGCCGCGCCGCCCAGACCGTCGAGCGGTGCCGGGCCGGCCGACCCGACGACACCGCCCGACCCGACGACACCGCCCGGCCCACGCAGCGGCCCGCAGGCCGGGGATCCCGCCGTCAGCCCAGCGAATGCCACGCCCTCCGGCGACGGCGCGACCAAGGGCGCGACCGGCGGCACGACCAACGGCACGACCGGCGGCACGACCGATGGCGTGAGCGGTGGTGACGGCGAGCCGGACCGTCCTGGGGCGCTGCCGGTGACCCGTCCACCTCGGGCGCTCACCCTGCCGGCGCTGGTCGCCGAGCTGCGTACCGCCATCACCGACCCGGCCGCCCCGCCGGCCCGGCGGCGCGCTGCGGCGGCCGAGTTGGCCCGGCTCGCCGCCGCCGGGGTTCCCGGTGCGCATCCGGACGACTGGTGGGGACTGCGCGCGCTCTCCGACGATCGGCCACTCGTCGACGACGGGGATCCGGTGCGGGTCACCCCGTCGGCGATGGAGAGCGCGCTGCGGTGCAGCCTGCGGTGGCTGCTGGAACGGCACGGCGGCAGTGGCCCGACCAGCACCGCGCAGGGGGTGGGCAACCTGGTGCACGCCGCCGCGATGCTCGCCGAGGACGCCAGCGCCGACCGGGGCGCTCTGCTCGACTACGTGGCGGCCCGGTTCGACGCGATCGAGCTGGCGGCCCGGTGGATGGCCGGGCCGGAGCGGGAGCGCGCCGAGGCGATGGTCGACAAGCTCCTGCGCTGGCTGGCCACCAACCCGCGTCGGCTGCTCGCCATCGAGCACGAGTTCGCGGTCCGCCTGGACGACCCGGACCGGCCGGTCGACCTGACCGGTCGGGTCGACCGGCTGGAGGTCGACGAGGCCGGGCGGCTCGTGGTGATCGACCTGAAGACCGGCAAGTCCACCGCTGTCACCGGCACCGAGTTGGCTGAGCATCCGCAGCTCGGCGCCTACCAGGCGGCGGTGGAGGCGGGGGCGTTCGCCGAGTTCGGTGAAGAGTCGGGTGGCGCCGCGCTGGTGCAGCTCGGCACCTCCGCCAAGGATGCCAGGGAGCAGAATCAGCCGGCGGCCAGTGAGGGGCCGGCTGCCGGTTGGGCGACCGCGCTGGTCCGGCGGACCGCCGATACGATGGCAGCCGCCACGTTCGCCGCGGTGGCCAACTCGAAGTGCCGGGTCTGCCCGGTGCGCACCAGTTGCCCGGTCTCCGGGCAGGGGCGTCAGGTGGTCGAGCCGCCAACCGTCCGAAACCGTGAGGGCGAGGAGTGAGCCGGTGTTGCGACCTGAGACAGCACCGTGAGCCAACCCACCCTGTTCGGCGCGGGTCCCGCGCCGGCGCCCCGGCTGGCGGACTCCGGGCCCCGGTACACGCCGATGGAGCTGGCCAAGCTGCTGCGGTTGCCGGCGCCGACCCGGGAGCAGGCCGCGATCATCGCCGCCCCGGTGGAGCCGCTGCTGGTGGTCGCGGGAGCCGGGTCGGGCAAGACCGAGACGATGGCCGCGCGGGTCGTCTGGCTGGTGGCCAACTCGTACGTGCGCCCGGAGCAGATCCTCGGGCTGACCTTCACCCGTAAGGCGGCGGGCGAGCTGGCTCACCGCGTACGGGCCCGGCTCGACCAACTGATCCGCCGCCTCGGCCGGCAGGGACGGGATCCGCTGGACGACCCGCTCGCCGGTGAGCCCACCGTCTCCACGTACCACTCGTACGCCGGACGGATCGTCACCGAGCACGGGCTGCGCGCCGGTTACGAGCCGTCCACCCGGCTGCTCACCGAGGCGTCCCGCTGGCAGTTGGTCGACCTGCTGGTGCGCAACTACGACGGCGACATGTCCGAGGTGGACCGGATGCCGAGCACCATCACCGACGCGGTGCTGGCGCTCGCGGGGGAGCTGGACGAGCACCTGGTCGCGCCGGACCAACTGGCGGCCTGGACCGGTCGGTTCTTCGCCGAGGTTCAGTCCCGGCCGGGTCGGGTGTACGCCGACGTGCGCAAGGCGCTCAACCTGCAGCAGACCCGGTTGCGCCTGCTGCCGCTGGTGCGGGCGTACGCCCGGCGCAAGGAGGACTTCGAGGCGATGGACTTCGCCGACCAGCTCGCGCGGGCGGCCCGGGTGGCCCGGGATCACCCGGGGGTCGGCGAGATCGAGCGGGACCGCTTCCGGGCGGTGCTGCTCGACGAATACCAGGACACCAGTCACGCCCAGGTGGTGCTGCTCAACGCGCTGTTCGGTGGCGGGCACCCGGTGACCGCGGTGGGCGACCCGTGTCAGTCGATCTACGGCTGGCGGGGGGCCAGTGCCGGCACCCTGGACCGGTTCCCCACCGAGTTCGCCCGCACCGACGGTCAGCCGGCCCAGGCGCTTGGGCTCACCACGAGCTGGCGCAACCGCCCGGAGATCCTCCGGGTGGCGAACGCGCTGTCGACACCGCTGCGGGCGGCGGGTGCCCAGGTGCCGGAGCTGCGCTCCGCGCTGACCGTCCAGGACCCGATCCCGCACCGCAGCCCGGGTGGTGCGGCCGGCGGCACGGTGCACTGCGCGATGCTGCCCACGTACGCCGACGAGGCCGGCTGGATCGCCGACAGTGTCCTCGCCGCCTGGCGTGGGGCGGCCCGGCTGCCGGGCGCGGCCCCCGAGCACATCCCGGTGGCGCAGCGCCCGACGACCGCCGTGCTGGTCCGGGTCCGCAGTCAGATTCCGGCGATCGAGTCGGCGCTGCGCGAGCGCGGCCTCCCGGTGGAGGTGGTGGGGCTGGGCGGCCTGCTGGACACCCCCGAGGTACGCGACGTGGTCTGCACGTTGCGGGTGCTGGCCGACCCGACCGACGGTGCCGCGCTGCTGCGGTTGCTCACCGGCGCCCGTTGGCGGATCGGGCCGCGCGACCTGGTGGCGTTGCACCGCCGGGCTCGGGCCATCGCCAACGCGCGGCGACAGGTGGCCGCCGACGACACCTCGGAGATCAGCCCCGACCTGCTGGACGAGGCGACTCTGGTGGAGGCGTTGGCCGATCTCGGGCCGGCGCAGGCGTACTCGGCGGAGGGCTTCGCGCGGCTGCGCGCGTACGGCCGGGAGTTGGCGCTGTTGCGCTACCGGTTGGACCAGGCCCTGCCGGACCTGATCGCGGACATCGAGCGGACCATCGGCCTGGACGTGGAGGTAGCGGTGCGGGCCGGCCGGGACGGCGCTGGCGACGCCGGCCTGGCCCGGGGTCACCTGGACGCCCTGGGTGACGTGGCGGCCCGGTTCAGCGGGGAGACGCCCGGCGCGACGCTCTCCGGGTTCCTGTCCTATCTGGCCGCCGCCGAGGACGAGGAGCGGGGTCTGGCGCCGGGCGAGGTCGAGGTGGTGGAGGGGGCGGTGCAGGTGGTGACCGCGCACGCCGCCAAGGGCCTGGAGTGGGACGTGGTGGCGGTGGCCGGGCTGAGCCGTGGGCTGTGGCCGGGGCCGGTACGCAACTCCGACCATTGGTTGGGCGGGCTGGGCGTGCTGCCGTTCCCCCTGCGCGGCGACGCCGACGGGTTGCCCGAGTTGGCGCTCGACGAGGCGGCGGACCAGCGGGCGGTGGCTCGGGCGGTGACCGACTTCACCGACGCGTGGCGGGCCCACGACGAGCGGGAGGAACGCCGCCTGACGTACGTGGCGGTCACCCGGCCGCGCCGGCTGCTGCTCTGCTCCGGCTACTGGTGGGGCGAGGGCACGAAGCGGCCGCGAGGTCCGTCGGTCTTCCTCCGCGAGGTGTACGACGCCTGCCTCGACGGCGGGCCGGGGCACCTGATCGACGCGTGGGCGCCGGAGCCGACCCCGGATGCGACGAACCCCACGGCTGAGGTGGTGCTCCGCGCCGAGTGGCCGGCCGACCCGCTGGGCGGGCGCCGGCCGGCGCTGGCCGAGGCCGCCGGGCTGGTGCGCCGCCTGATGACCGACGGTCCGGCTGCGGTGGTCGCCGGGCCGGTGGTGTCGAACGACCCGGAGGTCGGTCCCGAGCTGGACTCTGGGGTGGACCCGGAGGTGGCGCGTTGGCAGCGCGAGGCGGACCTGCTGCTGGCTGAGCGGGCCGAGCTGACCCGGCTCTCCGGTGCGGTCGAGGTGGCCCTGCCCGGGCAGTTGAGCGTCACCCAGCTTGTCGCGTTGCGGCGCGACCCGGCGGCGCTGGCCCGTACGCTGCGCCGCCCGGTGCCGGCCGAGCCCAACCCGTACGCCCGCCGAGGCACCGCCTTCCACGCCTGGTTGGAGCAGCGCTTCGGTGCTGACCGCCTATTGGACCTGGACGAGCTGCCCGGTGCGGCCGACGCGGATGCCGCGCCCGACGAGGCGCTCGTCGAGCTCCAGGAGCGGTTCCTGGCCAGCGAGTGGGCCGACCGGTCACCGGTGGAGGTGGAGGTCCCGTTCGCCACGGTGATCGCCGGAGTCGTGGTGCGGGGGCGGATGGACGCGGTCTTCGCCCGGCCGGGTGGACGGTTCGACGTGGTCGACTGGAAGACCGGCGCGCAGCCCGCCGGGACGGCCGCGGAGGTGGCCGCCGTGCAGTTGGCCGTGTACCGGCTGGCCTGGGCGGAGCTGGCGGGTGTGCCGGTCGACCGGGTGGGCGCGGCGTTCCATTACGTCCGGCACGGGGTGACGGTCCGGCCCGCCGATCTGCTGGATGTGACGGGGCTCACGGCCATGATCGCCCAGTTGCCCGAAGATTCCGCCCAACATTGACCGCGGCGGGAAAATCCGTGGTAGGTTGACCGGGTTGCAGTTTTGGTTACCAGAGACTCTGTGTGCGCCTGGCGGGATTGTGGCCCCAGGCGCTCTTTGTTGTGTCCGGAGTTCTCCGGGCGGGGCGACCAGAAGCGACAGGCGATTCGCGCATCCCCGCGCGGAGCGCTCCTCTTCGGGCACGCAACAAGTGCGAGTCCGACGTTCCGTCAAGGAGACGAAACACATGGCTATTGGCACCGTGAAGTGGTTCAACGCTGACAAGGGCTTCGGCTTCATCACCCCGGACGGCGGCGGCGCTGACGTCTTCGCCCACTTCTCGGCGATCCAGTCCTCCGGCTACCGGAGCCTGGACGAGAACCAGCGGGTCGAGTTCGAGGTCACCCAGGGCCAGAAGGGCCCGCAGGCGGAGAACATCCGCCCGATCTGATCTTCGGATTGGTCAGCATTACCTGTCGCGCCCTCCGGGTGTGACGGTGACGGGACCGGCCCGCCTCGCCGCCGTCTGCATACGCAGGCGGCGGCCCGGCGGCGGGCCGGCCCGTACTCCAATCGGTTCGTGCTTGTGAGTCCTGGCTGCCTCGTGCCGCCGGTTGACAGCGCCGACTTCGGCGCCCTCCCTCGACACGTGCCGCGTCGAGGAAGGCTTCCGCATGACCACAGTTATTCCTTCTTTCGCTCATACCGACCTGGCACCGGCGCTGCTCACCGCGCTGACCGCGCAGGGCATCACCGAGCCGTTCCCGATCCAGACGGCGACGCTGCCCGACTCGCTCGCCGGCCGGGACGTGCTGGGCCGGGGTCGTACCGGCTCCGGCAAGACCCTCGCCTTCGGGCTTGCGCTGCTGTCCCGCACCGCCGGCCGTAAGGCCCGGCCGGGTCGCCCGCTGGCCCTGGTGCTGGTGCCGACCCGCGAGCTGGCCCAGCAGGTCACCACCGCGCTGGCCCCGTACGCCCGCGCCGTCGGGCTGCGCTGCACCACCGTCGTCGGCGGTCTGTCGTTGCAGCGGCAGGCGGACGCGCTGCGCGCTGGCGCCGAGGTGGTTGTCGCCACCCCCGGCCGGTTGCACGACCTGATCAACCGTGGTGACGCCCGGCTCGACCAGGTCGAGATCACCGTGCTGGACGAGGCCGACCAGATGGCCGACATGGGCTTCCTGCCGCAGGTCACCAAGCTGCTGGAGCAGGTCGCGCCGCAGGGGCAGCGGATGCTGTTCTCCGCCACCCTGGACGGCGGTGTGGACCGGCTGGTCCGCCGCTTCCTGAGCAACCCGGTGACCCACTCGGTCGACCCGGGCACGGCCACCGTCACCGCGATGACCCACCACGTGCTGCACGTCGACGCGCTGGACAAGCCCGACGCGCTCACCCGGATCGCCGCCCGTGAGGGCCGCACCATCCTGTTCATGGGCACCAAGCACCGCGCCGACCGGCTGGCCCGCCAGTTGCTCTCCAAGGGCGTACGCGCGGCCGCGCTGCACGGCGGCAAGTCCCAGCCGCAGCGCACCCGGATCCTGGAGCAGTTCCGCAACGGCCAGGTGACCGCCCTGGTCGCCACCGACGTGGCGGCCCGGGGCATCCACGTGGATGGCCTGGACATGGTGGTCAACGTGGACCCGCCGACCGAGGCGAAGGACTACCTGCACCGGGGCGGCCGGACCGCCCGGGCCGGCGAGTCCGGCTCCGTGGTCACCCTGGTCCTGCCCGAGCAGCGCCGGGACGTGTCCCGGCTGATGGCCACCGCCGGTATCCGGCCCGAGTCGGTCCAGGTGCGCTCCGATGGCGAGGCGCTGGCCCGGGTGACCGGTGCTCGCGAGCCGTCCGGAGTGCCGGTGACCATCGTGGCCCCGCCGGCGCCTGCTGGTCGGGTCCGTACGGCCGGCAGCTCGGCTGCCGACGGTGGCGCCCGGCCGGCGCACCGCGCGTCGGGTCGGTCCCGCCGCCCGCGCCGCCCCCGCACCGTCTGATCTTGTAAGCCTCGACCGACCCGCCCCGCTTCGGCTGGGCGGGTCGGTTTTGTCTGCGCGGGCCGGTTGGCTATCCGTGCGGCCCGACCGGACAGCGGGACGCGCCGCACGGCCCACGTTTCTGAGTCGGTAATCAGCCTCCGCTGGGTCGGCTGGCCGACTGCGCGGCGGCTGGGCGTGGTCGAAGCTGACCGGCGGGGGGAAGTCGGGCGGGGGGCCCGGCACGGGAGGGGTGACCATGGCGGGCGGAGCCGGCTCGGGTGCACTGCGCGAACTGATCCTGGTGGTCGCGGTCGCGCTCGCCGGGTTGTTGCTCGCCATGGTTGCGGCCTTCGCGCCCTGGCACGCCACCCCGGCGGGTAATGCTCCCGCCGGTCTGGTGGAGCTGCACAGCCCTGGCGGCCCGGGCTCCGGCCCGTCGGTCGCACACGTGGGCTGAGCAGCGACCGGCCTACCGGTGCCGGCGGAGGGGCAGGCCCGGTCAGGATCGGTACGAGGTGTGGTCGGGTTGGCGGGGCACCGACCCGACCACATCGCCTCCGCCGCTCACGAGGTGGTGGGGGCGTGGTCGGTCGAGTTGTGGGTGAGCAGGTTGGCCAGGGTGGTGCTGTCGACCACCGTGGCGATGGCCCCGTGCACCGCCAGCCACACATCGGTCAGCCCCGCGGCCACCCCGTGGTAACCGGCGCGCTCGGCCGGCAGACCGCGCACCGTGGTGAGCGAGCCGCCGACCGCGCGCAGCACGTCCCCGACGGTGATCTGGTCGGGTGGGCGGGTCAGCGCGTACCCGCCGTCGGCGCCGCGATGGCTGTGCAGCAGACCAGCTCGGCGCAGATCGAGCAGGATGCCCTGTAGGAAGCTGAGCGGGATGTCCTGCACCTCGGCCAGACTGGCCGCCTTCACCAACCCGCCGCCACCACCACCGCCGTCGCCGTCGCCACCGCGGCTGGCGGCGGCGACGGCGAGCATCGCCCGGAGCGCATAGTCGCTGCGCGCGGAGACGTACACGGGTCAGTTGCCCGCCTGGTCGAGCACGCCCCAGCGACGCCGGATCGCCTTGTCCGCCGCGCCGAACGCGGCGTCCACAACCAGGCCGACGACCAGGATGACGATCATGGTGGAGAGCAGCCAGGGCGCGTCGGACAACTCGCGGGAGTAGGTGAGCTGGGCGCCGAGCGAGGTCTGCGAGATTCCGCTCACGAGCAGCTCACCGGCCATCAGGCTGCGCCAGGAGAAGGCCCAACCCTGCTTGAGCCCGGCGACGATCGCCGGCAGGGCGGCCGGCGCGATGACGTACCGGTAGAGGTTGAGCCCTCGGGCGCCCAGGTTGCGGCCGGCGCGCAGCAGCAGCGGCGGCACGTAGTCCACGCCGGAGATCACCCCGTTGGCGATGGACGGCGCCGCGCCGAGCACCACCACGAAGAAGATCGCCTTCTCGCTCAGCTCGAAGAGCAGGATGGCCAGCGGGAACCAGGCGATCGACGGCATGGTCTGCAACGCGGTGATCATCGAGCCGATGGCGGCGCGCAGCACCGTGGACCGGGCCACCGCGAGGCCCAGCAGCAGGCCGACGGCGACCGAGAAAACGTACCCGAGGGCGGCCCGCTGCAGCGTGGTGAGCAGGCCGTCCCAGAGCTGCGGGCCCTGGGCCTGGGCCACCAGCTCGCGGCCGACCTCCAGCGGGGCCGGCAGTGAGTACGGCGGCTTCCAGCCCGACCAGACCACGAACTGCCAGGTGGCGATGGCGATGGCGAGCGCGGCCAGCTTGGGCCAGGTGGCTGCCCAGATCCGGGCGCCCCGGGAGACCTCCTTGTCCCGGCCGGCGATCTCCAGCGCGTCGAGGCCGGTGATCTCTGCGTCGGTACGCGCCGAACTGGTGAGGGTGTCACTGGCCATGCCGGCCCACCTCCGTACGGAGCCGCTCGGTGACTTCGGCGGCGATGGCGGCGACCTCGGGGGAGTCGATCCGACGAGGGCGCGGGATGTTCACCTCGGTGGAGTAGATGATCCGACCGGGCCGGCTGGAGAGCAGGATGATCCGGTCGGCCAGCCGAGCGGCCTCGCGGACGTTGTGCGTCACGAAGAGCACCGAGAGCTTGCGCTCGGACCAGATCCGTTCCAGCTCGTCGTGCAGGATGTCCCGGGTCATCGCGTCCAGCGCGCCGAACGGCTCGTCCATGAGCAGCACCGGGGTGTCCAGGGCCAGGGTGCGGGCCAGCGCGACCCGCTGCCGCATCCCGCCGGAGAGCTCGTGCGGGCGCTTACGGCCGAAGTCGGCCAGGTGCACCGTACGCAGCAGCTCGGCGACCCGCTTACGTCGCTCGGCTCGGGGCAGCCGGCGCAGCTTTAGTGGCACCTCCACATTGGCGTCGACGGTCAGCCACGGGAAGAGCGCCGGCTCCTGGAACATCAGGCCCGGTTTGGCGTCGCGGGCCAGGGTGATCTGCCCACCGCTGACCCGGTCCAGCCCGGCCACCAGGTTGAGCAGAGTGCTCTTGCCGCAGCCGGACGCACCGACCAGGCAGACGAACTCGCCGGGCGCGACGTCCAGCGACACACCGTCCAGGGCCAGGACGGCGTTCGCCCCGCGCCCGTACACCTTGGTCACGCCGGAGAGCGCGACCGCGGTGGTCGCGCTCCCCGGCGCCGTCGTGGTCGACGTCATGGCTGGACGACCTCGGGCTTCCCCTGCGCCTTGAGCGCGTTGTTGAGGTACGTCAGGTCGTACAGGCCCTTGAGGTCCACCGGCTCGGTCAGTCCCACGTCGACGGCGTGGTCGAGCCCGGCCTTCAGGGAGGAGGAGATCGGGTCGTTGGTGAATTCCAAGGTCGGCCACGCCTGCTTGATCAGCTTCAGGTCCAGCGGCTTGCCGGTGATCTTGCCGATCGCGTCGGAGATGGCCTGCTGCGCCTCGTCGGGCTTGCTGTTGACGAACTCGTTGGCGGCCACCTGGCCGTCGACCAGCTTCTGCACCACGTCCGGGTGCGCCTTGAGGAACTTCGTGCTGACCAACAGGTTGGTGATGACGAACTTCTTGTCCGGCCACAGGTCACGCTCGTCGACCAGCACCTTGCCGCCGGCGTTGACCAGGCGGGAGACGAACGGCTCGGGCACCCAGGCGCCGTCGATCCCGCCGCTGTTGAACGTCTCGATCGTCTGGGCGTTCTCCTGCGGCACGATCTTGACGTCGCCACCACCCTCCTTGGTGGTGGTGAGGCCCTGCTGCTTGAGCCAGTAACGGATCGCCACGTCCTGGGTGTTGCCCAGCTGCGGGGTGGCGATCTTCTTGCCCTTCAGGTCCTGTGCGCCCGTGATGCCGGGCTTGACCACCAGCGCGACGCCGCCGGAGGCCGCACCGGAGACGACCCGGACGGCCTCGCCCTTGGACTTGGAGAAGGCGTTCACGGTCGGGTTCGGACCGATGTAGGTGGCGTCCAGCGCGCCGGAGAAAACGGCCTCGATGGCGGCCGGGCCGGCGTTGAAGGTCTTCGGGTCCAGCTTGACGTTGGCACCGAGCTTCTCAGCGAAGATGCCCTTCTCCACGCCGACGACCGCCGACGCGTGGGTGATGTTGGGGAAGTAGCCGAGGCGCAGCGTCACCGGGCCGGAGCTGCCGCTCGCGCCCTCGCTGTCGTCGCCGCACGCGGCGGTGCTGCCCAGGGTCGCCGCGCCGACCACGGCGAGGGTGGCCAGGGTGACCAACCGGCGCAGGGGGAGCCGTCTCATCGTCCATCCAATCCGCAGTATTCCTACTTAGTTGGTAGGAAGAGTGGGCCAGGCTGCGGTCAGCGTCAAGGCTCATCCACATGGCGGGATGGTGCGTCTCAGTTATGTCGGTATTTCCTACCAGCTTGCTAGGGTAACTGGCACTCGGTGATCGGCAGAGAGGCGACTTCGCGATGACCTTCCACTGGTTCCTGCCCACCTCCGGCGACGGCGACCAGGTCGGTGCCGCCACCGTCACCGCGGGTGCCGCCCGGCACGACCGGGCCGCCACCGTGGCGTACCTGGCTGAGGTCGGCCGGGCCGCCGAAACGCACGGTTTCACCGCCGTGCTCACGCCGGTCGGCGCCGGTTGCCCCGACCCGTGGATCGTCTGCGCGGCGGTCGCCCAGCACACCGAGCGGCTCGGCATGCTTGTCGCGGTCCGGGCCGGCTTCGCGCTGCCCACCCTGATCGCCCAGCAGGCCGAGGCGTTCCAGGCCATCTCCGGTGGCCGGCTGTCCCTCAACATCGTGACTGGCGGCGACCCGGCCGAGCAGCGGGCGTACGGCGACTTCCTCGGGCACGACGACCGCTACGCGCGCACCGGCGAGTTCATCGACGTGCTCCGCCGCGCCTGGGCCGGACGGCCCTTCGACTACGCGGGGAAGCACTACCGCGTCGACGGCGGCGGCCTGGCCACCCCGCTCGCCGACCCGCCGCCGGTCTACTTCGGCGGCGCGTCCCCCACCGCCGAGACGGTGGCCGCCCGGCAGGCCGACGTGTACCTGATGTGGGGCGAGCCGCCAGCCGCGATCGCGGCCCGGGTCACCCGGATCCGGGCGCTCGCCGCCGAGCACGACCGCACCCTGCGTACGGGCCTTCGGTTGCACGTCATCGCCCGACCCACCGGCGCCGAGGCGTGGGCGGAAGCCGACCGCCTGCTGGCCGGGATGAGCCCGGACCGGATCGCCGCCGCTCAGGCAAGGTTCCGCCGGATGGACTCGGTGGGCCAGTCCCGGATGGCGGCACTGAACGCCGGCCGGACCGACGGGCTCACCGTCGCACCGAATCTCTGGGCCGGCGTCGGCCTGGTCCGCGAGGGCGCCGGCACCGCGCTGGTCGGCAGCTACGCCGAGGTCGCGGCCCGCATCGATGAGTACGCCGCCCTCGGCGTCGACGAGTTCATCCTCTCCGGCTGGCCGCACCGGGAGGAGGCCGAGCGGGTTGGTGCCGAGGTGCTGCCCCTCGTCAGCGCCCCGGTCGCGGCGGCTCCGCTGAGGTCGCGGGTGGTGGGGGTGTCGACGCGCTAGGGTCGGTTCCGTGGCTTCGCGGAGATCCAGAATTCCAGCGACGAAGTATCCGGTCGAGCGGTTCACCCTCGACAACGGCCTGCGGGTGGTGCTCACCCCCGATCGCAGTGCCCCGGTGATCGGGGTGGCGGTGGTCTACGACGTCGGGATCCGCTCCGAGCCGGAGGGGCGCACCGGCTTCGCCCATCTCTTCGAGCACCTGATGTTCCAGGGCTCGGAAAACCTGGAGAAGCTGGCCCACTTCCGGCACGTGCAGGGCGCGGGTGGCACCTTCAACGGCTCCACCCACCTGGACTACACCGACTACTTCGAGACGCTGCCGAGCAACGCGCTGGAACGCGCGCTGTTCCTGGAGGCGGACCGGATGCGCGGCCCCCGGTTGACCGAGGAGAACCTGCGTAACCAGGTCGACGTGGTCAAGGAGGAGATCCGGGTCAACGTCCTCAACCGGCCGTACGGCGGTTTTCCCTGGCTGACCTTGCCGCCGGTCATGTTCGACACATTCCCGAACGCCCACGACGGCTACGGCTCCTTCGACGATCTGGAGTCGGCGACCGTCGCCGACGCCGCGGACTTCTTCCGCCGCTACTACGCCAGTGGCAACGCGGTCCTCGCCGTCAGCGGCGACATCGACGTGGCCGAGGCGACCGAGCTGGTCACCCGGCACTTCGGGGACGTACCCGCCCGGCCGGCTCCGAAGCGGCCCGACTTCACCGAGCCCGACCTGACCGCCGAGCGTCGTACCTCGTACACCGATGCTCTGGCACCGCTGCCGGCGGTGGCCGGCGCCTGGCGCGTGCCCGACCCGGTCACCGATTTCGCCGGTTACCTGCCGTACGTGGTGTTGGCCGAGGTGCTCACCGACGGCGACGCGTCGCGGCTGGTCGAGCGCCTGGTGCAGCGGGACCGCACGGTGAGCAGCCTCGGCGGATACCTCGGCTTCATGGGCGACCCGTTCGACGTACGCGACCCCACCGCGCTGCTGTTGCAGGCGCACCTGCCACCCGGTGGCGACGTGGACAAGGTGCTGCGCACCATCGACGAGGAACTGGACCGGCTGGCCATTGACGGGCTGACCGACGGCGAGCTGGCCCGCACCCAGGCCCGGATGGCGACCCACCTGCTGCGGGACACCGACGCGGTGCTCGGCCGGGCGCTGCAAATGGCCGTGCTGGAGCAGCAACGCGGCGAACCCGGCCTGCTCAACGAGTTGCCCCGGCTCGTCGGCGAGGTCACCGAGGAGCAGGTTCGGGCCGCCGCGGCCACCCTGCGCCCGGAGCGCCGGGCCGCGATCGAGGTCATTGCCGGAGGTGCCCGATGACGACCACCACCACTCCGGCCGGGCCGCGTACGCTGCCCCCGCTCGGACCGACCCGCAAGCTCAAGGTGCCCAAGCAGGCCGAGCGGACGCTGCGCAACGGCCTGACCGTGATCGCCGTACGCCGGCCCGCCGTGCCCCTGGTCGAGATGCGGCTCTGGGTCCCGTTCGGTCGGGTGCACCTGGCTCGCGGTGCGATGCTCTCGCAGACCATGCTCTCCGGCACCGAGTCGATGACCAGCGTGCAGATCGCCGCCGAGTTGCAGAAGGTGGGCGGCGGGCTCTCCGCGGGCGTCGACCCGGACCGGCTGATGCTCTCCGGCGCGGGCCTGGTCACCGGCCTGGACCGGATGCTGGAGTTGCTGGCCGAGGTGCTGACCAGCGCCAGCTACCCCAGCGACGAGGTGGCCACCGAACGGGACCGACTCGTCGACCGGATCCAGGTGGCGCAGAGTCAGCCGGCGCACCTGGCCCGGGAGGCGCTGCTGAAGCGGATCTACGGCCGGCACCCGTACGCGACGCAGACCCCGGAGCCCGGCCAGATCCGCGCCGTCCGGCCGGCGGCGCTGCGCACCCTGCACTCGGAGCGGGTCCACCCGGCCGGCGCGCAGTTGGTGCTGGTCGGTGACGTGCAGCCGGAGAAGGCCCTGGACGCGGCCGAGCGGGCCCTCGGCGGTTGGGCCGGTGCCGGGCGCACTGCCGAGCTACCGGCGACTCCGCCGCTGGAGCCGGGGCCGCTGCTGCTGGTCGACCGGCCCGGCTCGGTGCAGTCGTCGCTGCGAATCGCGCTTCCGGCGGTGTCCCGCACCGACCCCGATCACGCGCCGCTGCAACTGGCCAACCTGATCTTCGGTGGCTACTTCTCGTCCCGTTGGGTGGAGAACATCCGCGAGGACAAGGGCTACACCTACGGCCCGCACTCGGGGATCGAGCACTCCGTCGCCGGGTCGGTGCTGGTTGCCGCCGCCGAGGTGGCCACCGAGGTCACCGGGCCGGCATTGCTGGAGACGACGTACGAGCTGGGTCGGTTGGCGTCGCTGCCACCGAAGCCCGAGGAGTTGGAGCAGGCCCGTCAGTACGCCCTGGGCACTCTTCAGCTCGGCATGTCCACCCAGGCCGGGTTGGCGGCGTTGACCAGCGCGTACGCGGGCAACGGGCTGCGGCTGGACTTCCTCGCCGAGTACGCGGCGAGGTTGGCGAAGGCGAGCATCGACGACGTCGCGCAGGCGGCGGCCCGCTACCTGGCACCGGCACGGGCGGCGATCGTGGTGCTCGGCGACGCGGAGCGGGTCACCCCGGGGCTGGCCGCGCTGACCACGGTCCGCACCGAGCCCGTGTCGTGAGCGAGCGCAGCGAGCGAGCCATGAGGCTCAGCAGTGGAGCGCTGGCGTGAGCGGGGAGACGGCTCCACCGTTGGCCCGGTCCACGCTGGATCGGGCGGCACACCGGCGGGGTGACGCGCAGTGGTTGACCGAGGCGTGGTTGCGTGCCCGGGTGCTGTTGCTCGACTCGACCGACGAGGGTCGGACGTTGGCCCGCACCGACACGTCGCCTCCGGTGTTGGTGCTCTTCGGCGCGGCGGACGTGCCCGCCGGGTCCGAGTCGATGGCGATGTTTCTCGGTGTCGAGCCGGACGGGGTGCCGGTCTTCGCGGTCGACGCGCCGCTGCCGGCGTTACCGGGGACCCGGGCGGTCAACCTGCGCGAGGTGGGCCACCTGCTCGCCGATCGGGAGGCCGGCATCTTCACCACCGCCCTGGCGCTGGTCAACTGGCACATCCGGCACGGCTACTCGACGAGTACCGGGGCACCGACCGCGATGGACGAGGCCGGTTGGTCCCGGGTGGACCGCAACGGTGGGCGGATCTGGCCGCGTACCGACCCGGCGATGATCGTGCTGGTGCACGACGGCGTCGACGGCTCGGATGGGCGCTGCCTGCTCGGCAACAACGTCAGTTGGCCGGGCACTCCGGGCGAACGGCGCTACTCCTGCCTGGCCGGCTACGTCGAGCCGGGCGAGTCGGCGGAGGCAGCCGTGCTGCGCGAGGTCCGCGAGGAGGTGGGCATCGAGGTCGAGCGCATCGGGTACGTGGGCAGCCAGGCGTGGCCGTTCCCCGGTTCGCTGATGTTGGGCTTCCTGGCCACCGCGAACCCGAGCGATCCGGTGCAGGTCGACCCGTCCGAGATCGCGTACGCCCGGTGGTTCTCCCGCCGGGAGATCGGGGCGGCGCTGGCCGGGCAGACGGTGGACGTGGGCGACGGTGCCCGGCTGATCCTGCCGCCACCGTCGTCGATCGCGCTGTTCCTCATTCACCGTTGGCTGGACGGCTGGGTGGACGGCGACCGCTGAGCACGGTCCCGGCCCGTGGCCGCCGTTGCCGCGGCGGTCACGAGCCGGGAACACGGGCCGTCGTGGTCGGCGGGTGCGAAAAACGCGGCGGGGGAGCCGGTCCGACCACGACGGACGTCCTGTGGAATCAGGTGCCGATGCGGCCCGGTCTGTGTCGGAAGGCGGGTCGAGGCTCGCTCAGCGGCAGGACCTTGACCCGTTGCTTGCCGGCGCGGACCGCGCCGACCGTGGCCAGGGCGCGGGCCAGCAGCAGCGCGGCGTCCCGGTCCTCGGCGTGCACGATCTGCCGTCGCGACTCAGGCGTGGTCGTCTCGTCGCGAAGTCGGTGGCCGTCCGCCCAGGCGGCGGCGATGTCCCCGTCGGCGACGGCGCGGATGTCGGTGCGAACGATCAGGAACCGCATGAGGGTCTCCGGATGAACCGCGACTGATGAGCCAGTGTGGAAGTTCCACGTACTCGAGGCCATGTTACGCCCCGTGTTCGTCCCAGCAACTGAAACGCGCCTATCGGTTTCAAGCCTCGTCCGATCGGCGGATGGCTGCTCAGCGGGGTCGGCGGCGTCAAACGCGACAGGGCCGCCGGCAGCGCGCCGACGGCCCCGTGCGAGTCACCAGATCAGTTCAGATCGAACTGGCCCTTCTTTGCTCCGGTGATGAAACCGAGCCACCCGGTGCGGTTGAACAGCAGCACCGGGCCGCCTCGGTCCTTGCTGTCGCGCAGGGCGACCGCCGATGGGCCGGTGCTGAGTGGGGCGACCTCGACGCAGTTCGAGGTCTGGCTGCGCGTGCTGGTACGCCACGGGGCATCCGCCAACGAGTGGGCGGAGACGGACGGCGTGTTGCGGATGTCGTTCATGGTTCTGCTCCTGATGTGAACTGATCCGATGGGACGAGTGGTGCCGCACGCCCCGACGGAGGGTCCCCCGTGGATCACCGTTCCGTCAGCCGCCCCGAGGCCCGGCGGCGTTGGGTCGGCGCCGTTGCCGGCCCGAACGCCACTGTGGAAGGGGGCGTCGCCTCGGTCAGCCGTCCCGTCGCCTCGATCAGCCAGGAGAGGGTGTCCGAAGCGTTAAGTGCCGCCGTGCATAGCCACTCGAACACCACTTTATAGCGATTTAGCGCGATTGCCTCGGTCGACATGACGTCGGTGAAGCCACCTTCGATGGCCAATGTCTCCGGATCGAGGGGATCGGCGAACCGGTAGACCGAGAACGCGGTCGGCGGAAGGTACCAATTGCCGACCTGGGTGTCCCGGAGCAGCACGTGCAGGCTCACGTTGGGCAGCAGGGCCAGCTCGCAGAGTTGGAGCAACTGCTCGTGCAGCACCTCGGGTGGCCCGGCCCGGCGGCCGAGGGCCGCCTCCTCCAGCACGGCGGTGTAGCGGGGCGCGTGCGGCTCCCGGGTCAACAGCGACTGGCGGGCCAGCCGCGCCTGCACCTCGGTCTCCGGCTCGTCGTCGGGCTCCGGCTCGCCCGCACCCTCGCCCACCTGCCGGGCCGAGACGATCCGGACCTGGGCGTATCCGGGGGTCTGCAACAGGCCGGGAACCAGCACCGGGTTGTACTCGGAGATCTCCGCACAGCCCGCCTCCAACTCGGCCCAGCTGCGCTGCTGCTGCGTCATCACCGGGAAGTTCTTCAGCCAGCCGCGCATGTCGCCGGCCTCGCTGGTGATGCCGAGCAGTTCGTCGTGCACGGTCTTGTCGGCGCCGTAGAGATCGAGCAGATCGCCGACGTCCTGCGGGTCCGGTCGGCTGCGGCCATTCTCCAAACGGGACAGTTTGGACGCGGAGGCCCAACCGATACGCTCGATTACCTGGTCGCCCGTGAGGCCCGCGGCCTCACGCAGGCGGCGCAGCTCGACGCCCAACCGGCGACGACGCAGGATCGGGCTGGGTGCGGCAGGAGGCACAGTGTCCTCTTTCCCGTCGACCGACGCACACGCGACGGTAACTGTATGAAATTCGCCCCCCACGGTCAGTATGGACGGCGCGACCGGTGTCGGAGGTTCCGGCGGGGGCGTGTCTTGCGAAAAATGGACCACGGGTACGCCGGACGATGACGGACCCACGGTCGCGGCCTCGTCGACCCCGCCCACCTGGGCAGGCCATCCCGCCGGAGGGACCCCATGCGCACCGTCCTGCGCCGACCCGACTTCCGCCTGCTCTTCGGCGGCCTGTTGGCCAGCATGACCGCCGAGTCGATCCTGCTGCTGGCGCTCGCCATCTGGGTCAAGGATCTGACCGGCTCGAACGGGTTGGCCGGTGCCACGATCTTCGCCGTCATCGCGCCGATGACCCTGGCACCGCTGGTCGGCTGGTTCGTCGACCGGTACCCGCGCCGGCCGTTCTTCGTGGCCGCGAACGTGGTCACCGCGGCCCTGCTCACCCCGCTGTTCACCGTCCGGGACGCGGGCGACGTCTGGATCGTCTACCTGGTGGCCGCCCTGTACGGACTGTCGTCCATCACGCTCGGCGCGGCGCTCAGTGGGCTCATTCGGGAGTTGGTGCCGGTCGAGCTGCTGGCCGAGGCGAACGGCCTGCTGCAGACCGTACGCCAGGGGATGCGGCTGATCGGCCCGCTGGCCGGCGCGGCGCTCTACGCGGCGCTCGGCGGGTGGGCGTTGGCCGGGATCGGCATGGTCGGATTTCTGACCGCGGCGGCGGTGGTGACCGTGCTGCCCACCCCGCAACCGGTGCCGCCGGCCGTGCGGCTGCGCTGGCCAGCCGAGCTGGGCGCCGGTCTGCGGCACCTGGCTGGCGAGCCCGCGCTGCGTCGGGCCCTGCTCGGCTACGGGCTCGGGTCGCTGGTGATGGGCTTCAGCGAGTCGCTCATCTTCGCCTACGTCGACCAGGGGCTGAACCGGGATGCCGCGTTCGTGGGGGTGCTGGTCACCGTGCAGGGAGTCGGCGGGCTGCTCGGCGGGCTCTGCTCACCGACGCTGGTCCGCCGGCTCGGGGAGGTCGGCACGATGGCCGCCGGGGTCGCCTTCTTCGCCCCGGCCGCGCTCGCGCTCGCGTATCCCGATCTCCGGCTCGGGTTCGCGGCGGTGCTGCTGGCCGGAGTCTCGCTCCCGCTGACGATGGTGGGACTGCACACGCTGATCCAGCGTCGGACCCCGTCCGCGCTGGTCGGCCGGGTGGCCGCGGCCACCCAGGCGGTGGTCAGCGGGCCGCAGGCGTTCTCCATCGGGACGGGCGCCCTGCTGGTCGGTTTCCTGGACTACCGGGTGCTGTTCGCGCTGGTCGGGGTGGCCACCCTGGCCGCTGGCAGCTATCTCTGGCGAGGCCGGCACCTGAGCGCGCCGTCCGGCGCCCGTCCGCCCACGCCGCCGACCCGCCCGACGCTCCCGGCACCCCGGCGACCGGCCGAGGACGCTGACCGCACCGTGGCGACCGGCACCCACCGACCGCCGCCACGGTGACCGATTCCGGACACGACGAGCGGCCGCCCCGGGTGGGACGGCCGCTCGTCGACAGTGCCCCGGCGGTCAGGCGCTGAGGGTCTCCAGGTGCTGCTTGACCTGGGTGATCGAGGGATTCGTCAGGGCGCTGCCGTCGGCGAAGTGCAGCGTCGGCACCGTCTGGTTGCCGCCGTTGACGCTCATCACGAACTCCGCGGCCTTCGGGTCCTGCTCGATGTCGACCACCTCGTAACCGATGCCCTCCCGGTCGAGCTGCGACTTCAGCCGGTGGCAGTAGCCGCACCAGGGGGTGGAATACATCGTCAGCATGGTCGGATCCTCCAACTCCTCCGGCCGCGGCTTGCGGATCAAGCCGAGGCTGTTCGCTGCAACGCTCGGGGGAGCTGAGATGATTCCTGGTTGTGGTGGTTCACTCAGGGTCGGAAAAGGTGCTCGCCGGGCTGGACCCGGAGCAACGCTCCGCGGTGACCGCACCCGCCGGCCCGGTGTGCATCCTGGCCGGCGCCGGCACCGGCAAGACCCGGGCGATCACTTCCCGGATCGCCCACCGGGCGCTCTCCGGTGAGATCTCCCCCCGGCACGTCCTCGCGGTCACCTTCACCGCCCGGGCGGCTGCCGAGATGCGGAGTCGGCTCACCGTGCTCGGGGTCGGCGGTGTGCAGGCCCGCACGTTCCACGCGGCGGCGCTGCGCCAGGTGCGATACTTCGCGCCCCGGCTGCTGGCCGGCCGGGCCATGCCCGAACTGCTGGACAGCAAGGTGCGGCTGGTCACCCTCGCCGCCGCCCGGGTCGGCCTGCGCACCGACCGGGCCGCCGCGCGGGACCTGGCCGGTGAGATCGAATGGGCCAAGTCGTCGCTGGTCGAGCCATCGGAGTACGTGGTGTCGGCGGCCCGGGCGCTGCGCGACACACCGCACGAGCCGGCGAAGGTGGCCGAGGTGTTCACCGCGTACGAGCAGGTCAAGCGCTCGAACGGCGTGATCGACTTCGAGGACATGCTGCGCGCCGCGGTGTGGGGCATCGAGGAGCACTCGGACGTCGGCGAGCAGGTCCGTGGCCAGTACCGGCACTTCGTGGTCGACGAGTACCAGGACGTCAACCCCCTCCAGCAGCGGTTGCTGGACGCCTGGCTGGGTGGCCGCAACGACCTGACCGTGGTCGGCGACGCCAGCCAGACGATCTACTCGTTCACCGGGGCGACCTCGGCGTACCTGGTCGACTTCCCCCGCCGGCACCGGAACGCCACCGTGGTCCGGCTGGTCCGCGACTACCGCTCCACCCCGCAGGTGGTCGGGCTGGCCAACGCGGTGATCTCCCAGGCCCGGGGCACCGAGGCGCGCCTGCGGCTGGAGTTGAGCGGGCAGCGCCCACCCGGCCCCGAGCCGGACCTGCGGATCTTCACCGACGAGCCGGCCGAGGCGAACGCGGTGGCCGCGCGCTGCCGGTCGCTGATCGACGCGGGCACGCCGGCGAAGGAGATCGCCGTGTTGTTCCGGATCAACGCGCAGTCCGAGGCGTACGAGAAGGCGCTCACCGAGGCCGCGGTGCCGTACGTCGTGCAGGGTGCGGAGCGGTTCTTCGAGCGGACCGAGGTGCGCCAGGCGATGGTCGCGTTGCGCGCCGCCACCCGATCGATCCCCGGCGAGACGCCACTGCCGACCGCCGTCGTCGAGGCGCTCACCGCGGTGGGCTGGGCCCCGGACGCGCCCCCGGCCGGTGGCGCCGCCCGCGAGCGGTGGGAGGCGCTGTCCGCGCTGGTCCAGCTCTCCGAGGAGTACGCGGCCACCCCCGAGGTGGTGCCGATCGGCGAGGCCGCGTCGGTGGAACGCCCCGTCACCCTCTCCGACTTCACCGAGGAACTCGCCCGCCGGGCCGCCCAGCAGCACGTACCGACGGTGGACGGGGTGACCCTCGCCTCGCTGCACTCGGCCAAGGGGTTGGAGTGGGACGCGGTCTTCCTGGTCGGTCTCGCCGAGGGCACTCTGCCCACCACGTACGCCAAGACCGTCGAGCAGGTCGAGGAGGAGCGCCGCCTGCTCTACGTCGGGATCACCCGCGCGCGGCAGTGGCTCTGGCTGTCGTACGCCGCAGCACGCTCACCGGGCGGACGGGCCCGGCGTCCGTCGCGGTTCCTGCCCCAACTGGATCGTTCCGGCGGCGCCGAACGGGCGACCGGCGGCAGCCCGGCGGCCAAACGCCCCGAACGGCGTCGAACCCAGATCATGTCCTGCCGGATCTGCGGCGCCACCCTGCTCGCCGGCCCGGACCGCAAGCTGGGTCGCTGCCCCACCTGCCCGTCCGACATCGACGAGGAGCTGCACGAACGGCTGAGCGAGTGGCGGCGGCGGGTGGCCGGGGCGCAGAAGGTCCCGGCGTACGTGGTCTTCACCGATGCGACGCTGATCGCGCTGGCCGAGCGGCGACCGGGCCGGCCCGAGGAGTTGATCGCCATCGCCGGTATCGGCCCCCGCAAGCTGGGCCTCTACGGGGATTCCGTGCTGGCGCTGGTGGGGGGCGCCGGGGTGGACGATGTCTGCCCGGAGAAAACTTTCGAAATCTCGTCGTAAATTCGTTTGCCCTCGCCCCGGCGCGAGGAATAGCCTCAGAACACACCACGCGAGCGGCGCCATTCCGGCTGCTCACGGGGTTGGTCCAGTCGATTCGAGGAACGTGAGGGAGGTGCACCGTGAAGATCTTCACCTATGAGCGTCTGGCGGTGATGCCGTCTGTCCACGCTCCGCTGTCGACTGTCCGGGTGGCCCTTTTGGCTGCACGACCGTCGGTTCCACAGGTGCACCAGGTTCAGGCCGAGCTGATCCTGACCGTCGCACCCGCCGGAGTCGAGGGGACCAGTGGCTTCACGGGCAATGGCATTCAGGTCGCCAAGAAGCGCATGGATGTCCGCGGCGTTCCACCTCGAGGTAGACCGGTCTGACCATCAGACACCGGCTCACCTCGAGGCCGCGGAACCCGTTTACCGGGATCCGCGGCCTCAGTTTTTTGCCCGCCGTAAGTACGTCGGAATGCGATCCACGAGATCGAAGTGAGAGAGAGGTGACCGGGAGATGAGTCTGGCGTTGGCCCCCCTCGACGTGAGCGTCGAGATGGAGGCGAACCTGCCCTGCCGGAAGTTCGACCCCGACCTGTGGTTCTCCGACTCGCCTGCCGAGCTCGAGCTGGCCAAGTCGCTCTGCGGGGACTGCCCGCTGCGCGTCGAGTGCCTGGCTGGGGCGGCGGAGCGAGCGGAGCCGTGGGGCGTCTGGGGCGGCGAGATCTTCGAGCGTGGCGCGGTTGTCCCGCGTAAGCGGCCCCGTGGCCGTCCGCGTAAGGAAGACGTCGCTCGTGACGCCGAGCTTCGGGTCGAGGCCGAGGCGCGCCTGGCGGCCAGTGGGCTGTCCGAGGTGCGTGGCGCGGTCCGGCTGGCAGCCTGACATGTTCCCGACCCGTACCAACTACGCCGGTGACACACCGGCAGTGAGTGAGAAGACGATGTTGAACGTCCCGTCCCGAGCCTTCGAGATGCAACTACTTCACCAAGCGTTGTCCCGGGCTCGAATGCGCCAGCCTCAGGCCGGTCGTACCACCACGAGCACTGAGGCAACCCGTTCCGCCCGTACCGTCGCCATGAACAGCCGCAACCAGGCGGCTCGCGAACTGGGCGTTCTCTAGTACCACCCCATGCGGAAGGGCGGGTGCCGGTCGGCACCCGCCCTTCTTGGCGTCGTCAGGCGACCGGGGCGAAGCCGGGCAGCCAACGCTCCAGGATGCTGCGGTACGGCGCCTTCGCCTCCAACTGGCAGAGCACCCCGATCGACCCGAGCGTCACCCGGTGGATCAGCAGGTACGACGGTGGCAGGTTGAGCTGCCTGCTCAGCTGGTACGTGGGGGAGCGAGGGCTTGCCAGCCGGCCCGCCTCCGCACGAAGCCAGGCCCGGGTGAACCGGAACCCGTCTGCCGCGATGGGCTCCAGCATCGGACGGATGAAGTCGAGCACCCCCTCGGCGTCGATCACCTCGGCGGAGCCGATGAACCCCTCTGACCGCAGTCCCGCCACCACCTCGTCGGCGTCGCCGCGCAGGGCCATGGCGGCGATGCGGCCGATCGGCTCCGGCGTGCCCTCCGGCATCCGGGCCACCGCACCGAAGTCGATCACCCCGAGTCGGCCGTCGGGCAGCAGCCGGAAGTTTCCCGGGTGCGGGTCGGCGTGCAGCAGCCCAGCCCGCTGTGGCGCGGAGAGGTGGAGGGTGGCCATCAACCGGCCCGCCTCGTCCCGATCCTCCTCGCTGCCCTCGCGGATGATGTCGGCCAGCGGGGTGCCCGTCACCCATTCGGTGACCAGCACCCGGGGCGCCGCGTTGACCACCCCCGGGATGTAGATCTCCGGGTCGCCGGCGTACGCGGCAGCGAAGGCGCGCTGCGACTCGGCTTCCAGCTCGTAGTCCAGTTCCTCGGTGATCCGCTCGCGCAACTCGACCAGGAGCGGCTTGACGTCCAGACCGGGCTGGATGGCCCGGAACATCCCGCCGAGGCGGGAGAGCTGCTTGAGATCGCTGAGCAGCGCGTCGCCGGCGCCCGGATACTGGATCTTGACAGCCACGTCGCGGCTGTTCGGCGCGCCCGATTCGTCGAACCCCGGCTCCCGCCACCGTGCCCGGTGCACCTGGCCGATGCTGGCGGCGGCGGCCGGGGTGTCGTTGAACTCGACGAACCGGTCCCGCCAGTCAGGGCCGAGCTGCTCGGCCAGCACCTTGTGCACGCTGGCGGCCGGCAGCGGTGGCGCCGCCTCCTGGAGCTTCGTGAGCGCCTGCCGGTAGGGCGCGGCGATCTCCTCCGGCAACGCCGCCTCGAAGACCGACAGCGCCTGGCCGAACTTCATCGCCCCGCCCTTGAGCTGGCCCAGCACGCTGAACAGTTGCTCGGCGGTGCGCTGCTGGATCTCCGCGGAGATCACGTCGGAGGCGAGCCCGGTGACGCGCTTTCCCATGCCGAGAACGGTCCGGCCGGCGAAGCCGAGCGGCAGGGCGGCGAGCTTGGCGGTGCGGGACACGGCGCGGCGCGGGATGTCGGTCACACGGTCATTGTTACCGACCGAAGGGCCCCGCTGCTGCTCTGCGCCCGGGCTGGTGCGGACACTCTGCCCTGCGAACACCCACACACCGGGTGTGGCGGCCAGCCCCGACGACGGAAACGGCCCGCACCGGTGATCTCCATGGCTCCGCCCAGCGTCTCCGGCTGACCGCCGTCGAGCTGCGTCAGCGCCTCGGCCAGCGCGTACCCGGTGGCCGCGAGCAGCGTGCCGGTCGCGCCGGCGGCCACCGGGTCGGCGGCGGCGAGTTGGGCGGCGAGCCGCGGCCAGTCCGGGTCGCGGTCGGCCCGGTGCAGCTCGACGCAGTGCAGGCAGGGCCCGGCGGGCGGGCGGACCAGTGGCCCGATGACCGGTACGCCCTCGCGCAGGGTGACCAGCAGATGCGGCTGCCGGCGCTGGGCGAAACCGGCGGCGAGCAGCGCGGGCGGTCGGTCGGTGCCGAGTTGGATCACCAGGTCCACCCGTCCGACCCGGCCCGGGTGGGTGCCGGTGCCCGGCGCGACGCGCTTGACGGCGGCCCGTACCGCCGGTGCCAGCGGGTGGCCCAGCTCGGTGGCGGGGATGCCCGTGCCGACCAGGTCGACGGAACGCACCGGGCCGGTGAGCTGGGGGTTGACCTGCCCGACGCCGGACTGGGCCAACGCCACCGTCAGCGGCCCGCCGAGCGGCCCGGCGCCGGTGAGCAGGACTCGGGCGGCCCGCCGCCGCCGCAGGACCTGCGCGGGGGTGCCGGGCAGTCGAGCGGCGGCCAGGGCCAGCGCGCCGGCCTCCGCCGCGAGCCGGGCACGGACCGGGCCAGCCAGGTCGCGGGGGAGCAGGCTGTGCGCGGGCACCAGCAGGCCGGCCGCACGCAGGGCGTCGAGCAGGGTACGCGCGTCGTCGGCAGCGACCCGGGCGGTGGCTGCCTGGGCCAGGACGGCGCGTTCGCTGCGGGTGCCGTCGAGCAGGTCGAGCAGGTGGGCTGCGCGCGGATTGGCCAACTCCAGCAGCACGGCGGGCCCGGGACCGACACCGAGCTGGAGGGTGTGCCGATCCCGCCAGAGCCGGTTGAGGCCGGGTAGCAGCGTGGGGCGGGGCAGTACGGTGCGGCTCATGGTCACGAATCGTGATCGCAACCTCGCGTTCGGTCGATCGTTGTCCACAGGCGGCCAAGCCCCTGTCCAGGGTTGTCCACAGGATTCGCCGGGTTTTCCACAGCCCGCCGGTGCGGGTGTCGGTCACCCGACAACCGTCGACGGTCCGCCCCGACATCCCGAAACGGCGACGGGGCGGGATGGCCACCGGCCATCCCGCCCCCGCCACCCGTACGGGTCAGACCTTGGCCTTGCCCAGGATGCGGTTCACTGTTGTTCCGCATACCGGACACTTGCCCTTGGCCATGTTCATTCCGGTCTTCGAGACCTCGACATGCCCTTCGAAGTCCCGCTTCTCCTTGCACTTCACGCAGTAACCGTTGTAGGTCGTCTGGGCCTGGTCGGCCACGGTGCCCTCCTCGTCTCGTCCGCCGGTCGATGCCGACCCGGCGGGGTGCCCGGCGGCGGGCCAAACGGGGCCCCGGCGCTGGGTCTCACTCCACGGCCACCTACGTGACCGCTGGTTCGCGGACCCTACCCAGGTCTGGGTAGTTCCATGTCAGCTGTGCATCGACACTGTGAGCAAGTCGACGTCGAGAGTGTGCACGGCGAAATAGGTCGGATAAGTCAGTTTGGCGGGGACACGCCGACCAAAGCCTCACAGCCACCCGTGCGGGTGCCCCCGCGCAGCATCCCGGACGGTGATCACCTACGGTGGAGAGGTGCCGCGTACCCGCGCCATCGGTGTTCACGAAGGGTGACGAGATGGCGCGATGGCGTTGCGGTCAAGAAATTTTCGGGACGCCTGGCGACCAATCACCATCTTCTGGGCGCGTGTCGTGCGGTTGACTCTTGCGGACCCCTGGTCAGTGGGCATTAGCTTTCCTTCGTGACACGTAGCCGAGGCTGCGCGGGCCAGTGATGGCGGGGACGCGCAAGCCGGTCGTCGAGGTACGGCGCAGCCAGCGCCGACGACGCACGGTGTCTGCGTACCGTGACGGTGAGCGAGTCGTCGTCCTCATCCCCGACCAGTTCTCCCGTGCGGAGGAGAGCGAGTGGGTCGACCGGATGCTCGCCCGGCTCGCCGCCCGGGAGGGGCGCCTCGCCCGCTCCGATGCCGAGCTGCTGGACCGAGCCACCCGGCTCATCGACCTCTACCTCCCCGGGTACGCCACGAAGGCGGTGCCGGCCAGCGTCCGATGGGTCACCAACCAGAACGGCCGGTGGGGCTCCTGCACGCCCGCCGACCGCAGCATCCGGATCTCGCACCGAGTTCAGGAGATGCCCGACTGGGTGATCGACTACGTGCTGCTGCACGAGCTGGCGCACCTCATCGTGCCCAGCCACAACGCCCGGTTCTGGGCGTTGGTCGGCCGCTACCCGAAGGCGGAACGCGCCCGCGGCTACCTCGAAGGTGTTGCGGCCGCCTCCGGTGCCCCACTCCCCACCTGACCCCGGCGGTCCGCGCCGGGACCTCCTCCTTGATCGACTCCGTTTCCTTGAAGACGCGGTATCCGGAGCCGCAGATAGCGCGACTTCAAGGAAACCGAGTCGATCAGGCCCTGGCCGAGGGGCAGGCAGGCTCGGTCGAGGTCGGGGTGCGCGCTAGGGTCGGGGTGTGGCACGACGGATGGTGGTGGCGTTGCTCGGGCCGGTCCACTGGTCGCCGCCCGGCGTCGACCGGGCAGAGTGGCGAGCGGCTCTCGCAGAAGACGTCATCGACCTGCTCGCCACACTCAACGAGGTGGAGGTCGCGGTCGCGGTGACCCCGGCCGATCGTGTTCTGGCCGACGCGCTGGTATGGCCCGGCACGGCCGTCTACGAGGTGGCCGAGCCGACGCCGAACGCCGTGTTCGCCGCGTTGGAGGGCTACGACCAGGCAGCGGTGCTGGTCGGCGACGTGCCTGACCTGCCCGCACTGACCGTCGGCAAGCTGCTGCGCCCGCTCACCACCCGACCGGTCGCGGTGGCCCCGATAGAGGGTGGCCCGGGCCTGCTCGGGGTGGCGGTGCGATTGCCCGTGCCGGGCTGGCTACCTCCGCTGGACCTGGACACGGCGACGCCGGCTGACGCGCGTTCCGGCGCCCCTCGACCAGGGGACGTTGCGGTCACCACCGGCTGGCGAAGGCTGCGCGGCCCGGCTGACCTGGCGACGCTGGACCCGGCCTTCGAGGGGTGGGAAGCCACTCGCGCCCTTCTCTCGGGCTCGGGCCGACCCGCTTGAGCGGCGAGCCTGCCGAGCCTGCTTGGCCGGCGAGCCGCTCAGCCCGCCTGGCCGGCGAGCCGCTCACACCGCCTGGCCGGCGAGCCGCTCACACCGCCTGGCCGGCGAGGCCGCCAGCCCGCCTGGCCGGTGAACCCCTGGCCGGCGAGGCCGCCTCATGAGCGAGCCGTGCCTGACCAGCCAGCCCCGTCTGACAAGGGCCACCGGCACGCCGGGGTGCCCGCCGTCGATCAGTGCGGGCACCCCGGGCGCTGCGCTGGTGTCAGGGCTTGGCGTCGCCCTCGCCGTCGGTCTCGTCGGACTGGCCCGGGGCCTTCTCCTCGGCACCGCCGGGAGCGCTGAAGTCGAAGCTGTCCAGCTCGCTCAGGTCCATGTCGTTCATCGCGAAGGCGACCGGGTCGGCGAAGTCGTCGTCCGACGGGAGCAGGTCCGGGTGACCCCAGACGGCGTCGCGGCCTTCGATGCCGCGGTGCTCGGTGAGCGCGGCCCAGAGCGCCGCGGCCTCGCGCAGTCGGCGCGGGCGCAGCTCCAGGCCGACCAGCGCGGCGAAGGTCTGCTCAGCGGGACCGCCGGCGGCCCGGCGACGGCGGAACGCCTCGCCCAACCGGACGACGTTGGGCAGCCGGTCGCTGGCGGCGCTGTCCACGACGTGGCACACCCAGCCCTCGACCAGGGCGAGTGCGGTCTCCAGTCGGGCCAGTGAGGCCTTCTGCGCCGGGCTGTCCTCCGGGGTGAAGATGCCCTCCAGGGCGATCGCCTGCATCGACTCCGGGTCGCTCGGGTCGACCCGGCCCATCGCCTCCTCGATCGCATCCCGGTTGACCCGGATGCCCGACGCGTACATCTCGACCGCGGTGAGCACATGCCCGCGCAGCCACGGGACGTGCTGGAACAGCCGCTGGTGGGCGGCCTCGCGCAGCGCCACGTAGAGGCGGACCTCATCTTCGGGAAGCTCGAGGCCCTCGCCGTACGCCCGGATGTTGGCCGGGATCAGCGCGGCCGTGCCGGCCGGGCCGAGCGGCAGCCCGATGTCGCCGGCGGAGAGCACCTCCGCGGCGAGCGACCCGAGGGCCTGGCCCAGCTGACCGCCGAAGAGCGCGCCACCGAGGGTGGCCACCATCGACTGCATCGGGCCGAGCTGGGCGCGCGCCTCCGGCGGAACCAGGTCGCCCATCGCGCCGACCATCCGGCTGGCGATCGGGTCGCAGAGCTTGCGCCACACGTCCAGCGTCTTGAAGATCCACTCATTGCGGTTCCAGGCAACCGGGGACTGGATGCCCGAGGGCCACGCCGAGGCCGGCTCCAGCCACAGGTCGGCCAGGCGCAGCGCCTCCTCGACCGCGTTGCGCTCATACGGTGAAACCGCCGGGTCGCCGGCGGCCGCGAGCTGGCTGGCAGCTACCTGCCGGGCCAGGTCCCAGTTGACCGGCCCGCTGCCCGGCGCGGAGAGCAGGTGCTGCAACTGCGACATGAACTGCTGCATCTGCGCGGGATCGTTGGGGTCTGGTGGCTGCCCACCCGGAAGCGCGAAACCGAACGGAATATCAGGCACGACGTCTACGGTACGCGGGCCGCGCCCCAGGTCGCCGCCGCTGGCGTTGCGCTGAGGGCGAAGTCGCGCGGCGCATCCGGCAGGAGGCGCTCGGCCGGTCGGTACGCTCTGCGGCATGAGACGTCGTGGCCTGACGGTCCTGATCGGTGCCCTGTTCACCGCCCTGCTGAGCATCGGGGTGCTCCGGGTGCCGATCCCGTACGTGGTGCTCGGTCCGGGTCCGACGGTCAACACCCTCGGTACGACCGATGGGAAGGAGGTCATCCAGGTCTCCGGACGGGAGACCTCGACCTCCGCGGGCCAGTTGCGGCTGACCACGGTGGGGGTGCAGCCCACGGTGCGGCTGCGTGGGGCGATCGCGGGTTGGTTCTCCGACGATGAGGCGGTGGTGCCGCGTGAGCTGGTCTACCCGCCCGGGGAGTCGACGGAGCAGGTCGAGCAGCGCAACGCGGAGGACTTCAAGGCGTCGCAGACCAGCGCGGAGACCGCCGCGCTGCGGGAGCTGGGCTTTCCGGTGCAGGTGGTGATCAAGACGGTGGCCGGGGATGGTCCGGCCGCCGGGGCGCTGAAGGCTGGCGACGTGATCACCTCGGTCGACGGTCAGCCGGTGCCGGCGGCCGCGAAGGTCACCGAGCTCATCCGGGCAAAGCCGGTCGGCACGGCGTTGACCATCGGCTACACCCGGGACGGCGTGCCGGCCACCGCGACGGTGACCAGCCGGGAGCAGGACGGCCGACCGCGGATCGGCGTCGAGATCGATCAGCAGCAGCCGCACCCGTTCACGCTCGGCATCGACCTGGAGGACATCGGTGGGCCGAGTGCCGGCCTGATGTTCGCCCTGGGGATCGTGGACAAACTGACCCCGGCCGATCTCACCGGCGGTCTCGTCATCGCCGGCACCGGCACCATCGACGACGAGGGCACCGTCGGCCCGATCGGCGGAATCGCCCAGAAACTGGTCGGCGCGAAACGCGCAGGCGCCAAGGTCTTCCTGGTGCCGGCGGACAACTGCGCCGAGGCGGTCCGCAATCCGCAGCCCGATCTGCCGCTGTTGCGGGTGGGTTCGTTGGACGAGGCGATGACTGCTCTGGAGAGGGTGCGCGAGGGCGGCCAGGCGGTTCGCTGCTGACTGGTGTGACCGTGCCCCGACACATCCAGGAACACCCCGTACTCTGGGTGCCTGGTCGGAGCCGATCATATCGAGCGTGCGGAGCCAACAGTGGTCATGCGTAGCAGCAGCCCCCTTCCGAGGATGAGCCGGCGCGGGCGCGTCACCATCGCTGTCCTGGTCGGGGTGTTCGTGCTCTTCACCCTGCTCGGCTGGGGTGTCCAGGCGTGGACCGACTGGCTCTGGTTCGACGAGGTCCGCTACACCGAGGTCTTCACCGGTGTCCTGCTCACCCGGCTGGTGCTCTTCCTCGCCGTCGGTCTCGGCATGGCGGTGATCGTCGGTGGCAACCTGTGGCTGGCCTACCGGTTGCGCCCGCGGTTGCGTCCGCACTCGGTGGAGCAGGCGACCCTGGAGCGCTACCGGATGGCGCTCGGCCCCCGACTCGGCACCTGGATCTTGCTGACCGCCGCGGTGGTCGGGCTCTTCGCCGGCCTCTCCGCGCAGAGCCGGTGGAACCAGTGGCTGCTCTTCCGCAACGGCGGTGACTTCGGGATCAAGGACCCGGAGTTCGGGGTGGACATCGGCTTCTACGTCTTCCAACTGCCGTTCTGGCGTTACCTGCTCGGGGTCGCCTTCACGGCGGTGGTGCTGGCGGTCATCGGCGCGCTCGCGGTGCACTACCTCTTCGGCGGGGTCCGCCTGCAGGGCATCGGGGACCGGATGAGCAACGCGGCCCGCGCGCACCTGAGCAGCCTGGTCGCGGTCTTCGTGCTGTTGAAGGCCCTCGCGTACGTGCTGGACCGCCGGGCGATGCTGCTGGAGTACAACGAGGGCGCCAAGTTGTACGGCGCCGGCTACGCCGACGTCAACGCGCTGCTGCCGGCGAAGGAGATCCTGGCCTACATCTCGATCGTGGTGGCGATCGCGATCATCGTCTTCTCCAACGCCTGGATGCGGAACCTGGTCTGGCCGGGGATCTCGCTGGCACTGCTCGGCGTGTCCGCGGTGGCCATCGGCGGCATCTACCCCTGGGCGGTGCAGACCTTCGAGGTCAAGCCGAGCGCCAAGGACAAGGAAGCGCCGTACATCCAGCGCAGCATCGACGCGACGCGTGCGGCGTTCGGGTTGGCGGCCACCGAAACGACCCCGTACGCGGCGAGCAACCTCAACCCGCCGGCGAACCTGGCCACCGACACCTCCGTGGTGTCGAACGTGCGGCTGCTCGACCCGCAGTTGGTCAGCGAGACGTACACCCAGCTCCAGCAGGTGCGTGGCTTCTACGACTTCGGCCCCAAGCTCGACATCGACCGGTACGGCGTGAACGGGAACGTCTCCGACTACGTGGTCGGCGTCCGGGAGATCAACTATGGCGAGCTGACCGACCAGCAGAACACCTGGATCAACCGGCACACCGTCTACACCCACGGCTTCGGGCTGGTGGCCGCCCCGGCCAACCAGGTGGTCTGCGGCGGGCAGCCGTTCTTCGTCTCCGGCTTCCTCGGCGAGAAGGCCCAGGAGGCGTGCTCCTCGCAGACCGAGCAGATCCCGGCCAAGCAGCCGCGCATCTACTACGGCGAGCGGATGGCGGCCGACGACTACGCGATCGTCGGTCAGGCCGACCCGAACAGGAAGGCCGAGTTCGACCGGCCCGTCGGTGAGGGTGGCGGCGAGTCCTACACCTACACCGGTGAGGGCGGCGTCGAGATCGGCTCCTTCGCCCGACGTCTGCTGTACGCCATCAAGGAGCAGGAGTCGAACTTCCTGCTCTCCGAGGCGGTCAACAAGGACTCCAAGCTGCTCTACGTGCGCAACCCGCGGGACCGCGTGGAGAAGGTCGCGCCGTTCCTCACCCTGGACGGCGACCCGTACCCGGCGGTCGTCGATGGTCGGGTGCAGTGGATCGTCGACGGCTACACCACGGCGGCCACCTACCCGTACGCGGAGCGGGTCAACCTGCAGACCGAGACCACCGATGAGCTGACCAACCGGGGCACCTTCCAGCTGGCCCGGGAGAACGTCAACTACATGCGTAACTCGGTGAAGGCCACCGTCGACGCGTACGACGGCACCGTGAAGCTCTACGAGTACGACGACACCGACCCGGTCCTCAAGGCGTGGAACAAGGCGTTCGGCGGTGACCTGGTGGTGCCGAAGGCGGAAATTCCGGTTGAGCTGAGCGAGCACCTCCGCTACCCGGCGGACATGTTCAAGGTGCAGCGCAACCTGCTCACCAAGTTCCACGTGACCAACCCGGGCGACTTCTACTCCGCGCAGGACTTCTGGCAGGTGCCCAACGTGCCGGACGCTCCGGACAGCGGCCAGAAGCAGCCTCCGTACTACCTGTTCACCCAGTTCCCGGGGCAGGAGAGCCCTCGGTTCCAGCTCACCTCGGCGGTCACCCCGAACGGCCGGCAGAACCTCGCCGCGCTGATCTCCGGGTCGTACGTCGATGGGCAGCCCCGGCTGGAGGTGCTGGAGTTGCCGGACCAGACCCGGATCTCCGGCCCCGTGCAGGTGCACCAGCAGATGACCAACAACGCCAACATCCGCCAGCAGCTGAACCTGCTCTCCAGTAACCAGGCGCAGGTGCAGTACGGCAACCTGCTGTCGCTGCCCTTCGCCGACGGGATGCTCTACGTCGAGCCGGTCTACGTGAAGAGCAACCAGCAGGACGCGTACCCGCTGCTGCAGAAGGTGTTGCTCTCCTACGGTGACGGTGGCTCCTTCGTGGCGCTCGCCGACAACATCAACGACGGCATCAAGCAGCTGGTCGAGCAGGGTAAGCGGGCGGGGCAGGGCACGTCGCCGCCTCCGACCACCGGGGGCAACCCGACGACCCCGACGACCCCGACGCCGACGCCGAGCGCCGGCACCGGCACCCCGCCGCCGACCGGTGAACTGGCCACCGCTGCGGACCGGGTGCAGACCGCGATCGTCGAGGTCCGGGCCGCGCAGACGTCCGGCGACTTCGAGCGGTACGGTCGCGCTCTCAAGGCGCTGGATGAGGCGCTCACCGCGTTCCAGCAGGCGCAGCAGGCCGCCAACCCGGCCGGTACGCCCAGCGGTGGCCCGTCGCCGAGTGTCAGCCCGAGCGCTGGAGGCTGACCCGCCACCGCCGGGAGTTCAGCTCGAAGCCCCCGTCGTCGGACCTCACCGGTCCTGACGGCGGGGGCTCCGCTGTGTCCGGGTGTGTGCTCGTTTGTCGCGTCGCCGACAGGCCGGGCCGGCCCCGCAACCTGTGACCCCGGTCCGCCGTCCTCCTTGCAACGGGGTGGGAGCGAGGGGGAGCAGTCGTGAGGGACGCGCAGAGCTTCGACGACTTCTACCGCAGCACCGCGAGGCGGATGGTGCGGTACGGCTGTGCGGTCGCTGGCGACCACAGCGAGGCGCAGGACCTGGTGCAGGAGGCGTACACCCGGGCCTGGCGGCAGTGGGGGCGGCTGTCGACGCATCCGGCGCCGGAGGCGTGGCTGCGGCTGGTGGTGTCCCGGTTGGCGACCGACCGCTGGCGGCACCTGCATCGCTGGCGGGCGGTGTTGAGCCGTACCGGGCCACCGCCGGTCGCATCCCCGCCGAGCGAGGACTGGGTGCTCCTGGTCCGCGCGCTCCGCCAGTTGCCCGCTGCCTACCGGCAGGCGCTGGCCCTGCACTACCTGTTCGACATGTCGGTCGAGGAGATCGCCCGGGAGACCGACGTTCCGGTCGGCACCGTGAAGTCCTGGTTGTCCCGGGGCCGGTCCCGGCTGGCCGCGCTGCTGCCCGACCTCTCCACCGTGGAGCTGGAGGTGAACGATGTCCGTTGAACTTTCTGACCTGTACCGGTCGCTCAGCGATGTCGCCGACGGCCAGGAGCTCGCTCACCCCGAGCGGGTTCGGCGGTTCGCCGACCGGCGGGCGCGAGTCCGGGTCGTCGGCTCCGCGCTCGCGGTGACGCTGCTCGTCGGCGGGGTGGCCGTCAGCGGTCGGCTGGCGTTTCCGGCGGACGGTGTCGCGCCGTTGCCACCGCCCGCCGACACGCCCGGCCCGATACCGACCGGGGCGGCTCCGCACCCGTCGCCGTCCCGCACACCACACCTGTCGTCGCCACCGGCGCCGCCACCGGGGACAAGCACCTTCAGCGGTACGCCGCCAGCCCCGACAACCGGCGCGGCGGCGCCCCGGCCGCCCACCTCGATCCCGGATCGAGCTTTCTTCGTGCTGGCGGCGGCCAACCGGACAGGTATGGAGTCGCAGGCGAAGGGTGCGGCGTTGCCGGCGCTCTGCGCGGCCCGCTATCCCAGCGACTCGGCCGTGGTCCAGCGCCGCGGCCGGTACCTGGCCTACAAGCTGTCGGGAACGCCGGCGGGGAACGTTCCGGACGGCAGCTACCGGCACACCATCACCATCTACCGCGCGGGCCGCGGCGACGACGCGTTGCGGGAGTTGCGGCAGGCCGTTCGCGACTGCCCCGACCAGAAACTGTCCGACGACACCAGGACCTGGCGGCAGCGGCTGCTGGCCGCGGGGGAGTACGGGGACGAGTCGGTGCTGTTCGAGATGCGGGCCCCGTACCCGGACGGGATGGGCGAGCCGGGTGCGGACGAGGTTCGGCTGGTCCGGGCGGTCCGGATCGGCGATGTGGTGACGGTGCTGTGGGAGCAGGGCTGGGAGTACACGGCCGCCGAGCGGACCCAGGTTGATGCCGACAGTCGGCGGGCGGTGGCGGCGATCGAGACCTGGCTCGACTGACAGCGGTCCAGGTCAGGGGTGTCGGCGGCAGCGGTATCGGCGTCGCTTTGCGGTGCCCCGTGTCGGTGCGCTACGGTTAGCGAGCCGACGCGGGGTGGAGCAGCTCGGTAGCTCGCTGGGCTCATAACCCAGAGGTCGCAGGTTCAAATCCTGTCCCCGCTACGAGAGAAACACCAGTTCGAAAAGCCCGCCTCCGGATGCCGGAGGCGGGCTTTCGACATTGTCGGGCACGGGTGTTGGCGAGGTTGGTGACCCCCACTGATCATGCCCGAACGGCATGGGTTAGTCTTAACAAGTCGACGCGGGGTGGAGCAGCTCGGTAGCTCGCTGGGCTCATAACCCAGAGGTCGCAGGTTCAAATCCTGTCCCCGCTACAACTGGAAGTGAAAAAAGCCCGGCCCCCACAATGTGGGGGCCGGGCTTTTTTGCTGCCCTGCCGGACGAGGGACCACGAAGGAGCCGGCGCCTCGCGGTTCCGTGGTCCAACTGGACCAGCGTGCGTGCGTACTGCAGGAAGATCTCGATCCCATGATTCGGCGTGGACCAACATGCCGAGGTTGCGCCCTTCGGCGAGGATGGGCACATGTCTTCATTCGGTAAGTGGTGGGGCCGCCTCAGCGCGGTCCTCGGTGCGGTCGTACTGGCGGTCTTCGTGCCCGTCGCGGCGTGGGCGTCCACGGGTACCGGCGAACTCGTGGTGGAGGCGGCCCGGCGGCGTGGCCGCAGCGGCTTCGGTGTCCTCCCGCTGCTCTGCTGCCTGGTGGTGGTCGCGATCGTCGTGTTCCTGGTGCTGCGCCTCATGCGCAACCGCCGGGGCGGCCCGCCGCGCTGACCCGACAAGCTTCGACCTCTGGGGCCGATCGACGGCGGCCGGCCACGCGGCCGGCCGCCCGTGGTCACCCTGCCAGGGCGGCGTTGGCCTCGGCGACGAAGCGCGTGGTGGCCGCCCGCGTGCCGGCCCGCTTGACGCGGATGCTCTCCGCGGTGGTGACCAGCAGGGCGCGCACCCTGGCGTGCCCCTTCGGCGGTGGCGCCGGCGCCGGCCCGAGCTGGTCGGCGATGCTCGCGCCGAACACGGCGGCGCGCTGCTGGGCCGGGTCGGTGATGCTGCCCTCGGTGTAGCGGCGGACCTGGAGACTGGCGTTCAGGCCACGCTCGTGGCCGAGGACGGTGCCGGCCTCGCCGTTCGTGGTCAGGAAATTGATCACGTCGGTGACGGTGTCCGGGTGGCGGGTGCCCCGGAACGCGGCCCAGTACATCGACGCCCGCGCCCACTGCGCGCCGGGCGGCCCCGGGAAGCCGGTCACACCCAACTCGTCCTCGGTGAGCCGCTGCAGCTCCGGTAGCTGATGGGACCAGGCGAAGGACGCGGCGGTCAACCCGGTCACCACCGGTTGCCGGGCCAGCTCTCCGCTGTCGGCCTGCTCGACCAGCGCCGCGCCCGGTGTGGCCCGCCCCTTGCGGGCGCGCTGCCACAGCTCGAACCACGCGACCAGTTCCTCCGCACCGAAACCGAGCTGGCTGCCCCGGTAGAACTCGCCGCCCTGCGACCGCAGCCAGAGCCAGAGCGCCCGATAGTCGCTGGACGCGTCCATGGTGCCGGCCACCCGACCGTCGCTGGCCTCGGTGACCTGTTCCGCCCAGGAGATGTAGTCGGGCCAGGTCATGCCACCGCGGGGCTCCGGAACGCGCAGCTCCTGCAGCAGGGTCCGGTTGAAGACCACGCCCGCGTGGGTCTGCCCGGCGGCGACCGCCATCATCCGCCCCTCCACCGTGCCGTAGCGGATCAGACCCTCCGGCAGGCCCCGCAGATCCAGGCGGTGGTCGGCGACCCGGTCGGTGAGGTCGAGGATGATCTGGCGCTGGGCGTACTCGGTCAGCATGGCGTCGTCGATCTGGACCAGGTCCGGCACGTTCCCGCCGGCCGCCTGGGTGGCCAGCCGGTCGTAGTAGCCGTCAGCGCCCTGCCAGGTGACCCGGAAGGTGACCCGGGGATTGCGATCCGAGTAGAGCCGCAGCGCCTTCTCGGTGAGCTCGGCCCGCTTGGTGCCGCCCCACCAGAAGACCGACAGCTCGACCGGTCCGTCCTGGGTTGATGTGGCGGCACCGTCGCTGCATCCCGCCAGCCCACCGGACGCGAGCAGGGGTGCACCGAGCAGCGCACCGAGCAGTCGGCGCCGGCCCGGGTCGGCGCCGAGGCGGTCGATCGGGGGTCGAACAACGGGCACGGGGGTCTCCTGGACCTGCGGGGGCGACGGTCGGACCATTCACGCAGGCAGCGCACGAAGGTGTCAACGTCCGTCCGGTCACCCCCGGCGCGGGTGGTCGAATCGGGCCTTCCGATGTCGCGTGGTGTACTAGGGCGCGTGGAACTTCTGCACTCGGGCAAGGTTCGGGACGTCTACGCCGACGGCGACGATTTGATCCTGGTGGCCTCGGACCGCATCTCGATCTATGACGTGGCGCTGCCGACGCCGATCCCGGACAAGGGTCGCCTGCTCACCGCGCTCTCGCTCTGGTGGTTCGAGCAGCTCGCCGACCTGGTGCCGAACCACGTCATCTCGGCCACCGACGTGCCCGCCGAATTCGCCGGACGGGCGATCCGCTGCCAGCGCCTGGACATGGTCCCGGTCGAGTGCGTGGCCCGGGGCTACCTCACGGGCGGCGGCCTGCGGGAGTACGAGAAGACGGGTTCGGTCTCCGGCGTACCACTGCCGCGAGGGCTCGGCGAGGCGTCGATCCTGCCCGAGCCGATCTTCACCCCGTCGAGCAAGGCGCCGATGGGCGAGCACGACGAGCCCATCACGTACGACGATGTGGTGGACAAGGTGGGCCAGGCCACCGCCGAGCGGCTGCGGCAGATCACCCTCGACATCTACCGGCGCGGCGCCGAACTGGCCGCCGACCGGGGCATCCTGGTCGCCGACACCAAGATCGAGCTGGGCTGGGCACCGGACGGTGCCCTGGTCCTCGCCGACGAACTCCTCACCTCCGACTCGTCGCGGTTCTGGCCGGCCGAGTCGTACCAGCCTGGCCGTGTGCAGTTCTCCTACGACAAGCAGTACGTGCGGGACTGGGCCACCGGCAGCGGCTGGGACAAGCAGGGCCCGGCCCCGGACATGCCAGCCGAGGTGGTCGAAGCGACCCGGGCTCGCTACATCGACGTCTACGAGAAGCTCACCGGCAACCGCTGGAGCTGAGCCGGGGTCGATGGCACGGGTCACTCGACCCAGTCGAGGGTGCGCTGCACTGCCTTGCGCCAGTTGTGCAGCTCCCGGTCGCGTAGCTCGGGGGCCATGGCCGGCTCCCACTGCGCGTCGGAGCGCCACTGTGCGCGCAGGGTGGCGAGGTCCGGCCAGAAGCCGACCGCCAGACCGGCCGCGTACGCGGCGCCCAGACACGTGGTCTCGGTGATCCGGGACCGGATCACCGGCACGTCGAGCACGTCGGCGAGGAACTGCATGAGCAGCCCGTTGGCGGTCATCCCACCGTCCACCCGGAGTCGGCGCAGCGCCACGTCGGAGTCGGAGTTCATCGCGTCGACCACCTCGCGGGTCTGCCACGCCGACGCCTCCAGCGCCGCCCGCGCCAGGTGCCCCTTGGTGATGTAGCCGGTCAGGCCGGCGATCACGCCACGCGCGTCGCTGCGCCAGTGCGGGGCGAACAGCCCGGAGAACGCCGGCACCACGTAGCAGCCGCCGTTGTCGTCCACGGTGCGGGCCAGGTCCTCCACCTCCGCGGCGGTGGAGATCAACCCGAGGTTGTCCCGCAGCCACTGCACCAGCGAGCCGGTGACGGCGATCGCGCCCTCCAGGGCGTACGCCGGTGGTTGACCCTCGATCTGGTAGGCGACCGTGGTGAGCAGGCCGTGCGTCGACGGGACCGGGCTGGCGCCGGTGTTGAGCAGCAGGAAGCTGCCGGTGCCGTAGGTGCACTTCGCCTCGCCCGGCTGGAAGCAGGTCTGCCCGAACAGGGCGGCCTGCTGGTCGCCGAGGGCGCTGGCCACCGGCACCCCGGGGAGCACACCGGTGGCGTGGCCGTACACCTCGGCGGAGCAGCGGATCTCCGGCAGCATCGCCGCCGGAACGCCCATGGCGTCCAGCAGGTCCGGGGCCCAGTTGAGGGTGGTGAGGTCCATGAGCATGGTCCGGCTGGCGTTGGTCACGTCGGTGACGTGCTTGCCGGTCAGCTTCCAGATCAGCCAGCTGTCCATGGTGCCGAAGAGCACCTCGCCGCGCTCGGCGCGCTCGCGCAGGCCGTCGACTTCGTCCAGCAGCCAGCGCAGCTTCGGCCCGGCGAAGTAGGTGGCCAGCGGCAGGCCGGTACGGGACCGGAACCGCTCCTCGCCGTACGCCGATGCCAGCTCGCGTAGCAGCGGCCCGGTCCGGGTGTCCTGCCAGACGATGGCGTTGGCCACCGGGCGGCCGGTGGCCCGGTCCCAGACGACGGTTGTCTCCCGCTGGTTGGTGATGCCGACGGCGGCCAGCCCGGCCGCGTCGGTGCCGGCGGCCCGCAGCGCCTCGGAGACCACCTGTTGGACGTTGTCCCAGATCTCCTCGGCGTCGTGCTCCACCCAGCCGGGTCGAGGGAAGATCTGCCGGTGCTCGCGTTGGGCCACGGCGACGATCTCCCCGGCCCGGTCGAAGACGATGCACCGCGAGGAGGTGGTGCCCTGGTCGATGGCGGCGACGTACTGGGGGGTCACCGCAGCACCGTACCCGTGCCGGCGGCGCGGTGCGACAGGCGTCACGGCCGAATACGGCCCGCCGCCGTCCGCCGTCGGCCGCTTCGCCTACGATCTGCGAACGTGCGCGACATCGCCGTTTTCAGTGGAACTGCCCATCCCGACCTGGCTGCCGAGATCTGCGCTCACCTGGGGGTGCCGCTGCATCCGGTGCGGGTGTCCCGGTTCGCCAACGACTGTTTGGAAGTGCAGTTGCAGGCCAACTGCCGGGAGCGGGACGTCTTCCTGATCCAGCCGTTGGTGCCGCCGGTGCAGGAGCACCTGGTCGAGCTGCTGCTGATGATCGACGCCGCCCGAGGTGCGTCCGCCGGCCGGATCACGGTGGTGTTGCCGCACTACGCATACGCCCGTTCGGACAAGAAGGACGCGCCGCGGATCTCGATCGGCGCACGGCTCGTCGCCGATCTGCTCACGTCGGCCGGTGCGGACCGGGTGCTTGCGATGACCCTGCACTCGCCGCAGGTGCACGGCTTCTTCAGCGTCCCCGTGGATCACCTGCACGCGCTGCGTGAGCTGGCCACCCACTTCCGCCGCTACGACCTCAGCAACACCGTGGTGGTCTCACCCGACCTGGGCAATGCCAAGGAGGCGGCGGCCTTCGCCCGGCTGCTCGGCACGCCGGTCGCGGCCGGGGCGAAGCAGCGGTTCAGCGACGACCTGGTCAAGATCAGCGCGGTGATCGGCGAGGTGACCGACAAGGACGTCATCGTCCTGGACGACGAGATCGCCAAGGGCAGCACGGTGGTCGAGCTGATGGAGCATCTACGTGGTCTGAAGGTCCGGTCGATCCGGATCGCCTGCACGCACGGCCTCTTCTCCGGCGACGCGTTGCAGCGGCTCAGCGACCAGGACGGCGTCCTGGAGATCGTCTGCACCAACACGGTGCCCATCCCGGCCGCCAAACGGGTCCCCAAGTTGCAGGTCCTGTCGGTGGCCCCCGCCCTGGCCGAAGCCATGCGCCGGATCCACAACGGGGAATCCGTCTCGGCGCTGTTCGCCTGAGCCGCGCAGCCGTACGGCGCGGACACGGGGATCAGCGCGGGGTGCGGTTGTGGCTGGAGAGGCGGGTGGTGACGCGGACGGTCGTGCCGGCGGCGCCGGTGCTGACCTCCATGTTGTCGGTCAGCTCGCGGGCCAGCCAGAGGCCCCAGCCGCCCGCGGTGTCCGGGGCCGGCCGACTGCGGTCGCCCAGCCGCTGCTGGCTGATCCCGTGCCCGTGGTCGGCGACCTCGCACACCAGCAGGCCCGACTCCTTCCAGAGCCGTAGCCACCCGTGCCCACCGCCGTGCCGCACCGCGTTGGTGATCAACTCGTTGATCGCGAGCACGAAGTCGTCCAGCCGTTGGCCGGTGAGCCCGGACGCGTACGCACAAGAGGTGACCGAGTGTCGAATCTCGGTCACCTGGGCCTGGTTGAAGGCGTCGGCGATCAGGAGGGCAGGTTCGATGGGCACAACCGTACGCGGTGCGTGTGCATCTGCGTTCGTCATGGGCCCGTCCCGGCGGCAAATCTCGGAGTATTTCGCGGCTTTTCCACCGTACGTCAGGGTTTCCCGAACCGCACTCGCTGCTCGCCGCGCGGCTGGCCCGGTTGTGGCATCCTGACCGCCATGCCGTCGCCGTCAGGTGGATTCGAGGTGCCGCTGTGGCGTGCGCTCACGGTGTTCAGGCTGGCATCCCTGGCGTACGTCTGCGCCCTCGCGGTGCGCGACGCCGACCGGTACGCCCACCCGTACGCCGTCGGTGCCCTGATCCTGGTGATGATCGCCTGGACCGGGACGACCGCGATCTGGTACGCCCGGCCGACCTGGCGGCGCTGGCCGCTGCTGCTGGCCGACCTCGGGGTGGTGCTGGCCGTCGTGCTGGCCACCCCGTGGGTGGTCGGTCGGGCCGCGCTGGCGACCGGCGTACCCACCATGGGGGTGGCCTGGATGGCCGGCCCGGTGCTGGCCTGGGCCGTCGCCGGCGGCCGGCGGCGGGGCACTGTCGCCGCACTGCTTGTCGCCGGCGCGGACCTGGCCACCCGGGAACGGATCGGCCAGTCCTCGTTCACCGGGGTGATCCTGATGCTGCTCGCCGGAGTGGTGGTCGGGCACGTGGCCCGGCTCGCGGCAATCGCCGAGGAACGGCTGCAACGCGCGGTCGAGTTGGAGGCCGCCACCCGGGAGCGGGAGCGGCTGGCCCGGGGCATTCACGACTCGGTGCTCCAGGTGCTGGCGCTGGTGCAGCGGCGCGGCGCGGACCTGCCCGGTGAGGCCGGCGAGCTGGCTCGGCTGGCCGGCGAGCAGGAGGCCGCCTTGCGGGCGCTGATCGCCGGCACCGGCCCGACCGCCGCCGTTTTCCCGGACGGCCCCGAGGCCGCCGCGGTGGACCTGCGAACCCTGCTCGGCCGGTACGCCTCGTCGGCGGTGGCGCTCTCCGCCCCGGCCACCCCCGTGCCGCTGCCTCGGCGGGTGGCCGGAGAGTTGGCCGCCGCCACCGGCGCGGCCCTGGACAACGTGGGGCGGCATGCCGGCGGGCGGGCCTGGGTGCTGATCGAGGACGAGGGGGCGACGGTGACGGTGTCGATTCGCGACGAGGGGCCGGGCATCCCCGACGGCCGGCTCGCCGAGGCGGCCGCCCAGGGCCGGCTCGGCGTGACCCAGTCGATCCGGGGTCGGGTGGCCGACCTGGGTGGGACGGTGCGGATCGTGTCGGCCCCCGAAGCCGGCACCGAGATCGAGCTGACCGTGCCCAGGGCACAGCGGTGAACCCGACCCGGGTGATGGTGGTCGACGACCATCCGATGTGGCGCGAGGGCGTGGCCCGCGACCTGACCGAGGCCGGATTCCTGGTCGTGGCGACAAGCGGCGAGGGGCGACAGGCCATCCGGGTGGCCGCCGCCGCCCGGCCCGACGTGGTCGTCCTCGACCTGCAACTACCGGACATCTCCGGCGTGGAGGTGATCCTGGGGCTGCGCGCGGCACTGCCCGACGTCCGGGTGCTGATGCTCAGCGCCAGTGGCGAACAGCAGAGCGTGCTGGACGCGGTCAAGGCGGGGGCCACCGGTTACCTGGTGAAGTCGACCGCGCCCGCCGAGTTTCTCGAGGCGGTCCGCCGTACCGCGGCCGGCGACGCGATCTTCACCCCCGGCCTGGCCGGGCTCGTCCTCGGTGAGTACCGCCGGCTGGCCGCCGGGCCGGGGCAGGGGGCCGACCCGGCCGGCAACGCGGAGCCCGCGACGCCCCAGCTCACCGACCGGGAGACGGAGGTGCTGCGGCTGGTCGCGAAGGGGCTGTCGTACAAGCAGATCGCGCAGCGGCTCGGGCTGTCGCACCGCACCGTGCAGAATCACGTGCAGAACACCCTGGGCAAGCTGCAACTGCACAACCGGGTCGAGCTGACCCGGTACGCCATCGAACGCGGCCTGGACGACTGACCCCGGTCAGACCGAGCGCGGCGGCTCCGTCTCGTGGATGGCCAGTTCCTCGGCGGTCGCCCCGCCGCCGGCCGCTCCGGCGTCGTACGCCACCGAGTTGGTCTCCTGGTCGGTGTGCGCCCCCTCGTCCGGCTCCACCAGCCGACCCACCGTGGCGTCGGCCACCGTGCCGAGCTGACCGTGGTCGTAGAGGGAGACCGGCGAGTTCGGGTCCGAGGTGGGCCCCGGGTTCATCACGTCGGCGTCCAGCTGGGCCTCCGCCGCGGCTTCCAGGTTGTCCGCCTCGAAGGCGATCTTCGGGTCGATCGTTCCGGCCAGCGGGTCGTCCGCCGGGCGCTCGTAGACCTCTCGGTCGAGCTTGTAGTCCAACGACTCGCCGTCCAGTTGCTCCTCGGCGGTCGTCCCGAACCGGTCCACCGCGACCGGCGTACGGTCGCCGGGCAGTTGGGCCGGGTCCGGGCCGTCCGCCTCGCGCCCGGTGAGCACGTCGTCGTTGGCGGTCGAGTCGTCATCGGCGGTGTCGGGCAGCCCTTGGGCCTCGGTGTCGGACACGGGGGTCGGGAACTCGTTGTCGCGCATGTCTGATCACTACCCGCTGCCCTCCCGCCGTAACCGGAGCACCGTCGGCCGTGCCACGGCGAAACCGGCAGCGGAGGCGAAAAGCCCCGTCAGTCGAGGAGAGAGGCCTCGTCGTCCGGGTGCAGCACGCACCAGACGACCTTGCCGTCCGGTACGACGCTGCTGCCCCAGCGACGGGCCATCGAGTTGATCAGCAGCAGGCCCCGGCCACCGGCCCGGGTCGGCGGGGCCAACCCGGCGAACGTCGGCCGAAGCGGGGAGTGGTCGCGGACCGCCAGATGCAGGGTGCTGTCCTGGGGTGCCAGCCGCACCGTCATCGGGGTGCGGGCGTGCGCCACCACGTTGTTGACCATCTCGGTGATGGCGATGCACGCGGGGTCGGTGAGCGTCGGCATGTCCCATCGTCGGCAACCGGTGCTGACCAGATCCCGGGCCTGCCGGGCGGCTCCCACGGTCGGGGCCAGATCCGCGGTGAGCACCGCCGCCAGCGGTGCTGCCGCGATCGCGGCCAGCGCGCCGTCCACGGTCGGCCAGGTCGGCACCCCAGCGTCCGCGTGGTCGGGCCCGTCGACCACCGGGTCACACAGCAGCAGATCCGCGGCGGGCCAGTCGGCGACCTCCAGGCGAACCTCGGCGAAGACGCCCCGCCCCGCCGCGTCGGCGACCCGCAGCCCGGTCACGTCGGCGACCACCGGACCGGGTCGGTCGCAGAGTCGGGCGAGCAGCGCGCCGCGGACCGCCTCGGCTCCGGCGGCGTCGAGCACACCGGTCAGCCGGACCACCGCTGACGACTCGTCGATTTCCACGAGACAGCTCGACATGATCGCCCCATTGTGCGCGCCGGTGACGGTTCGCGCATTCGGGCGCTCGATGCTGGGCATCAGCGGTCCGACCGGGACCGACGGTTGATGGCCGCCATCGTGCCGACCGCAGTGCCGGCGGCGGCGAGACCGAACGCGGCGGTCATCCGCACCAACTGGCGGCGACGTCCGTTCCAGCCACCGTCCCGGCTGGCCTGGGCGTCGGCGTGGAAGACGTTGCCGGTGCTGTCCACCCGGGCGCCCGGCCCGAACTGGGTGCGGTGGGCGTACCAGCCGAGAGCGCGCTCCATCAGCGCGGGCGCCAGCCGCCACTGCAGGCCGAGCAGCCGGGCTGCGCCACCGGCGTACGCCTCGCGGCGGGGCCGACGCAGCAGCCGGACGATGGTCTCGGCGACCACCTCCGGTGGGTAGATCGGAGGTGGTGGCACCAGCTCGCGGCCGCTGTAGTTGGCCGCGTGCCGGAAGAACGGGGTGTCGATGGTGGCCGGCAGCACGGTGCAGACGGAGATCTGACCGCGACCGGTGACCCGCAGCTCCTGCCGGACCGTGTCGGCCAACCCTCGGATGCCATGCTTGGTGGCGTTGTACGCCGACTGGTACGGCATGGCCACCTCGGCCAGCACCGAGGCGTTGTTGACCAGCACACCGCCACCGGCCGCGCCCAGGTACGGCAGAGCCGCCTTGATGCCGTGCACCGCCCCGAGCAGGTTGACCTCCAGCACCCGGCGGAACTCGGCGACCGGAATCTCGTCGAACAGACCCACCGCGCTCACCGCGGCGTTGTTCACCCAGGCGTCGATCCGGCCGAATTCGGCCGCAGCCCGTTCGGCCAGTCGCTGCACCGACTCCAGATCGGTCACATCGGTCGGAACGACCAGCGCCTCGCCACCCAACTCCCGGCAGCGCTGCGCGACCTGTCGTAGGGCCGGCTCACTGCGAGCGGCCAGCACGACGGCGACACCCCGGCGGGCCAACGCGTACGCGGTCGCCGTGCCGATCCCGCTGGACGCGCCGGTGATCACCACGGTCGAATCGTCGAGGCTGCGGGTTAGCGGCATTCTTGAGCGGTACCCCCGCCTGGACCTGGTCATACCAAGGACCGCTTGTCGATCATCGGGGGCCGCCCGCGGTGTGGCCAGGCCCACGCCCTGTGGTTGTCGTGGCGCAAGTTTCGGCGGCACTCGCGGGGACTGTTCCGATCTGCCAGGTTTCGACTCCGGGTCCCGAGGTTAATGGGACGCTCTGAAACGGGAGGACGCCGAGGAAAGATCGCAGGGAGGTGACCCATGCGCGTCGGCCTCGTCTGCGCGCACGCCAGTTCGTACCGCCACGCCGACGGCCCACCGGTCGGCACTCGACAGCACATCGCACGGGTCGCCGCCGAGCTGGCCGAACGCGGCCACGACGTCCGGCTCTACGAGCGCCGGGACGACCCGGGGCTGCCGGTGACGGTCGACGTCGATGGCTACCAGGTGCACCAGGTGCCCGCTGGCCCGCCCACCCCACTGGCCACCGCCGAGCTGATCCCGCACGTGACGGAGTTCGGCCGCTGGTTGGCCGACGAGTGGGCCGGTGCCTGGCGGCCCGAGGTGGTGCACGGGCACTACTGGATCGGTGGCCTGGCGGCAGCGCACGCCGTTCGGGAGACCGACATCCCGGTGGTGCAGACGTTCCACTCGCTCGGCGTCGAGCAGTTGCGTCACCTGGGCGGCCACTACGGTGGGCCGGGGGAGCGGATCACGCTGGAACGCGCGCTGACCCGGGCGGTGGACATCGCCGTGGCCCAGTCCAACGACGAAGTCGACGAGCTGACCCGGATGGGCCTGCAACGCAGCTCGGTCGCGTTGGTGCCGGCCGGCGTGGACATCGAGCAGTTCCACCCAGACGGCGAGGCGGCACCACGCGAACAGCGCGCCCGCATCCTGTCGGTGGGCTCGCTCTCCGCCGGGCACGGTCAGGAGGACCTGATCCGGGCGATGCGTCTGGTCGGCGACGCCGAGCTGGTGATCGCCGGTGGACCGCCGGCCGACCAGCTGGTCAACCACGCGGAGGCGCGACGGCTGCGGAAGCTGGCCGAGCAGATCGGCGTCGTCGACCAGGTGCGGCTCGTCGGCGGTGTACCGCACGACCAGATGGCCACCTGGTACAGGTCGGCGGACGTGGTCGCCTGCACGCCGCACTACTCCTCGGCCGGGCGGGTCTCGCTGGAGGCGATGGCCTGCGGTGTGCCGGTGATCGGCTACGCGATGGGTGGCCTGGCGGACGCCGTCGTCGACGAGGTCACCGGCCGGTTGGTTCCCCCCGGCGATGTGCGGGCACTCGGAGTCTCGCTGCGCCGGCTGCTCGCCGACAACGCCGGCCGGTTCGCGTACGGGCACGCCGCGGTGGACCGGGTGCGCAGCAGCTACACGTGGGAGCGGACCGCCGGTGCGTTGGAGCGGCTCTACGAGCGGGTGGTGAGCCGCCGCAAGCCGGTGGAGGCCTGAGCGGGCTGTCGGCCGGCCCGGTTCGTCAGCCGGGCTGGCCGGCGCCGACCATGGCCCGGTCGCGGCGGCGCTCCACCGAGCGTTGCTGCTGCGGTTCGGCGTACCGGGTCAGCCCGATCACCGCGGCCAGGGTGACCAGGAAGCCGACCGCGGCCAGCCATTCCCGACCCGGCCAGATCTTGTCGTTGAGCAGCAGCAGGCCGACGATCGCGGCCGGCACCGCGCCGGCGGCGTCCATCGCGGCGACCGCGGCGGTCGTCGAGCCGCGCTGCATGGCCAGACCGAGCAGCAGTTGACCGACGATCGAGTGGGCGATCAGCAGGTAGAACAGCGGGTCGGCGAGGAACGCCTCGGCGGACGGCGCGGACGCCAGTGGCCGAGCGGCGACCGCGGCTGAGCTGAACGCCAGCCCGGCCAGCGATCCGAGGGCCACCGAACCAGGTGCCCCGCACAACCGGACGGCGAAGAAGCCGAGCACCGCGATGACGCCGAGCGCCACCAGCAGGGCGATCGAGCCGGCGATGCCGAGCTGCTTCGACGGCGCCGGCCGGGCGGACAGCACCAGCGCGGTGATCCCCGCGAAGAGCAGCGCCAGCAGCACCACCTCCGCCGCCGGCAGCCGCCACTTCAGCACCAGCACCCCGAGGATGGCGGTCACCCCGAGCCCGGCGGCCACGCTGGCCTGCACGAGGAACAGCGGCAGGTCCCGCCGGGCCAGGAAGGCGAGCACGAATCCGCCGATCTGACAGCCGAGGCCGACCAGGTACGTCCGGTGCCCGGCGAGGCGCAGCAGCAGGCCCGGATCGAAGGTGTTGTGGACCGTGGTGCGGGCCGCCGCCACCGACTGGAGCAGGTTGGCGAAGCCGTACGCGACGATCATCGCCGCGAGGAAGCACCAACTGGAGGAGACCACCTGGCGAGGATAGAGGTTGCCGGGGGTCAGCGCTCGGCTGGTCGATCGAGGCGGGCGAGGATGTCGGCGTGCAGCACACCGTTGGTGGCCACCACGCTGCTGTCGGTGCCCGGGGCGCCAGCCGGGGCCGGTTGGCCGAACAGATCCGTGACCGTGCCACCCGCCTCGGTGATGATCGGCACCAGTGCTGCCACGTCCCACAGTGACAACTCCGGCTCGACCATCACGTCCAGTGCCCCCTCGGCCAACAGCACGTAGCCGTAGAAGTCCCCGTACGCCCGGCTGCGCCAACTGGCCCGCATCAGGTCGAGCACCGCGTCGAGCCGCCCTGCGCTCTCCCAGCCGTTGAGGGACGAGTAGCAGAAGCTGGCGTCCGCGATCCGGCGCACCGCGGACACCCCGATCCGCTCGCCGGCGGCGGGGCCCGGTCCGGCGTACGCGCCCGCGCCCGCGCTCGCCCACCAGCGTCGTCCGAGCGCCGGGGCGGACACCACGCCGACCGCCGGCCGGTCGCCGTCGTAGAGCGCGATCAGGGTGGCCCAGATCGGAACGCCACGGACGAAGTTCTTGGTGCCGTCGATCGGGTCGATGATCCACCGGCGGCCGTTCGGGTCGGCGGACGGCTGCGCGCCGTACTCCTCACCGAGCAGCCCATCGGCCGGCCGGTGCTCGGCCAGCAGGGCGCGAATCTCCCGCTCCACGGCGGTGTCCGCGTCCGAGACCGGCGTCAGGTCGGGCTTCGACTCGACGCGCAGGTCGAGCGCGCGGAACCGGGCCGTGGCGATGGCGTCCGCCCGGTCGGCGAGCAGGTGGGCGAGGGCGAGGTCGTCGGCGTACCCGGTCATGCCGGCAACCTAGCCCACGCCCGTCGGCTCACTCGTCGGGCCCGCGCCGGTCACCTTCGCCGGGCCCGCGCTGGTCGCTCTCGCCGCGCGAGTCACCCTCGCCGGCGCGGGAGGCGAGCAGCCGGCGGTACGAGGCCAGCCGGCGCGGGTCGGCCTTGCCGGCAGCCACCCAGGCGTCCAGCCCGCAGTCGGCCTCGTCGGCCGTGTGCTGGCAGTTGGGCGGGCAGTCGACGGTGCCCTCGACCAGGTCCGGAAAGCCGTGCAGCAGGCTGTCGGCCGAGACGTGCGCCAGCCCGAAGCTGCGGATCCCGGGGGTGTCGATGATCCAACCCGGGTCGGTGTCGACGCCGGGCACCGGTGGCAGCCGCAGCGCCACCGCGCTGGTGGAGGTGTGCCGGCCACGGCCGATGGCGCTGACCACGCCGACCGCGCGCAGCGCGTCCGGGACGAGGCGGTTGACCAGCGTCGACTTGCCCACCCCGGAGTGCCCGACCAGCACCGAGACCCGGCCTCCGAGCAGTGCGCGCAGCGCGCCCAGGTCGGCGTCGGGGCGGTTCAGCACGTACGGCAGCTCCAACTCGGTGTAGTAGCCCAGCACCTCCTCCGGCCCGGCCAGGTCGGCCTTGGTGAGGCAGAGCAGCGGCTCGACGTCCGCGTCGTACGCGGCCACCAGGCAGCGGTCGATGAACCCGGTGCGCGGCGGCGGATCGGCCAGCGCGCTGACGATCACCAACTGGTCGGCGTTGGCCACCACCACCCGTTCCAGCCGACCCTCGGCGGTGGTCTCGTCGTCGTCGGCGGTGCGGCGCAGCACCGAGCGGCGCTCGGCGATCCGGACGATACGGGCGAGGGCGCCCTCCGCGCCGGACGTGTCGCCGACCAGGCTGACCCGGTCGCCCACCACCACCGACTTGCGGCCCAGCTCGCGGGCCCGCATCGCGGTGACCGTGGGCAGTTCGGCCCCGACCACGCCGCGCTCGGCCCCGGCCAGTACGCAGGTGTAGCGCCCCCGGTCGACGGCGATGACGAAGCCGTCCACGGCGTCGGCGTGCTGGGGGCGGGTGCGCGTACGTGGGCGCGACGACTTCCCGGGTCGGACCCGTACGTCGTCCTCGTCGTACTCCCGCCGTTTGGTCGCCAGGACCTGTCCTCTTCTCGCGTCAGCTCTTGCCGGTCACCATCGCTGACCATAGTGCCGGGAACTCGGGCATGGTCTTCGAGGTACACCCCACGTCGTCCACGTCGATGCCGGGGACGGCGAGCCCGGCCACCGCGGCGGCATGCGCCATCCGGTGGTCGTGGTAGGTGCGGAACATGCCACCGCGCAGCGGTCGGGGCCGGATCTCAAGCCCGTCCGGCGCCTCGCTGACGTCCGCCCCGAGTGCGGTGAACTCGCGCGCGAGCGCGGTCAGCCGGTCGGTCTCGTGGCCACGGATGTGCCCGATGCCGGTGAAGACCGACGGCGAGTCGGCCAGCATGGCCAGTGCGGTCAGCGCCGGGGTCAGCTCGCTGACGTCGGAGAGGTCGGCGGTCAGGCCGTGCACCACGCCGGTGCCCCGGACGGTCAGCCCACTGGTGGAGAGGGTGACCTCGCCGCCCATCCGTTGCAGCAGCGAGCGGAGTTGCTCGACCGGCTGCGCGCTGCTGTGTGGCCAGCCTTGCAGGGTCACCTCGCCGCCGGTGACCAGGGCGGCGGCGAAGAACGGCACCGCGCCGGAGAGGTCTGGTTCGATCTCCCAGCCGCGCCCGGTGAGCGGGCCGGGCTCGACGGTCCACACGTCGGGGGTGGTGTCGTCGACGGCCGCGCCGGCGGCACGCAGCATCCGCACCGTCATCCGAAGATGCGGCGCGGAGGGCACCGGCGGGCCGACGTGCCGCACCACGACGCCCCGGTCGAAGCGCGGGGCGGCCAGCAGCAGCCCGGAGACGAGCTGGCTGGACGCGGACGCGTCGATCACGACCTCGCCGCCGGTCACCCGGCCGGTGCCGAACACGGTCAGCGGCAGGCTGCCGCCGCCGGTGACGTCGATCCGGACGCCCAGCGAGCGCAGCGCACCGATCAGCGGGCCGAGCGGCCGGGTGCGGGCGTGCGGGTCGCCGTCGAAGGTGACCTGCCCGTCGGCGAGCCCGGCCACCGGCGGCACGAACCGCATCACCGTGCCGGCCAGCCCCACGTCCACGTGCGCGGGGCCGACCAGCGGGTGCGGCCGGACCAGCCAGCGCTCGTCGTCGCTGATCGACACGTGTGCGCCCATGGCCCGCAGGCCGGCGGCCATCAGCTCGGTGTCGCGGGCGCGTAGCGGCCCGGCGAGCGTCGACGGGCCGGCGGCCAGCGCGCTGAGCACCAGGGCACGCGCGGTCATCGATTTGGAACCGGGTAGGCGCAGCGTCGCCGCCACCGGGTCGGACGCGGTCGGTGCGGTCCACGGCTGCGGCGGCCGGGTCGCGGTCAGGTTCCCCACGGTTACATTCTGCCGTGTCAGCCGGCGGGCGGCGGGAACCGGCGGTCGTACTCCCGGTTGGCGGGACAGCCGACGGGGTCTCCGACGCGTTAGCGTGTGCCCCATGTGCGGCAGGTACGCGACGACCCGCAGCTCCGGCGAGCTGAGCGCGCTGTTCGAGTCGTCCGACGACACCGATGGCCTGGTCCGACCTGATCACAACGTCGCGCCGACCGACCCGGTGCCGCTGGTCCGGGTCAGCCCGGAGGGGCATCGGAGCCTCTGTGTCGGTCGCTGGGGTCTGCTGCCGCACTGGTCCCGGTCGGCCGCCGGGGCCGCCCGCATGATCAATGCGCGGGCGGAGACGGTGGCCACCAGTCGGGCGTACTCCGGGTCGTTCTCCCGTCGCCGTTGCCTCGTCCCGGCCGACGGCTGGTACGAGTGGGTCCGTCAGCCCGACGGCGGGCGACAGGCATATTTCATGACCCCCAGCGACGGCTCGGTGCTCGCCCTGGCCGGCATCTGGTCGGTCTGGGAATCCGGCACCGATTCCCGGCTCACCTTCAGCGTGCTGACCACCGAGGCGCTCGGCGACCTGGCCGAGGTGCACGACCGGATGCCGGTGCTGCTGCCGCCCGAGCGTTGGTCGTCGTGGCTGGCGCCGACCGACGAGCCGGAACTGTTGCTCACCCCGGCTTCGGCGGAGTGGCTGGGTGGGTTGGAGATCCGCCCGGTGGGGGCGGCGGTGGGCGACGTTCGTAACGACGGGCCGGAACTGACCGCCCGGGTGTCGGTAGCGCCGACGGTGACACCGCAGGAGTTGACCCTGTTCTGAGACCGACCTGCATCGTCGTGCGCCGATTTGCCAGGGTTGCACGCGATTCGTCTCCTGGCTATTCAGTCATGTTCCCGGCAGACCCTTGTCCCGATGTCGTGAAGTGCGATAGAACACAGCGCCGGTAGTGGCTGTCGATTCGCACGGGGCGGACGACGTCCACCGATCTTGCCGGTCCCACGGGGGAGGTGGGTGGATGACACGGGCGCGTATGCCCCGTCCGCACGAGGTGGCAGCGGCGCGGCGAGATCCGCGACTGCTGCGGGCCGTGCGGGAGCGGCGAGAAGACGACGCGTGGCGCACCAGAGGCACCTGTCAGAGCGTCGATCCGGAGACGTTCTTTCCGGCACCGAACGAGCCGGCAGACGCCGCCGTCGCGCTGTGCCGCGGTTGTGACGTGCAGGGGTCCTGCCTGGCCTGGGCCCTCGACGTCGGTGACTGCCATGGCGTGTGGGGTGCCACCACGCCCCGCGAGCGGCGGGCGATGCTGGTCGCCTGGCGGGGCGAGGTCGAACCTGACCCGGACGCCGTCGACGACGCCGGCCCGCCGGTGCGGGATCGCCTACTCACGCTGGTCCCGCTGAGCTGATCAGCGGCCCGGTCCGCACCCATCGCCGGTCAGGCGGCGAGAATGGGTCGGTGCTGCCCAGCGACGACATCGACACCCCGCGCGGTCTGGCGCGGATCGACACCGACCTGCCGGCCCGCCCGGCCACCGCTCTGCTCGTGCTCGGGCACGGAGCGGGCGGCAGCGTCGACGCCCCGGACCTGCTCGCGGTTCGGGACGCGTCGATCGCGGCCGGCCTGGCGGTGGTCCGGGTGACCCAGCCCTACCGGGTCGCCGGTCGACGTGCGCCGGCACCGGCAGGTCACCTCGACGAGGCCTGGACGGCGGTGCTGGCCGCGCTGTGTGACAGGCACTCCGACGTGCCGACGGTGCTGGTCGGTGGTCGTTCCAGCGGTGCGCGGGTGGCCTGTCGGACCGCCCGTGCGGTGGGCGCGGCCGGCGTCGTCGCGTTGGCCTTTCCGCTGCATCCGCCCGGGCGGCCGGAGCGCTCGCGGGCCGCCGAACTGGACACCGGACTGCCGACACTGGTCGTCAACGGCGACCGGGACCCGTTCGGTACGCCGGAGGCGAGGCCGCCCGTGCAGGTGGTGATCCGTCCGGGGGAGACGCACGACCTGCGGCGGGATCCGGCCGGCACCGCAGCCGTCGTGCGGGACTGGCTGCACGCCCAGGGCTGGGTGGCCGACTGATTCCGTCGCGGCCGCTCGCCGGCGCACTCGGCCCAGCGCGGCTCGGCGCCGTGGACTGACCGGCTCGCCCGGGCGACCGTTTCCGGTGCCGGGCGCGGGTCGTTGCATCCGATGGTGCCGCCGGCCCGATCCGGACAGGCGGTGCCAGTCCTCCCAGGCCCTTCCTGGTCCCAGCGCCGGCCGCCGTCGGGGCCGGGACCAGGAACGGGAGGGCCGGCCGGAATGCCTCAGTGGGCATCTCGCGTTACAGCCCCCGGACGACTTTTCTGCGAGGGGGGTGACCGGTGCCGACCGAGACACGAAGCCTGGAACGGGACGAGCGGGACGCCCGGCAGCTGCAGCAGCTGCTGGATGGCCCGGAGTGGCCCGCGACGGCAGGACCGGGCGGGTTGGGTGCGGTGAGTACGGGCACACCGGCCGGAAGTGAATCTGCGGGCAGGTCCGTGCGCGTATCCTCGGCGGGAAAGCATCCGACGCGAGGGGATGTGCGGTTGACCACCGAGAAGACGGACGAGCGCAGGGCCCGTTTCGAGCGGGACGCGATGCCATTCGTCGATCAGCTCTACGCTGCTGGGCTGCGAATGACGCGCAACCCGGCGGATGCCGAGGACCTGGTCCAGGAGACGTACCTGAAGGCGTACGCGGCCTTCCACCAGTTTGAGCAGGGCACGAACCTGAAGGCCTGGCTCTACCGGATCCTGACCAACACCTACATCAACTCCTACCGCAAGCGGCAGCGCCAGCCGATCCAGGCGCCCACCGAGGAGATCACCGACTGGCAGCTCGCCGAGGCCGAGTCGCACACCTCCAGTGGGCTGCGCTCCGCCGAGACCGAGGCGCTGGACCGGCTGCCGGACAGCGACGTCAAGGAGGCCCTCCAGCAGTTGCCGGAGGAGTTCCGCCTGGCCGTCTACCTCACCGATGTCGAGGGCTTCTCCTACAAGGAGGTCGCCGACATCATGGGCACGCCGATCGGCACCGTGATGTCGCGTCTGCACCGGGGCCGTCGTAATCTGCGCAAGTTGCTCGAGCGCTACGCCGGGGAGCGGGGCTTCAGTGCGGCCCGCTCATCGAAGGGCTCGACTGCCGCCGCTGCCGGTCGGGAGGTCTGACGTGAGCTGTGGGGAGCCGCACGAGACGGATTGCCGCGAAGTGCTCGCGGAGGTCTACCTCTACCTGGATCTGGAGTGCGCCGACGAGCGGCGCTCACTGATCCGGCACCACCTGGACGAGTGCGGGCCCTGCCTGCGCGAGTACGGGCTCGAGCAGGAGGTGCGGGCGTTGGTGGCGCGTTGCTGCGGCAACGAGACCGCGCCGGACGAGCTGCGCGAGCGGCTGCGGATCAAGCTCACCGAGCTGGTGGTCTTCGAGACCAGCGATTCCCGCGAGCTGGCCGACTGAGCGTCGGCCCATCTGACGGACCAGAGACCGGTGGCCCGGGTCGATGTCGACCCGGGCCACCGGTGTACCCGGCGTCGGCCGGGTCGGGCTGATCGGTGACGGGCCGCCGGCCCGTCGACCCGTTCAGGAGTTGGGACGCTTGCCGTGGTTCGCGGCGTTCTTCTTGCGGGCCTTCTTCTTCCGGGACTTCTTCGCCATGCTGACCTCCTCGTGATGGGTCGGATCCGTCTGCCCACGACCTCGGCGCCGGTGTACCCACCGGCGGCCCGGCATCGGGTCCGACCCGCTGATGGTAGTGCGGCCGACACCCGCCGCCTTCCCCAGGGCGGTCGCGCCATCCCTGCCAGGCCGCTGCGCGCCCACGGCCGGCCGTCGCATGATTGGATACGTCGGCAGGCACATCGCGAAAAGGGAGGGCCTGGACATGGCCGAGGAGATCCGCGCCGAGATGGTGGCGAACGTCTGGAAGGTTGTCGCTACGGCCGGTGACACCGTGGCCGAGGGCGACACCCTGGTGATCCTCGAGTCGATGAAGATGGAGATCCCGGTCATCGCCGAGTCCGATGGTGTGATCGAGCAGCTCGTCGTCAACGAGGGTGACGTCGTGCAGGACGGTGACCTGATCGCGGTGATCGGTTGACCGGGTTGCGGGTCCGTCGCGCTGAGCCGGGCGACTTTCCGGCGGTGGCCCGGCTGACCGTGGCCGCGTACGAGGCGGACGGCCAGCTCAAGGGCGAACACGGGTACGGCGACGTGCTGGCCGACGTGTCGACCCGGGCGTCCAGCGGCGACGTGCTTGTCGCGGTCGACGAGGTGACCGACGCGGTGCTCGGCTCGGTGACCTTCGTGCTGCCGGGCACCCCGTTCGCCGAGCTGGCCGGGCCGGGCGAGGCAGAGTTCCGGATGCTCGCGGTCGACCCGGGTGCTCAGGGGCGGGGTGTCGGTGCCGCGCTGGCCGGGGCGTGCGTCGACCGCGCCGCCGAGCTGGGTTGCACGGCGGTGGTGATCTGCGTCCGGGCCGGGATGGCCGATTCGGCGCACCGGCTCTACGCGCGGCTCGGGTTCGTTCGCTCGCCGGAGAAGGACTGGTCGCCGCTGACGGGCGTGGACCTGCTCGGCCTACGACTGGATCTGACGCGCGGCTAAAGCTTCTTGTCGGGCTCCGTGCCGATGGCGGCCAGCAACTCGTCGGCCACATCCAGAGCGATCTTGCGGCGTTCGTCGTCGGTGATGTGCGGCGCGCGGACCGCGAACCAGCTGCTGTGCACCGCGAACAGTGACAGCGCGGCGCGGAGTTGGGCGGAGGGGGAGTCATCGCCCCGGCAGAGCGCGTTGGCCAGCTCCATCATCCGACCGCGCATCTGTTGGCCGGCCGTGAGGCTCTTGAGCGCGGTCTGGTTCTGCTCGAAGAAGCGCATCACCGACGGCTGCGTGCCGTCGAACATCGTGTCGGCGTATCGGGAGATCAGCTCGCGCCGGGTAGCCAGGGTGGCCGGCTGCGTCGCGGCCCAGGCGTTCAGCGTGTCCATCCGCTCCAGTCGCTCCTCGACGAAGCTGGCGACGATGTCGTCCTTGCTCTTGAAGTGGTAGTAGAGCGCAGCCTTGGTGACATTGAGGCGCTCGGCGATCTCCCGGAGCGAGGTCTTCTCGTATCCCTGCTCGGTGAAGAGCTCGAGCGCGACGGCCTTGATCCGGTCCCGCGTCCCGCCTGTGCTCTCCCTCACCCACGCCCCCCAAATGGCTTGACCGTTGCTTGACACCCAACTTACCGTGCGGCTAGTAAGGTGACTAGCCGGGCGGCAAGTAAGTACGGCATTCCTCGGGGGGAGCTTACCCATGACTCAGGCAACGCAGACCGGCGTGCGACCCAACAACATACGGGTCGTGCTGTTCGGGCTGATGATCGCGATGATGCTCGCGATGCTCGACAACATGATCGTCAGCACCGCGCTACCGCGGATCGTGGGCGAGTTCGGCGGCCTCAACCACTTCACCTGGGTGGTTACCGCGTACGTCCTGGGCACCACCGTCTCCACCCCGATCTGGGGCAAGCTCGGTGACCTCTACGGCCGCAAGTCGGTCTTCCTGACCTCGGTCGTCGTCTTCCTCGTCGGCTCCGCCCTCTGTGGCATGGCCGGCTCCGCGATGCTCGGCGGCCCACAGGACGGCATGGTCCAGCTCATCGCGTTCCGGGCCGTGCAGGGCCTCGGTGCCGGTGGCCTCATGGTCGGCGTGATGGCGATCATCGGTGACCTGGTTCCGCCCCGCGAGCGCGGGCGCTACCAGGGCATGATCGCCGGCATCATGGCCATCGCCATGGTCGCCGGCCCGCTGGCCGGTGGCTTCATCACGGACCACCTCTCGTGGCGGTGGGCGTTCTACGTGAACCTGCCGCTGGGTGGGGTCGCGCTGCTCGTGTTGATCACCACGATGCACCTGCCGAAGTACCGCACCGAGCACCGGATCGACTGGCTCGGCGCCGGGCTGCTCTCGGTCGGCATCACCGCGATCGTGCTCATCACCACCTGGGGTGGCAACGAGTACGACTGGACGTCGCCGCAGATCCTCGGCCTGGCCGTACTGGCCGTCCTCGCGTTGGTGGCGTTCGGCGTGGTGGAGCGCCGCGTCCAGGAGCCGATCCTCCCGTTGGCGCTCTTCGCCAACCGCAACTTCGCGCTGATCTCCGTGATCGGCTTCCTGCTCGGCTTCGCGATGTTCGGTGCCATGAACTTCCTACCGCTCTACCAGCAGACCGTGCAGGGGGCGTCGGCGACCAACAGTGGTCTGCTGCTGCTGCCCCTGATGTTTGGCATGCTGGTCGTCTCGCTGGTCATCGGCCGGGCGATCACCAGGAACGGCAGGTACCGGGCGTACCCGATCATCGGTGGCGTGGTGATGACCGCGGGCATGGCGCTGCTGTCCATGCTCGACACCGACACCAGCAAGCTGATGTCCTCGCTGTACATGGTCGTGCTCGGCGTCGGTATGGGCTTCCTCATGCAGACGTCGATGCTGATCGCGCAGAACAGCGTGGAGCAGAAGGACCTGGGCGCGGCCAGTGGCGCGGCGACCTTCTTCCGGTCGATCGGCGGCTCGTTCGGCATCTCGCTGTTCGGCGCGATCTTCGCCAACCGGTTGGCCGACTCCGCCGCTGGCGGGGCCTTCGGCGGCGAGTCCGGCGGCGAGATGGACCTGGAGAAGCTCAAGGAACTGCCCGCCCAGGCACGCGAGCTGGTGCTCGGTGGTCTCGCCGATTCAATCTCGCACGTCTTCCTCTGGGCGGTGCTGTTCACCATCGCGATCCCGGTGCTCGCCTGGTTCATCAAGGAGATCCCGCTGCGCACCGTGAACGAGGCACCGCCGCAGGCCACCCCCGAGGAGCAAGCCGAGGTAGCCCTCCGCAAGGCCCCGGTGGCCTGACCCACAACCCTTCCCCCGCGCCGCGCCAGCCCTGACGGGCCGGCGCGGCGCGCCTTACCCCGCGATCTTGCACTTTGTGCCCCGACATAAGCCCCGTTCCCGACAAACCAGCGACAGCAAGCGCAAGATCGCGGGGGTGTGGGGGGTGGGGTTAGGGGTTGCGGGGGCTGGTTAGGCGGTGCCAGAGGCGGCGTAGGGGGTTTCGGGGGCGGGGGAGTTGGGGGGATCGTGCGCCGAGCAGTTCGGTGGCCAGGGCTGCGGTTGCCGGGTCCAGCTCCGGGGCCGCGAGGGCCAGGTGGGCCAGCGAGGCTGCGATCGGGACCGGTCGGTCCCGAGCCACCGCGGCCGCGTCGGCGAGCCGTTCCGCCACCACCCGCGCCACGTCCGGCCGTACCGGAGGATCCACCCAGGCGGCGGTGACCAGTGCGAACAGCGCTGCCTCGGTGACCCAGTCCTCGACGCCCCAGATCAGATCGAGCAGCACGCGTCGCCGCGTCGAGCCCTCCCACGGCTCGTCGGTGCGGTGGTGTAACAGCCCCAGGCAGGCCCACACCTGCACGCCACGGACCCAGACCGACGGGTCGTGGGCGGCCAGCAGCCGACCCACCGCGTTGGCTGGCGCGGCCGGCGGGTGCACCAGCAGGCCGAGCAGGTCCGCCACGTCGAGGCCGGCCAGGCCCACCGCCGCGTCGTACGCCGCCGGTGGGTGTGGCCACGCCGGGTGTGCGACCTGCCCGATCCGTTCGACCGCCGTAGCCGAGGGTGCCGGCAGCGCGGGTGTGGGGACGTCGTCCGCGTAGTGCCACAACCGCTGGGCGGATGCCCGTCGGGGCTCGCGCGGGTCCGGATCGAGCGCACCGACGACTTCGATCCGCAGCCCGGGGGCGGTGGACGTCGCCGTCCGGACGGCGCTCGGCGGTGCGGCGGCGGGCAGGCGTACGGCGCTGCCGAGACCGTTGTCGTCGTCGGCTACCGCCTGGCGCATCGCGTCGACAAGGGGACCGGCGGCCGGGGTCAGTTGGCCGAGCCAGGGTCGGCCTCGGCAGCACTGGGCCAGGTCGCCGTGCTCGTGGCTGTCGTCGGGGTGGTCACGGACGAAGTCGGCGAGCGCGACCAGGTGGGTCAGGTCGCCGTCGCGCAGGTGCCGCAGGCGGTGGGCGGTGTGCACCGCGCAGTCGAACGACGGGTCGCGGGCCAGCGCCCGCTCGGTCCACTCCAGCGCCTCGTCCAGCCGGCCGATCTCGGCCAGGGTGCCGGCGATGTCCGCGTAGATCGCCAGGTCGTCCGGGTCCAGCTTGACGGCCCGACCGAGGGCCGCGAGGCCGTCGCGGGTCCGGCCCGCGCTGCGGTACGCGTACCCGAGCCACACCTCGCCCATCTTCGAGGGTTGTGCGCGTACCCCTCGGGTGGCCCAGCGGACCGCCAGCGCGACCTCGCCGAGACGCCGGGCCAGCGCGGACGCCGCGCCCAGCAGCAGACCGTGCTCGGTGTGGATGGTGACCGCGTTGCGGGCCAGCGTGAGGTACGGCGTCAGGGCGCCCCGGCCGAGCCGCGGCACGGGGTCGGGCAGCGCGGCGCAGACCTGCATGAGGACGCGGGCGATGTGCTCCGGGTCCAGCCGTTCGGCCAACTCGGGCGCGGTGACCCACGGAACGCCGGCCCACTGGGTGCCGGGCGCGTACGCGGTCGCTGCGGCCAGTAGCTCCAGCCCTTCGGCGGGCCGGCCGGCGGTGGCGAGCAGGTGCGCGCGGGCGACGACCGCCCCCACGAAGGTGTGGTGGTTGATGGGGAAGAGGTCGAGGCCACCGCCGCTCGTCGCGGCGAGCCGGGCCAACGTCTCGTGCACCTCCGGGAGGGTGGGTGCCCGCGCCAGCGCGCCGGCGAGGTGGCCGGCGGCGTGGTGCAGGTCGCCCTCGTCGAGTGCCAGCCGGGCCAGCGCCAGCTCCTCCGTCGCGGAGAGCGCGGGGTCGTCCGTTCCCTCGGGCACGTCGTCCTCTCGTCGCGGGCTAGACCGTGTGCAGCGGCGCAAGCGTAGTTGATATTGAGATCACTTGGTGATCATCTGCGCACTCCTGCTCGTTCGATTGCTCAGACGCGTTCAAAGGTGCAAGACTGAGCAGGAACCGCGCGGTAATCGCGCAAGAGGAGGAGTTTCCGTGACACGTGCAGGGGCTGGCATGGCCGCCGACATCGACGAGCAGCCGGCTGGCTACGCACGCCTGCTCTCCGCCGCCAACGCCGCTGAGATCGCTCGGGTGGCGGCGGTCATCGCCGAACGCCGCCCGCGGCACGTGGTCTTCACCGCCCGGGGCACCTCCGACCACGCGGCCCTCTACGGGGCGTACCTGACCGAGATCCGGCTCGGCCTGCCCGCCGGGCTCGCCTCGCCCAGCGTGGTCACCCTGTTCGGGGCCCGCCCCGACCTGTCCGACGCGCTGGTCGTCGGGGTCAGCCAGAGCGGCGGCTCGCCCGACCTGGCCGAGGTGCTGCGCGCCGCCCGCGCCTCCGGGGCGCTGACCCTCGCGGTGACCAACGCGCCCGGTTCCCCGCTGGACGAGGTGGCCGAGCTGAGCGTCGACATCGCCGCCGGGCACGAGCGGGCGGTGGCCGCCACCAAGACGTACACCGCCGAGCTGCTCGCCCTGCTGATGCTGGTGGAGGGGATCCGGGCCGGCGACGGTGTGCTCCCGGCGGCCGAACGGGAGGCGCTCGACGCGCTGCCCGAGCTGGCCGCCCGCACCCTGGCCGACGACACCCCGGCCCAGCTCGCACCGCGCTACCGGTTCGCTCGTCAGCTGGTCACCACCGGCCGGGGGTACGCCTACCCGACCGCACGGGAGGCCGCGCTGAAGCTGATGGAGACCTCGTACCTGCCGGCGCTCGCGTTCTCCGGCGCCGACCTGCTGCACGGCCCGCTCGCGATGACCGACCCCGAGGTCCCGGTGCTCGCCGTGGTCGGCTCAGGTCCAGGTGGACGGTCCATGGGCGAGGTGCTGCCCCGCCTCGGCGAACGCCGCGCCGACGTCGTGGTGGTCGGCTCCGCCGACGTGCCGGGCGCCACCCGGCTCGCCGTCCCCGAGGTCGACGAGCGGTACGCCCCGCTGCTGGACATCCTGCCGTTGCAGCGGTTGGCGCTGGCCCTGGCGCTCACCCGAGGTGAGGACCCGGACGCGCCACGCGGGTTGAAGAAGGTCACCGCGACGATGTGAGGTGCGGCGTGGCACCCTGGTCACCGTGTCCACGCTGCGCGACCTCGCCGAGGAGCACACCCACCTCCGTCCGGCCGACATCGACCACCTGCACCGGATCGCCGGCGACTGGCAACTGCTCTCCGATCTGTCCTTCGCCGACCTGCTGCTCTGGGTGCCGGTCGACGCCGACGGCACGTTCCTCTGCGTCGCCCAGGTCCGCCCGACCACCGCGCCCACCGCGTACCAGGACGACCAGGTGGGGCGGATCGTCGGCGGGCCGGAGGTGGCCCACCTGGGGGTGGCGTACTCCCAGGGCCGGATCTGGCGGGAGGGCGACCCGGTCTGGTATGGCGACGTACCCGCCCGGCACGAGGCGATTCCGGTTCGTCTGCGGACCGCCGAGGGCGAGGCCGGCGAGGTGATCGCCGTGGTGGGCCGGGACACCAACCTCTCCACCGCGCGTACCCCCAGTCAGTTGGAGCTCAACTACCTGACCACGGCGGACGACCTGGCGCAGATGATCGCGGACGGCACCTTCCCGCCGCCGCGGCATCCGGGCGAGACCACCTCCGCGCCCCGGGTTGGCGACGGTCTGGTCCGGCTCGACGCCGGCGGCAAGGTCACCTACGCCAGCCCGAACGCGCAGTCCGCGTACCGGCGGCTGGGCTACGCGTCCCACCTGGTGGGGGAGGACCTGGCCGCGCTGCACCGCCGGCTGGCCGGCGACCCGTTGGACGGCACCGAGGCGTCGAACGGCATCCTGGCCGCGCTGCGCGGTGAGGCGCCACCCCGACGGGAGATCGACGCGCGCGGCGCCACGATGCTCACCCGGGCGCTGCCGCTGATGCCCGCCGGGGTGCCGATCGGCGCGCTGGTGTTGGTCCGGGACATCACCGAGGTCCGCCGTCGCGACCGCGCACTGATCACCAAGGACGCCACCATCCGGGAGATCCACCACCGGGTGAAGAACAACCTCCAGACCGTTGCCGCGCTGCTGCGGTTGCAGGCCCGCCGGGTCTCCATGCCCGAGGCGCGGGTCGCGCTGGAGGAATCGGTCCGCCGGGTCGCCTCGATCGCCCTCGTGCACGAGACGCTCTCCATGTCCAGCGACGAGGCGGTCGAGTTCGACGGCATCGTCGACCGGGTGGCCAGCGCGGCGACCGAGGTCGCGGCGACCGAGGTGAGCGTCGGCATGCGCCGACGGGGCAGCTTCGGCGTGCTGCCGGCGGAGATCGCCACCTCGCTGGTGATGGTCCTCAACGAGTTGCTGCTCAACGCCGTCGAGCACGGCTTCCCGCCGGCCGACGAGGCGGACGAGGCCGCCGTGCCCGCCGCCGCCCCGGGCCTGGTGCCCGTCGTCCCCGAGGTCGACCCGTCGGTGCGCCCGGAGGTGGTGGTCTCGGCGCACCGGTTCCGCAAGATGCTGCACGTCTCGGTCACGGACAACGGGCGTGGGCTGCCGCCCGACTTCGACGCCGAACGGGGCAGCCGGCTCGGCCTCCAGATCGTCCGGGCACTGGTCACCGGTGAGTTGCGCGGCACCATCGAGCTGCGCGCCGGTGCCAACGGCGGCACCGAGGCGGTGCTGGTGGTCCCGCTGGCCAGGGGCTGATAGGCCTTCCGCTTTCCGGGCCGGTCGGCCCGTCCGTTCAGGCCGATGTGAGGTGATCAACGGGCCGGTCCGAGGCCTACTGCGGCTTATGCGGATTTCAGAGCTTTGACACGCTGAAAGCGGCTGAATAGTTTCCCCTTTCAACTACCAGGCAGGCACGGTCCAGCTACCGTGCACGGCTTCCCGGGCGCGATCGGCGATTGCCTGCCCGCTGTCCCCGGATGAGCCTGCTGCTTGTCGAAACGGGGGAGACCGAAGCGATGACCTCGCCACCTATAACGGAGGCGGACACCCCGCCTGCTCCGTCCCTGCAGACCGCCGAATTCCGGGTGCCGGCAGCCCTGTCGAAGTGGACACCGCGGCGTGTCGGCGAGACGCCAACCCGTCCCGCGTACGCCCTGGTGCCGTTGCCCCCCACCGACGAGGAGATGGTCTCCTACCGCAAGCGGCGGATGCCCGCGCTGGTGCTGCCCTCGCTGGTCAGCTTCGGCTGCCTGATCGCCAGCCAGCTGCTCTTCGTCCGGCTCGATCCCTTGCTCTGGCTGCTCGCCCCGCTGCTCCTCTTCACCGTCGCCTACTACGTCATCTCGCTCTGCGTGAACCTCTTCACGCCGGGCTTCGACATGGCCCGGCACCGGGAGTTGGTACGCAGCTGGAAGCCGTCCCGGTACCCGACGGTGGACGTCTTCCTGCCGGTCTGCGGCGAGCCGCCGCACGTGCTGCGCAACACCTGGGAACACGTCCGCGCGATGGGCGGATACTACCGGGGCGACGTGACCGTCTACGTGCTCGACGACTCGCCCAACGAGGCGATGGAACGGACGGCACTGGCCTTCGGCTTCGTCTACCAGCGCCGGCCCAACCGGGGCTGGTTCAAGAAGGCCGGCAACATGCGCTACGCGTTCGAGCGCACGATGAGCGACTTCATCCTGGTCCTCGACGCCGACTTCGTCCCCCGCAGGGACATGCTCGACCAGATGCTGCCCTGGTTCGACGCCGAGCCGCAGGCCGGCATCGTGCAGTCGCCGCAGTACTTCCGGGTACACCGGGGCCAGACCTGGGTGGAGCGCGGCGCCGGCGCGGTGCAGGAACTGTTCTACCGCTCGGTTCAGGTCTCCCGGCAGGCGCACGACTCCGCGATCTGCGTCGGCAGCTGTGCGATGTACCGGCGGGACGCGCTGTTCTCCATCGGCGGATCCACCCTCATCGAGCACTCCGAGGACGTGCACACTGGCTTCGACCTGCGGATGAAGGGCTGGAAACTGCGCTACATCCCGGTGGTGCTGGCCGCTGGGCTCTGCCCGTCCGACGTCGACTCGTTCTTCACCCAGCAGTACCGCTGGTGCGCCGGCTCGATGAGCCTGCTCGCGTCGAAGAAGTTCTGGTCGACGAAGCTGCGCTGGCGTGCCCGGCTGAGCTACATCTCCGGCTTCTGCTACTACCTGCACACGGGGCTGTTCACCTTCGTCGCGCCGATCGTCCCGGTGCTGATGCTCACCGCGTTCGCGCACGAGATCGCGCTGGCGAACTATCTGCTGATCCTGCCCAGCGTCATCTACAACATGGTGATTTTCCCGTTCTGGCACCGGACCCGGTACGGCCTGGAGAGCTGGACGGTAAAAATGATCTACGGGTGGGCGCATGCCTTCGCGATCATCGATATCCTCCGAGGTCGGCGGATGGGTTGGCAGCCCACCGGCGGCACCGCCAAGAAGAGCAAGACCAAGCGACTCTGGACCGGAATGAGAGTCTGGACAGCCGGCAGCGGCGTCGTCTGGGCCGGTCTTGCCGCCTGGCGAATGTTCGTCGAGCCTGACCCGCTGATCTTCGCCCCGGCGTTCCTCAGCGCCGTCTTCTACCTGGCCATCGTCGGACAGGCGCTAGTGGTCAAGCCTGAGAAGGACGTCGAGGTCGTGCGGTGAAGACCAAGTACCTGATCACCTTCCTGGTGATCTTCGCGCTGGCCCTCACCGAGGTCGCCGTGCTGCGTACGGTCGACATCAGGGTCAGCTCCAGTAGCCTCGCAGCCCCGGACGGCGGTGGGCCCGCCGCCGTGGTTGAGGCGCCGCCCGCGTACGACGTCACGGCGCTGCGATCCCCGAAGGGCAAGTACCTGGGCGTTTCGGTGCAGGGTGGTGCCGAGATGGACCGGATCACGTCGTTCGCCACCGAGACCGGCAAGAAGCCGAACCTGGTCGCCGTCTTCGAGAGCTTTGACGACAAGTTCGCCGCCAGCGAAGTCCGCGAGCTGCATCAGTACGGCGCCCTGGCGGTGATCCGCTGGGAGCCGTTCAACATCCCGATGCGTGACATCGCGGCCGGTAAGCACGACGCGTACGTCAAGGAGTTCGCGGCGTCGGTCCGGATGCTGAACCTGCCCATCGCGCTCACCTTCGCCCACGAGATGAACGGTCCCTGGTACTCGTGGGGCACGAAAGCAAACAAGGCCGCGGAGTACGTCGCCGCCTGGCGGCACCTGCACGAGATCTTCGCCCAGCAGGACGCCACCAACGTGATCTGGACGTGGACCCCGAACGTCATCAACTACCTGCGAAAGACGAGCATCAAGGCGCTCTACCCGGGTGACGCGTACGTCGACTGGGTCGGCATGGACGGCTACTACACCATCAAGGGGCAGAAGACGTTCGACAGTCTGTTCGGACCGACCATCCGGGAGATCCGCACGTTCACCTCGCGGCCGCTGCTGATCGTGGAAACCGGTGCGGAGCCGAGTACGCGTCGGCCGGCGCAGATCACCGACCTGCTCTCGAACGTCGCTCGACGCAAGGACATGATCGGCGTCGCCTACTTCAACATCAACGGCTCGGGGAAGTGGAACATCGACAAGGATTCGGCTGCTCGCCGGTCGTACAAGAGGGGCGCCGCCACGGCGGTCTTCGGTTTCGACGTACGGACCGCGAAGTGACCGCCCCGGCCATCGAGTGGACTGGGCAGGCCACCTCGGCGGAGACCGCGGCTGCCACCGCGACCGTTCGAGGCCGCCGCCGGGACGGCTGGTGGGCGTTGCTGCCGGTCGCCGTCGCGCTGGGGCTCGGCTGGTGGCGGCTCGGTGCCAGGGACCTGTGGAACGACGAGTTGGTCACCTGGCACGCCACCTCGCTGTCGGTCGACCAGTTCCGGATGCTGATCGGCAACATCGACCTGGTGCACGCCTTCTACTACCTGTTCATGTCGGCTGTCACCGCGCTGGCCGGCGATTCGGCCATCGCGCTGCGGCTGCCCTCGGTGGTCGCGATCGGGCTCACCGCAGGGCTGGTGGCGCTGATCGGGCGGCGGCTGTTCGACACTCCGGTCGGCGTACTGGCCGGGCTGTTGTTCGCCCTGCTCCCCACCGTCTCCCGGTACGCCCAGGAAGCCCGCTCCTACGCACTGGTCACGCTCGCGGCGACCGCGGCGACCTGGCTCCTCCTCCGAGCGATCGGCCAGTCGTCGCGAGCCCGCTGGTGGGCGTACGGCATCGCGCTGGTCCTGGTCGGCTGGCTGCACTTCGTCGCGCTGCTGGTGGTGGCCGCCCATCTGCTCTACCTCTGGCGCTCCGTGCCCGGCGCGGAGTTGCGCTGGCGGTGGGCTGCCTCCACCGGGATCGCCGGCCTGTTCGTCCTTCCCCTGCTGATGCTCGGCAGCCGGCAGTCCGGGCAGATCTCCTGGGTCAAGAACGACGGGGACGCGGTGCTGCGCTTACTGGACAACCTGACCGGCACCAGGGCCGCCCTGGTCGTGACGGTGGCGCTCGCCGTGGTCGCGGTGACCACGGCCGGGTCGCGCCGGCGACCGGCCGCGCTGATGCTGGCCGTCTGGGCGGTGCTGCCGCCGATCGCGGGCTATCTCACCTTCACCTGGCTGCACCTCTTCCTGGCTCGCTACTTCCTCTTCACTGTGCCGGCCTGGACCCTGCTCGCCGCGTTCGGGGTTTGCCAGGCGCTGCGGTTGGTGACTCGGAGCCGCCTTCCGGCCGCCGGGTTGGTGGGCGCGCTGCTCCTGCTGCCGACGTTGGCTTGGCACACGATGCCGGCGCAGGAGAAGGTGCGGTCCAACGAGGCCGACGGGCAACCTCACTACCTGGACGCCGTCCGGTATCTCGGGTCGCGGGTGCAGCCCGGTGACGGTATGGCGTACAACGACGGGTTCGGCGGCACCGGCGAGGTGGCCCGCAAAGCGACCGACTACAGCCTGCGTGACCAACTCCGCCCCCGGGACGTCTTCTCGTCCGTGCCGGCCCGGGACACCGGTTGGCTGACCGCCCGAGAGTGCGCTGACCCGGTGGTCTGCGTCGGCGACACCAAACGGATCTGGCTCGTCGAGACGGGTCACCTCAACGACAGCCTGGCCGGCTTGCCGCCGGCCCGGGAGGCGCTACTGCGGCAGAAGTTCCTGATCAAGGAGGTCAAGCGGTTCGACCGGGTCCGGGTCGTGCTGCTGGAACGCAAGCCGTGACCGGGGTGGGCGTGGTCAGACGGCGCCCGGGGCGACGAGTCAGCGACCGGGACGGCTGGTCAGCAGGGCGACGGTCAGGCCGGGCCGCTGCCAGACCTGGGTGACGGTGAAGTCCGCGCGTAGCGCGTCGCCCTTGGCGCCCGGCACGGCACCCAGCGGCTCGGCGTGCCGGCCGGTGACGACGAGCCACACCCGTGGCGTGCCGGCCAGGCACTGTGCCGGTTGGGGGCACTCGGCGGCCCACAGGTCGCCCCGGCGGACCTCGTCCTCGGTGACCAGCACGTCCCTGGGTGGGTTGGCGAGGTGGTACTCGATGCCGAGGTCGAGGAAGAGCCAGCTGTGCCGGGGCGAGTAGACCACCGCGTCGCCCGGTCGCTGACCGTCGGCGATCACCCGCGCCACACCCGTGTAGTCCACCGGCGCGCTGCGTGGCCACTCGTGGGTTCGCCGCAGCGCCGCCTGGTCGGGCAGGCCGAGCAACCCGGCCAGGACGACCACGACGAGCGCGGCCGGCGCGGCCACGGCGGCCAGCGCGGCGCCCGCCAGCAGGCACGCGAAGGGCACCACGAAGACCAGGTACCGGGGCACCCACAGCGGTACGGCCGCACCGACGGTGAAGAGCAGCAGCACGGGCAGCAGTACCGCGCTCACCGGCAGCAGGGCGCGCCGCCCGAGCCGGGCCGCGCCCAGCGCGGCGACCCCGACCAGCAGGCCGCCCACCACGCTGCTCTGGGCCACGCCGCCGGGCAGCGCGGTCAGGTCGTCCAGGCGTGCCAGGCCGACCCAGTTCAACTGCCGGGACTGCTGTGTCCGCGCCTTCAGCAACAGCGGACCGGCCAGCAGCGCGACCGGCACCACGGCGACCACCCACCGCCACACCCGCCGGTCCCGCTCGACCGTGGGGTGGCCCGGGGTGGCGATGCCGGCTGCGGCCGGGCCGCGCCACCAGGCGAGCAGGACGACCAGCCCGTGCGCGGCGAGCAGGGTCAGCGCGATCAGGTGGACGAGTCCGAGAGCGGCGACGGCGGCGGCGTAACCGGCCCAACGGGCCCAGCTCGGCCGGCGCAGCGCGGTCACCAGCAGCAGGGTGGCGAGCACCGCGAGCATGGTGGCCAGGGCGTACGGGCGGGCTTCCTGCCCATAGCGGGAGGTGCCGGGGAGCACCGCGAACAGCAGCCCGGCGAAGAGGCCGCCGCGCCGGTCGACGAGCCGCGCGCCGAGCACGGCGAGCAACCCGGCGGCCACGGTCATCGCCAGCACGGCCGGCACGCGGAGGGCGATCGTGGAGTCGCCGACGACCGTGGTCCAGACGTGCATCAGCAGGTAGTACGGGCCAGTGGCGGCGTCGATGGTGCCGGCCAACCGGGCCAGGTCGTCGGGCGACCGGGTGGCCGCGCTCCAGGTCGCCAGCTCGTCGCGCCAGAGCTGGGCGGAGCCCAACCCGGTCAGGGTCACCGCCAGGGTCAGCAGCGCCGGGGGGAGCCAGACCGGCACGCGGCGCAGGCGGTCCCACCCCGACCTGGTCGACTGCTCGGACAACGTGCCCACGGTCCGAGCCTCCCACGGTGCTGCCGAGAACTCGGCCCGTGATGTGGGATCCGGCACGCGGACATTGGCCGGCCACCATGGGGTGTGGCAGCATAGGCCCATGACCGCCGCTGTCATCCGCCGCTTCGTGGCCCGTCGCCACGTCGATTACGGCCGCGTCCGCAGCGCGATCTGTCCGGCCTACTGACGACGCCCGACCAATCCGTCTCGGGCGCGCTCTGCGCCGGCTGTCTCAGACACCGTTGTCCCGCCCGCTCCCGGGGCTGGCCGCCGCGCCCCGCGCGTGCCCAGAGGCACAGCAGACAACGGAGGACGCCGCGATGGCGGTCAGCAGCATCCCGGCCCGTTCCGAGGACCCGACGGCCCGCCCGGTCCGGGCGCCACGCCGGCCGCGGGGTGAGGGTCAGTGGGCGCTCGGCCACCGCGAGCCCCTCAACCCCAACGAGCGGATCAAGAAGGACGACGACCCGCTCAACGTCCGGGCCCGAATCGAGAACATCTACGCCCACCGCGGCTTCGCTTCCATCGACCCGCAGGATCTGCGCGGCCGGTTCCGCTGGTGGGGCCTCTACACCCAGCGCAAGGCGGGCATCGACGGCGGGCGCACCGCCGTGCTGGAGCCGCACGAGCTGGAGGACGAGTTCTTCATGCTCCGCGTCCGCATCGACGGCGGTCAGCTCAGCCTGGCCCAGCTGCGGGTGATCGCGGACATCTCCCGGGAGTTCGCGCGGGACACCGCCGACATCACCGACCGGCAGAACATCCAGTACCACTGGATCCGGGTCGAGGACATGCCGGAGATCTGGCGCCGGCTGGAGTCGGTCGGCCTCCAGACCACCGAGGCGTGCGGCGACTGCCCCCGGATCGTGCTGGGCAGCCCGGTCGCCGGGGTGGCACGCGACGAGATGCTCGACCCCACCCCGGCGGTCGACGAGATCGTCGCCCGGTACGTCGGGGACAAGCAGTTCTCCAACCTGCCCCGCAAGTTCAAGACGTCGATCTCCTGGTTGGTGGACACCCCGTACGAGTCGAACGACATCGCCTTCCTCGGCGTCGACCACCCCGAGCACGGCCCCGGCTTCGACGTCTGGGTCGGCGGCGGTCTCGCCACCAACCCGATGCTCGCCCAGCGGCTCGGCGTCTGGGTGCCGCTGACCGAGGTGCCGGACGTGTGGGCCGGGGTGGTCGGGATCTTCCGCGACTACGGCTACCGCCGGCTGCGTAACCGTGCCCGGCTGAAGTTCCTGGTGGCCGACTGGGGCGTGGAGCGTTTCCGCGAGGTCCTGGAGAAGGACTACCTCGGCCGTACGTTGCTCGACGGCCCGGCGCCGATCCTGCCGGCGAAGCCGGTCGACCACGTTGGTGTGCACGAGCAGGCCGACGGGCGGCACTACGTGGGTGCCGCCCCGGTGGTCGGGCGGGTGTCCGGCGCGCAGCTCACCCAACTGGCCGACGTGGTCGAGGCGCACGGCAGCGAACGGGTGCGGCTCACCCCGTACCAGAAGCTGCTGGTGCTCGACGTGCCGTCGGAGCGGACGGAGTCGCTGGTCGACGCGCTGCGCGGGATCGGCCTGGAGGCTCGGCCGTCGGCCTGGCGGCGGGGCACGATGGCCTGCACCGGCATCGAGTACTGCAAGTTGGCCATCGTCGAGACGAAGGCCCGCGGTGAGGAGTTGGTGGCCCGGCTGGAGCAGCGGCTGCGCGACTTCGACGCGGACATCTCGATCCACATCAACGGCTGCCCGAACGCGTGCGCGCGCACCCAGGTGGCCGACATCGGGCTCAAGGGCCAGTTGGTGGTCGGCCCGGACGGTCGGCAGGTGGAGGGTTTCCAGGTGCACCTGGGCGGCGGGCTGGGCATGGCCCAGGGGCAGACCGCCGGTTTCGGCCGCAAGCTGCGTGGCCTGAAGACCACCGCCGAGGACCTTCCGGAGTACGTGGAACGGCTGGCCCGCCGCTACCTGGCCGGTCGGAGCGAGGGCGAGACGTTCGCCAACTGGGTGATCAGAGTCGACGAGGAGGAACTGCGATGAGCAGCGAGAACCGAGCGGCACCTCTGTACTGCCCGTACTGCGGCGAGGAGGACCTGCGGCCGCACGAGGCGGGGCACGGCGCCTGGGAGTGCCACGCCTGCACCCGGGTCTTCTCGGTGAAGTTCACCGGGCTGCTCTCGCGGTCGGTGACCCGATGAGCCTCGTCTCCGCCGCAGGCCTGGGCCTGGTCGGCCCGGATGTTCCGACGCCGGCCGACCCGGCCCGGCGCAGCCCGGACGAGCTGCGGGCCCTGGCCGAGCAGGCGGCTCGGGACCTGGAGGGCGCCCCGGCACTGGAGATCGCCCGCTGGGCGGCGCAGACCTTCGGTGACCGGTTCTGCGTCACCAGCTCGATGGCCGACGCCGTGCTGGCCCATCTGGTGTCCCGGGTGGCCCCGGGGGTGGACGTGGTCTTCCTCGACACCGGCCTGCACTTCCCCGAGACGCTACGGGTGCGGGACGAGGTTGCCCGGACGCTGCCGGTGAACGTCCGCTCGATCCGACCCCGGCTCACCGTCGGCCAGCAGGACGGCCAGTACGGCCCCCGGCTGTTCAACAAGTCGCCGGACGACTGCTGTCAGCTGCGCAAGGTGGAGCCACTGGAGCGGGCGCTGACCGGGTACGACGCCTGGGCCGCGGGCCTGCGTCGGGACGAGTCGCCGACCCGGGCCAACACGCCGGTGGTGACCTTCGACGCGCGGCGCGGCCGGGTGAAGGTCAACCCGATCGCGGCGTGGTCACAGGGGGATGTGGATGCCTACATCGCCCGCTTCAACGTGCCGGTCAACGAGCTGTTCAAGCAGGGTTACGGCTCGATCGGCTGCTGGCCGTGCACCCGCCGGACCAAGGCCGGCGAGGACGCGCGGGCCGGCCGGTGGGCCATGTTCGAGAAGACCGAGTGCGGGCTGCACGTCTGACCTCCCCGGCGACGACCCCGACCGGCCCCGGTGCGGCCGGCGGGGCGGACCCGGTGGTGCTTGTCGCGCACGGCAGCCGCGATCCACGAGCGGCGGATGCCACCCGGGCGCTGGCCCGGGCCATGTCGGCGGCCCGGCCTGGCACCCCGGTGTGGGCGAGCTGGCTGGACCACACCGAGCCGGGGCCGGCCGAGGTGCTGCGCGACCTGGCTGTGGCCGGTCACCGTCGGGCGGTGCTGGTGCCGTTGCTGCTGACCGCCGCGTACCACCATCGGGTGGACATTCCGGCGGCGATCGTCGCGGCGGCGCAGGCCGGGCCACCGCTGGCGGTACGCGTGACCGATGTGCTCGGCCCGGCGGACGGAACCGTCGATCTCGGGCTGTTGGCCGGGCTGCGCCGTCGGCTCGGTGAGGCGCATCCGGGCCGCTTCGACGCGCTGGTGCTGGCCGCGGCCGGGACCCGGGATGCGCGGGCACGCCGCTCGGTGGGCCGGGTCGCGGACGCGCTCGGCGTGGAGTTCGGGGTGCCCTGCCGGGTGGCGTACGCCTCGGCGGCTCCACCGGCGGCCGGCGTGGCGGTGTCCCGGCTGCGGGCGGCCGGCGCACGCCGGGTCGCGGTGTCGGCGTACTTCCTGGCGCCGGGCCTGTTCCACGACGCGGTGGCCGAGGCAGCCCGGGTGGCCGGTGCGGTGGCGGTCGCGGCGCCGTTGACCGATGCGCCGGAGTTGGTCGAGCTGGTGCTGCGCCGGGTGGACGACCCGCCCGGCCGGCACGTGGTGGCACCGGTGGGCTGACCTGTTCCGGTGCTGGACAGCGGAACGCCCCGGTGGGCGAACCCACCGGGGCGTACAGCTGTGTCGTTGGGGATCAGGCGGAGTGAGCGCGCAGCACCCGGAGGCCGCCGCGCCGCTTGACAGCGCGCCGCTCCTCCTCGCTCATTCCGCCCCAGACGCCGGCGTCCTGACCAGACTCGAGTGCCCACTGCAGGCACTGGTCGGTCACGGAGCAGCGCCTGCAGACGGCCTTGGCCTGCTCGACCTGCAGGAGAGCCGGTCCGGACGTCCCGATTGGGAAGAACAGCTCCGGGTCCTCGTCGCGGCAGACAGCATGGTGACGCCAGTCCATGGCGGCAACACTCCTCATTCTGGATGGGTGGCAAACAATTGCTTGTCGTGCTTTTCCTATATGCATCCGCAGTGCCGGTGGTGACAGTTAGCGTCTGTCCATTCGGCAGTGCGTGAGCAGGCGGTTCGCGCCGGGGACCTGCTGGAAGAGCTCAACCTGACGAGCATATCCAGGCAATGTCCCGGTAACTCAAGTTCGCTTGTGAATACTTTCACGAACATTCACGATGTCAAGGGTGACGCTCGGAAAAACTCCGAGCGGTGAGCAAGCCCACAACCCATTTGTCCGGGTTCCAGTGCTTTCCTGGTTACCCGCCGTGCCACAGTCGAGGATCAATATAGTACAGTGCGCGTGACATTGCTGACATTTCCGGCACCTGCCCCTCGGTGTGGCGCGACCGTGTCGATGCGGTTGTGACCACCGTGTCGACCTGAGGCAGTACCCCGAGACCTAGCAGATTACTCTCAGTGCGGCGGGAACGGAGGTGAATCTGACTTTCTCCCGCTCGCCGAGATAGTCGCCGTCCAGCTGGAACGCCTGCGGACGGCCGGAGACCAGCGTGAACTCCGGCGTGTCATGGAGTCGTAACACTTGCCGACCGCGTGGATTCGGCTGCCGAGACAGGAACTGCGTCACGGTCCGTGTTGTGCTAGCCACCCGGAGCTGACGCAACGCCAGCACATCCAGCCCGAGGTCGAACGACGCCGCCGGGTTCGGGTTGACCTCCCGGTCGCCCAGGTACGTCCAGGGTGCCGTGTTCTGGATGATGACGGTGGCCAGCTCGGCCTCCTCCGGCTCGCCCGGACGCTCCAGGACGATCGCCGGATGGCGCCGGTCCGAGGCGAGGAAGTACTGGTTCATGATCGAGCGCAGATAGAGCGTCGGCGTGGACACCCGGCCCTTGCGCCGGGCCTGCTCCACCCGGTGGATCACCGCGGCGTCCAGCCCGAACCCGGCGCAGAAGGTGAAGTAGCGGTCGTCCGCGCGGCCCAGCCCAACCGTCCGGCTCCGGCCCAGCCGCAACCCTTCGAGGATCATGCTGGTCGCCTCCGGCCACTCCCGGGGCAGGCCCAACGCGCGGGCGAACACGTTGGTCGAGCCACCCGGGACGGTCGCCAGCGCGGGCAGTCGCTCGGCCATCGGGGCGTCGTCGGCGCGACTCGGGGGGTCGGCCGTCATCAGGCCGTTCACCACCTCGTTCACGGTGCCGTCGCCACCAAGGGTGACGACCAGGTCGACCCCCTCCGCGGCGGCCTCCCGGGCCAGCGCCATGGCGTGCCCGCGTCGGCGGGTGTAGCGCACGCTGAGGTCGACTTCGCTGCGCAGCGCCCGGACAAGCACGTCCCGGCTGCGTTCGCTGGTGGTGGTGGCCTTTGGATTGACCACCAGGACGGCCCGCATGGGCGGCACTTTACCTCTCAGAAGCCCGGGTATCGTGGCGCGCGTGACCATCGACTCGGCCCCGTTACCCGTCACGCTCCGCTGGGCGGTCCGGCTGCTGTGGGCGGAGGCGGCTGCCGTCGGGCTGATCGCCGCCTGGCTGGTCTGGTCCGACCTCACGGCCACCATCACCGATCTTCCGTCGGCGTTGCTGGTGACCGCGTTCGCCATCGGTGCGGCGGTCGCGCTCTGGGCGCTGGGCCGTGCGCTGCTGCGCCGTCAGGCGGGCGCACGCGCCCCCGCGATCGTGCTTCAGCTGATGCTGCTGCCGATCGGGTGGTTCATGATCCAGGCTGGGCTGGGCTGGCTGGGCGTGCCGTTGATGGCGCTCGGCCTGGGTGTGGGCTGGCTGCTGGTCAGCCCTCCGACGACCCGGGCCCTCGGCTTCGAGTGACGGTGCCGGCGGGCGCTGTGCCGGTCAGTAACCGCCGGAGCGGCGGGTGAGCAGCGCGATGGTGGCCCGACCATCGGTGGCCGTGGCGGACGCCGAGGTGGTCAGCGCGGTGAGCACCTTCCAGGCGAAGGACGCCTCGGCGGGGAGCGTGGCACCGCGCACGGTCGGCACGGTCACCTCGACGCTCAACGCGTCCTCGGTGACGGCAAAGCGGCACTCCAGCTCGGCGTCGCGGGTGGCGATCGCGAGCAGCATGGCGCACGCCTCGTCGACCGCGATCCGCAGATCCTCGATCTCGTCGAGCGCGAACTGCAACCGGGCCGCCAGACCGGCGGTGGCGGTGCGGAGCACGCTGAGGTAACCGCCGTCCGCAGGCACCGTGAGGTGCACCACGTCGTCGTCGATCGCTGGCTGGCCAGTCAGTTGAGTCACGCCTCATCCCCCCGGTCGGGGACTCTACCCGGTCAGTCGCCCGTACGCGTGCCGGCGGTGGTGGCATGGTCGGCCAGCTCGCGGAGCGCGTCGCCGCTGAGCCGGTAGGGGATCCACTCGCTCATCTGCTCGGCGCCGATCGAGGCGTAGAACCCGGCGGCCGGGTTCCAGTCGATCATCCACCACTCCAGCCGCCGATAGCCGCGTCGTACGCAGATGTCGGCCAGGGTGGCGAGCAGCAGTCGACCCGCCCCGGTGCCCCGGGCAGCCGGCCGGACGTAGAGGTCCTCCAGGTAGATGCCGTGCACGCCGGCCCAGGTGGAGAAGTTGAGGAACCACAGCGCGAAGCCGATCGGCTCGTCGTGCTGGTCCACCGCGACGTGGCCGAAGAGCGCCGGAGCGGGACCGTAGAGGGCCGAGGTCAACTGCTCGACGGTCAGGTGGCACTGGTCGGGGGCACGTTCGTACTCCGCCAGCTCGTGCACCATGGCGACGACGGCCGGCACGTCCTCGGGACGTGCCGGCCGGATCGTTGGTGTGACGGGTGAGGTCACGCCTTCTTGGTCTCCCAGAAGATCTTCGAGATCTCGTCGATCTTCGCGAGCAACTTGTCGGCGGTGGCCGGGTCGAGGCTGCCCTTGACGCCACCGGCGCCGGCGAGCTTGGTGGCCTCGTTGAACAGGCTGTGCAGGTTCGGGTACTTCTCGAAGTGCGGCGGCTTGAAGTAGTCGGTCCAGAGCACCCAGAGGTGGTGCTTGACCAACTCGGCGCGCTGCTCCTTGATGATGATGGAGCGGGTGCGGAACTCCGGGTCGGTGTTCGCCTGGTACTTCTCGCAGATCATTTTGACCGACTCGGCCTCGATCCGAGCCTGAGCCGGATCGTAGACACCGCACGGCAGGTCGCAGTGAGCGCTCGCGGTGACGCGGGGCGCAAGGATGCGCGGAAGTCGCATCGGGATCCTCCATGGGAAGTTTGCGATGATCAAAGGCGACATTACTCCTGGGAGTGCTCCCCGAACCGGGTGGAGGTGAAACCAATGACCACCGATCACCCGGCTGAGGCCGCCCGGTTGCGGAGGCCGCTCACCGCAGTTCTGGTGACCGGACCGTCCATGGCGCCGACGCTGCGGCACGGCGACGCGGTGCTGGTTCGCCCCGGTGGTCGCCCGATCCGACCCGGAGATGTGGTGGTCGCGGTCTTCCGGACCCGGCCCGAGTTGCTGGTGGTGAAGCGGGCGGTCCGGCCGCAGGACGGCGGCTGGTGGCTGCATGGTGACAACGACCTGATCACCGATGACTCCCGGGCGTACGGAGTGGCCGACGTGCGGGGGAGGGTGGTGGCCCGCTACTGGCCGCGCCCCGGACGGGTTCCTCGTCGCCGGTTATGACCCTGCTCACATCCGAGCAGCAGTGCCGACACTATGCTCGGAAGTGCCCGGGTGACCCCCCGCACCGCGTGCCACCGCTCGCCGCCCACCTCGCGGCCGGGCCGGCCGCCCCGTCTGCTCGACAGATCCTGGAGTCACCACCATGTCTTCGTCCACCGTGGACCCCGCTGATCCCGTCTTCCTGCTGCACCGGGGCGGCAAGATGGCCGTCACCTCGACCGTGCCGCTCACCAGCCGGGAAGATCTCTCCCTGGCGTACACCCCGGGGGTGGCCCGGGTGTGTGAGGCGATCGCCGCCGACCCCACCCTGGTGGACGACTACACCTGGGTGTCGCACACGGTCGCGGTGGTCACTGACGGCTCGGCGGTGCTCGGGCTCGGCAACATCGGCCCACGCGCCGCGCTGCCGGTGATGGAGGGCAAGGCGGTGCTGTTCAAGCAGTTCGCCGGGGTGGACGCGGTGCCGATCTGTCTGGACACCCAGGACGTGGACGAGATCGTGGCCGTGGTGCGGGCGCTGGCCCCCTCGTTCGGCGGGATCAACCTGGAGGACATCAGCGCGCCGCGCTGCTTCGAGGTGGAGAGGCGACTCGACGAGGCGCTGGACATCCCGGTCTTCCACGACGACCAGCACGGCACCGCGATCGTGGTGCTCGCCGCGCTGCGCAACGCCGCCACCCTGCTCAACCGCAAACTCGGTGACCTGCGGGTGGCGGTGAGCGGCGCGGGCGCGGCCGGCGTGGCCGTCACGAAGATGCTGGTCGCCGGGGGCGTCAATTCCGACCAGGTGGTGGTCTGCGACTCCAAGGGAATCATCGGGTCGCACCGCACCGAACTGACCGGCACCAAGGCCGAGCTGGCGGCGAGCACCAACGCGGAGGGCCGCCGCGGCGACATCACCGAGGCCCTGCGCGACGCGGACGTGCTGATCGGGGTCTCCGGTGGGCAGATCCCCGAGACCGCAGTGGCCGGAATGGCACCCGGCGGGATCGTCTTCGCGCTGGCGAACCCGACCCCGGAGGTGCACCCCGAGGTGGCCGCCCGGCACGTCGCGGTGGTTGCCACGGGACGCAGTGACTACCCCAATCAGATCAACAACGTGCTGGCGTTCCCGGGGGTGTTCCGCGGTGCGCTGGACGCCGGCGCCACCCGGATCACCGAGGCGATGAAGGTCGCCGCCGCGGACGCCATCGCCGGTGTGGTGGCCGAGTCGCTGACCGTGGACGCGATCGTCCCATCTCCGCTCGACCCGCGCGTCGCGCCGGCCGTCGCCGAGGCGGTCGCCGAAGCCGCCCGCCGTGACGGCGTCGCCCGCAGGTAGGGCCAGCACTTCTTAACGGGCGCTCAGCTTGTTACCGTGCCGATCATGCGTGCCGCCTTCGCCTCCCGCTTCGACGACGCCGATCCGCTCGCCGCGCTCACCGTCGGTGAGCAGCCCGAGCCGACCCATCCGGCCGACGACTGGGTGACCGTGCAGTTGCGGGCCACCTCGCTCAACCACCACGACCTCTGGTCACTGCGCGGGGTGGGGCTGACCGAGGCCCAGCTGCCGATGATCCTCGGCTGCGACGCGGTCGGGCTGGACCCGGAGGGGCGCCCGGTGGTCGTGTACCCGGTGGTGGTCACTCCGGGTGACCCGCGCGGCGTCTCCATCCTCTCCGAGCACTTCTCCGGGACGCTCGCCGAGCGTGTCGCCGTACCCCGATCGAACCTGATCCCGCTGCCCGACGGCATGGCGGCGACCGACGCGGCGTGCCTGCCCACGGCCTGGCTGACCGCGTGGCGGATGCTGACCACCAAGGGCCGCGTCGCGGACGCGGACAGCGTGCTGGTGCAGGGCGCGGGCGGCGGCGTCGCCACCGCGGCCGTCGCGCTCGCCGTCGCGATGGGCAAGCGGGTGTACGCGACCAGCCGCGACGCCGCCAAGCGGGAACGGATCACCGCCCTCGGCGCCACCGCCGTGGAACCCGGCGCCCGGCTGCCCGAACGGGTCGACGTGGTGATCGAGACGGTCGGCGCGGCCACCTTCGACCACTCGCTGAAGTCGGCCGCGCCGATGGCCCGGATCGTGGTCTCCGGCGCGACCGCCGGGCACGAACCGGCAGTCAACCTGCGCCGGGTCTTCGCGATGCAGTTGGAGATCCTGGGCACCTCGATGGGCACGCCCGGCGAGCTGTACGAGCTGCTGGCGTTCTGTTCCGACAACGAGGTGCGCCCGGTGGTGGACAGCGTCATCCCGTTCAGCCGGGTCGAGGACGCCTTCGCGCGCATGCACTCCGGCGACGCCTTCGGCAAGATCGTCATCGACCACGAGGCCTGACGGCTACAGGTGGTCGTCGAAGGTGGCGATGTCGCCGCGCGTCGCGTCGGTGTGGATGCGCTTCTTGGCCGCCGCGTCGCCGTACAGCGACCAACGGAGGAACTCGACGGACGTGTCCGAGACCACCCGCAGCGTCGCGCCGTCGCTGAGCAGCGCCCGTCCGTGGTCGCCCTTCGGCAGGCTCAGCATCGCCTTCGGCCAGGGCACCTTGTCGTACGCGGCCTTACCCGCCGCGTACTCGACCACCTCGTCCAGCTCCCCGTGCACGAACAGCTGCGGTGCGGACGCGCCGGCGAACGCGGTGCCCACACCGAGCGCCGTGCCGGCGAACACCACGCCCGCGTCCAGCCGTTCGTCGCGGCTGGCGGTGAAGAGGCCGATGGTGGTCACCCCGCCCGCCGAGTGCCCGGCCGCGGCCACCCGGTCGGCGTCCAACCGGCCGCGCAACGAGTCGCCGGCCTTGCCGTCCAACGCCAACACCTGGTCCAACGCGTACGACACGTCGGCCGGCTGGTTGAGCACATCGAGGACGTTGCCGTCCGCGCCCCGGGAGGTGTGCGGGAAGGTCGGCGCGGCCACCACGAAACCCGCCGCCGCCCACCGCGTCAGCAGCGTGGCGTAGTCGTCCGGTCGGCCGCCGAGGCCATGGCTGAACATCACCACCGGAAACCGGCCGCTCGCGGCCGAGGCCGACCGCTTGGCCGCACCGCCGGCCTCCCCGGCCGCCGGGTACCAGAGCGTCACCGGCAGCGCACGGCCGTCCCGGTCCAGCTTGAGTTGGCGTACGCCGACCGCGAAGGCGCGCTGCGGGGCGGTCCCGGCAGGGACCTGCGGTGTCGGCGTGGCGGCGGGCTTCGGCTCGGCCGGCGGCGTCTGCCAGCTTTCGCTCGGGCGGGTGGCCGCTGAGCAGCCGACCAGACCGGCCATGAGCACGGTACTGGCGATCAGTGCGGAAGTGGCGCGACGCGACATGAATCAGATTGTGCCTCCTCCGGCCGGCCCGACCGGCATCCTTCGGCGCGCTGTGCCCGCCCGATCACCGGGCGCTGCGCAGCCGGCCTCAGGCCGCGGCGCGTTCGGCGAGGGGGCGCCGCCGCCGTGCGGTGTCGGTCAGTGAACGCGGAGGGAAGGCGGCGTTGGGGTTGTACCGGTTCGTCCCGGGCGGCACGATCTCGTCGATCCGGTCGAGGGTCGCATCGTCCAGGGTGAGCGTGGCGCCCTTGAGCAGATCCTCCAGTTGCTGCATGGTCCGCGGTCCGATGATCGCCGAGGTCACGGCCGGATGGGCCACGGTGAAGGCGATGGCGAGCTGCGGAAGCGTGCAGCCGATGCTTGCGGCGAGGTCGACGAGCTGCTCGACGATGTCGAGCTTGGCGGCGTTCTCGGCGATAGCGGGATCGAACTGTGCCGGCCGGAGTACCGCACGCCCGGTCGACAGGTCGATGGGCTGGTCCCTGCGGTATCTGCCGCTGAGGAACCCGAAGGCGAGAGGGCTCCAGACCAGCACTCCCATGCCGTAGCGCTGGCAGACCGGGAGGGTGGAGGTCTCGACCCCGCGGGCCAGGATCGAGTACGGCGGCTGCTCGGTGCGCAGCCGCCCGAGCCCGCGACGCTCGGAAACCTGGTGCGCCTCGACGATCTCCTCGGCGGGGAACGTCGAGCAGCCGAAGGCGCGGATCTTCCCCTCGCGGACAAGGTCGGTGAGCACCGAGAGCGTCTCCTCGATGTCGGTCGAGGGGTCGGGACGGTGGACCTGGTAGAGGTCGATCCAGTCGGTGTTCAGACGCCGGAGGCTCCCCTCGACCGCCTTGAGGATCCAACGCCGCGAGTTGCCACCCTGGTTGGGGCCTTCGCCCATCGGAAAGTGCACCTTGGTGGCGAGTACGACGTCGTCCCGGCGCCCCCGCAGCGCCTTCCCGACGATCTGTTCGGACTCACCGCCGCCGTACATGTCTGCGGTGTCGACGACGTTGATGCCCTGGTCGAGAGCCATGTGGATGATGCGGACACAGTCGTCGTGGTCGGGGTTGCCGACGGCACCGAACATCATGGTCCCGAGACACTGGGTGCTCACCTCGATGCCGGTGCCGCCGAGGGTGCGATAGCGCATGCCGATGCTCCTTGGCTGATTCAGTAGCGATCTGCGCGCACCCTAGGAGCTAGAGTCGGCTCTAGGTCAACCCTCGCTATCCTGCTCGGCATGGCTGAGGTCACCGCGACTCTGAGCATCGGACAGGTCGCCGAACGCACCGGCTTGAGCGTGCACGCACTCCGCTTCTACGAGCAGGAGGGCGTCTTCGTCAGCCCCGTACGCCGCGGATCCGGCGGGCGTCGCATCTACAGCCAGGATGACGTCGACTGGCTGACCGTCTGCATCATTCTCCGCGCCTCGGGGATGCCGCTTCCCGCGCTGCGCCGGTACGCCGACCTCGTCCGGGAAGGCGCCGGTAACGAGGAGGAACGCCTCGCGCTTCTCCTCGAACACCACGTGCGCGTCACTGACCAGATCGGCAGGCTCACCCAGTGCCTGGACCTGATCACCTTCAAGGTCGGGGTGTACGAGGACCTGCTCGATCAGGACCAGCGCCCAGCCGAACCAGATCGTCGGCGTCCTTCGGTCGGCGGGGACGTTCCGGCATCCACACCGGGTACATCTGCTTGAACTCGATCTGAGCCGCCACCGAGATCGTCGGCACGCTCAGCGAGCCGATCCGGCCGGGTGGCGCGTCCAGCATCCCGGCCGGCAGCGGGGTGCCGGCCCAGGACCCGGCACCCACCGTCGGTCGACCGGCGTCGTCCCGACCCAGGTACGCGAAGCTGACCTCCACGTCGGCGATGAACAGGTCCAGTTGCAGCTCGACCGGCATCCGGGGGTCGGGGCGCCAGCCCCGGGCCAGCAGCAGGGCCGCCAGCCGGTCCGCGTCCTCCCGCCAGCAGTACCAGTCGACGTCGACGTGGGGGCGGGTCACCGTGCCGAGGTGGAAGTCCATCGCCCAGCCACCGCGCAGCCACACCGGGATGTCGGCCGTCCCGGTCACCGCGACCACCTCGGCGATGCTCGCGAACTGGCGGTGCGCGAGATCGTCCACCGGGCCACCGTACCGGCGCGGCGGCATCAGCGGGCTGGCCGGGACTCGTAGCTGGTCAGCGTGGCGGTGCGGGCGTCGGCGGGGAGGCGGGCACCGGCCGCCTTGTCGCCGTAGAGAGTCCAGCGGAGGAAGTCGGTGGTGGTGGCGAGGACCGGGGCGAACCCCGGGTTGCCCGGCGTCAGGTACGCGCCGTGGTCCTGCCCGAGCAGACTGAGGAACGCGGCCGGCCCGGGGGTACGCCCGTACGCCGCCCGCCCGACCGTCACCGGCACCACCGCGTCGGCCGTGCCGTGCACGAAGAGCACCGGTGCGGCGGGCCCGGCGAAGCTGCCCGGCAACCCACCCCCGGCGATCACGATCCCGGAACGCAATCGGGTCGGGTGCCCCTCGCTGAACATCCCGGAGGTGGTGAAGCCGCCCGCCGAGTGTCCGGCGGCCGCGACCGACGTCAGGTCCAGGTGGCCGGCGAGCGGATCCTCGCGGTCCCGGTCGAGGCGGCCCAGGTGTCGGATCAGCCGCCAACCATCGGCGGGCTGGTTGCGCACATCGGCCCGGGTGAAGTGGGCGGCACCCTGTCGGGTGTGCGGGAACGCGGGAGCGGCCACCACGAAACCGGCCGCCGCCCAGCGGGTGGTCAGGCCGGCGTGCAGGTCGGGCCGGCTGTGCAGCCCGTGGCTGTAGACCACCACCGGGAACCGCCCGGCGGCCACCCCGTCGGTCGACGCCGGATACCAGATCGTCACCGGCAGGGGGCGCGCCGAGCGCGGATCGAGGGTGAGCGTACGCACGCCGACGGCGTACGACCCCTCGGGCGCTCGACGCGCCGACGGCGGCCCGCTGGACCCGCCCGCCACGGCCGTGGCCGGCGCGCAGCCAGCCAGCAGAGCCGTCACCAGTACGGCGATCAGCCGTGCCGCCCCCATCGTTCCACGGTAGGTGCCCGGGTGGGCGTAGCCACCCCACCGTCCGGCCCAGCCGCACCCGCCACCCGGGCGGTTCACCTCCGCCGGCCGGGTCCAACCCGGGACGACGTGGGCCGGGGGCGGTGCAGCGGAGCCGGTTTCGCTAGGGTCACCGGCATGCCTGACAACTACACCGACCCCAGTGGCAACACCGAGGCGTTCCGCGCCTTCAGCCAGACGCCGGAAGCCGCAGCGCCGGCGGAGGCCCCGTCCCGCACCCCTCTGATCGTCGGTGCGGTGGCGGCCGTCGTGCTGGTGGTGGCTCTCGTCGCCTGGCTCGCCTAGGCATTCGGGCCCGCACCGTCCGATCGTCAGCGGCCGCCGACCACGTCCCGGGCCTCCCGCGCGATCTCCCGTTCCTCGTCGGTGCGGATGACGCAGACGCTCACCTCGGCGCCCTCGGGCGAGATCAGCCGGTCGCCGTCGCCGTCGTTGCGGGCCTCGTCCACGGCGATGCCCAGCCGCCCCAGGCCGGCCAGCGCGGCGGCCCGGACGGGGGCCGCATGCTCACCGACTCCGGCGGTGAAGGTGATCGCGTCGACCCGGCCGAGCAGCGCGTAGTACGCACCGACATATCCGGTGATGCGCCGGCAGTACACGTCGAAGGCCAGCTCCGCTGCCGGGTCCCCGGCCGCCCGGCGCTGGAGCACCTCGCGCATGTCGTTGACGCCGGTCATTCCCAGCAGGCCGCTGCGGTGGTTGAGCAGGTCGTCGATGTCGTCCACCGACAGCCCACCCTCCCGGCGCAGGTGGAAGATCACGGTCGGGTCCAGGTCGCCGCTGCGGGTGCCCATCACCAGCCCCTCCAACGGGGACATGCCCATCGAGGTGGCGACGCTGCGACCGTTCGCGACCGCGCAGGCGCTGGCCCCGTTGCCCAGGTGCAGGGTGATCGTGTTGAGCTGCTCGTACGGGCGGCCCAGCAGTTCGGCGGTGCGGCGGGACACGTACGCGTGCGAGGTGCCGTGGAAGCCGTACCGGCGGATGCCGTACCGCTCGGCGGTGTCCCGGTCGATCGCGTACGTCGCGGCGGCCTCCGGCAGGGTGTGGTGGAACGCGGTGTCGAAGACGGCAACCTGCGGGACGTCCGGTAGCGCCGCGCGGGCCACCTCGATGCCGGCCAGGTTGGCCGGGTTGTGCAGCGGGGCGAGCGGCACCAGGTCCTTGATCGCGGCGAGCACCGCGTCGTCGACCAGCACCGGGGCGGTGAACTTCCGTCCACCGTGGACCACCCGGTGCCCCACCGCCGCCAGCCCGGTCAGGTCCAGCCCATCCAGGATCTGCCGGACGGCACTGGTGTGGTCCGCCGGGCCACCGCCAGGCTCACCGATCCGCTCGACGGTGCCCTGGTCGAGCACCCGGTCGCCGTCGTAGCGGCGCCACTTCACCGACGACGACCCGCAGTTGAGCACCAGCACCCGACTCATGAGGCCTCCTCGGTGGCCGCCTGGATGGCGGTGATCGCCACGGTGTTGACGATGTCCGGCACGGTGGCGCCACGGGACAGGTCGTTCACCGGTCGGCGCAGGCCCTGCATGACCGGGCCGACGGCGACCGCCCCGGCGGAGCGCTGCACCGCCTTGTACGTGTTGTTGCCGGTGTTCAGGTCCGGAAAGATGAAGACCGTGGCCCGACCGGCGACCGTGCTGCCCGGCAGCTTCGTCGCCGCCACCGCTGGGTCGATCGCCGCGTCGTACTGGATCGGCCCCTCGACCAGCAGGTCGGGCCGGCGCTCCCGGACCAGCGCGGTGGCCGTGGCGACCTTCTCCACGTCCGCGCCCTCGCCGGAGCTGCCGGTGGAGTACGACAGCATGGCCACCCGGGGTTCGATGCCGAACCGGGCGGCGGTGTCGGCCGACGAGATCGCGATGTCGGCGAGCTGGGCGGCGTCCGGGTCGCGGTTGACCGCGCAATCGCCGTAGACCAGCACCCGGTCGGCGAGCAGCATGAAGAAGACGCTGGACGCCACCGAGACCCCCGGGACGGTACGGATGATCTCGAACGCCGGTCGGATGGTCGCGGCGGTGGTGTGCGTGGCGCCGGAGACCATGCCGTCGGCCCGTCCGGTGGCCACCATCAGCGTGCCGAAGTAGTTGGCCTGGGCCACGATGTCGTGCGCCAACTCGGCGGTGATGCCCCGGTGGGCGCGCAGCCGGGCGTACTCGGCCGCGAAGTCGTCCCGCCACCCGCTGGTGACCGGGTCGACGACGTGCGCGTCGCCGAGGTCGATGCCCAGCTCGCGGGTCCGCCGGGCGATGTCGTCCGGCCGGCCGAGCAGCGTCAGCTCGGCCACCCCACGACGGAGCAGGATCTCCGCCGCGCGCAGGATCCGCTCCTCGGTGCCCTCCGGCAGCACCAGGTGCCGGGGCTGCGAGCGGGCCCGGTCGATCAGCTCGTTCTCGAACATCAGCGGGGTGACCCGCGCCGACCGGCTGACCCGCAGCCGGCGGGCCAGGTCGTCGGTGTCCACGCAACGCTCGAACGCGCCCAGCGCGGCCTCCACCTTGCGGGGATTGGCCGCGCTGGGCCGACCCTCGATGCGACTGGACGCGGCCACCGTGTCGTAGCTGTCGGTCCGCACGGACAGGACCGCCAACCCCGTGTTCAGCCCTTCCACCAGCCGCATGACCCTGGGGTCGGGCTGCTCGCCGAGGGTGAGCACCAGCCCGGCCACCGACACCTGACCGGCCACGTGCGCGGCGCTCGCGGCGACGAGCAGGTCGGCCCGGTCCCCGGGGGTGATCACCAGGGCGCCCTCGGTGAGGTGGCCCAGCAGGGTCGGCACATGCGCCGCGCCGACCACGAAGTCCAGCACGTCCCGGCTGAGTGCCGCGTCGTCACCGGCCAGCAGGGTGGCGCCGAGCGCCGCCGCCACCTCGGCCACCGTCGGCGCCGACACGCTCGGCACCTCCGGGATGGCGTACGCGGGCACCGGCAGGTCGGGCAGCGTCATCGGCCCGGGCACCCGGTTGGCGATCACCGCGAGCACCGTCGCACCCAGGTCGGCCAGATCGTGGTACGCCCCACGGACCGCCGCCGCGACCGCGGCTGGCTCCTGCCCGAAGCCGTCCACCACCGGCACCACCACGCTGCCGAACTCGGTAGCCAGTCGGGCGTTGAAGGCCAACTCCCGGGGATGGGCCGGGTCGCCCGGGTCGTCGAAGTCGCTGCCCACCACGACCATCGCCGGGCACTGCCGCTCCACCGCCCGGTAGCGCTCGACGACCGCGGAGATGAGCTCCTCGCGCCGGCCGTCGGCGACCAGCGCTGCGGCCTCGGCGTAGCTCGCCCCGGCCAGCTCAGCCAGCGGCACCTCGACCCGGTAACGCTCGCTGAGCAAGGCGAGGATCGGGTCCGGGCCGGTGTCGGCCACCAGTGGCCGGAACACGCCGATCCGCCCGACCTGGCGGGACAGCAGTTCCGCCAACCCGAGGGCGATGGTCGACTTGCCCCCGCCCGAACCGACGCTGGTCAGATACACGCTGCGAGCCACAACCCCACCCTAGAAGATCACCGCCTGACCCGCCCGGGTCCAACGACCCTGCTGGTCGCGGCAACCTCGCCGGCGGGTCCGACGGTGCGGTCGGCGTCTCATCTGTTGAACGAGAAGAGAACCGAGAAAGTCTCATGTCTAGACTCCCGTTCCATGACTGCCGGGCGCGTGAGCAGCGACGATACGCCGACCGGGAGGTCGGCGCCCACAGGCATGGTCGGCGGGGCCCCGGCCGGACCGGCGGCACCGATCGACGAGCCGACCACGTTGATCAGCCGGCCCGACGACCCCACCGCGCTGATCGCCGCCGTATCCCGGCCGCCGCCGGTGTTCGTCGACCCCAGCGGCCGACGCCGCTCCCGGCTGCGCTGGCTCGCATACGCAGCCGGTCTGCTGGGCCTGATCTACACCGGGCTGGTGGCTGTCAGCTTCGCCGGCGGCATGGTGGAACCGCACACGGTGCTCCCCTTCGTGGACGAGGCCGAGCAGCCTGAACGGTCCCAGTCGCCGCAGACCGAGGCGATCACCACCGTCCCCGAGCCGTCGACGGCCGTCCCCCGTACGCCGGCGGCCACCATGGCCCCCACCGTCGTCCCGGCTACCCCCCGCTCGGTCGCCCCCACCCGGTCACCGAGCGCCACCCGCTCGCCGAGCGGCAGCCCCGCCAGCGCGCCGACCCCGCCCAGGCCGACGCCGACCGTCTCGGTGGCGCCGACGCCCGCCGTCTCACCCTCGACCGAGGACCCGCCGCCCCCGCCCGCCGCCCCCGACGACCTGCCCGACGAGGCCGACCCCGCCGATGGCTGAGCCGCCGATCCCACTGGGCCGTCGCCGCCGGGCCGTACCACCACCGCGCTGGATCCTGCTGGGCATGCTGCTGACCGTCCTGGCCTGCGTGCTCCTCGTCAACGCGTACGCCAACGCGTCCTTCACCCCGGACCACCAGCACAGCAACCGGGGGCAACGCGACGTCCCCACCTCGATCGTGACCGGCGGACCGATCATCAGCGCCAACAGCGAGCAGGTCCGCTCCTACCGGCTGCCGGACCGGACGATCGCGCTCACCTTCGACGACGGCCCCGACCCGGTCTGGACCCCCGAGGTGCTGCGCGTCCTGGACCACCACCAGGTCAAGGGCACGTTCTTCGTGCTGGGTGCACAGGCCGCCCGGCACCCCGACGTGGCCCGGGACCTGGTCGGCAGAGGCCACGAGCTCGGTGTGCACACGTTCACCCACCCCGACCTCGCCGAACTGTCCGGATGGCGGCGAGACCTGGAGTACGCCCAGACGCAGCTCGCCCTGGCAGCCGTCACCGGCGTGCGCACCTCGCTGGTCCGGTTCCCGTACTCCTCGCATGCCGACGCGATCGACAACGAGGACTGGCCGGTGTTGACCGCCGCCGGCGACCTGGGCTACCTGACGGTGCTCAACGACACCGACAGTCAGGACTGGGCGCTGCCCGGCGTAGACAAGATCGTCGAGAATGCGACCCCGAACGGCACATCGGGCGCCATCACCCTCTGGCACGACGCCGGCGGCGACCGGGCACAGACCGTCGCCGCCCTCGACCGTTTCATCCCGATGATGAAGGAACGGGGATACCGCTTCGTCACCGCTACCGAGGGAGTGAACCTCGCCTTCACCGCCGCAGGTGTCGACCACCGGGTGGACTCCGGTGCGGCCGCCGCCGCCGGGGACCGCTGGCGCGGCCGGATGCTGGTCTGGGCGGTGCGGGGCGCCGACCACGTGCTGAACGCGTTCGGGATCCTCTTCGTGGTCGTCGGCGTGCTCACGCTGGGACGTACCGTCGTGCTGTTCCTGCTCGCCGGGCGGCACGCCCGCCGCCGTCGAGCCAAGGACTGGACGTGGGGGCCGCCGGTCACCGCCCCGGTGTCGGTCATCGTCCCCGCGTACAACGAGAAGGAGGGGATCGCCGCGGCGGTCCGCTCACTGGCCGGCGGCGACCATCCCGGCGGGATCGAGGTTCTCGTCGTCGACGACGGCTCCACCGACGGGACCGCGGACATCGTCGACGCACTCCGTCTGCCCAACGTCCGGGTGGTCCGCAAGCCCAACGGCGGCAAGCCCAGCGCGTTGAACACCGGCGTGGCGCTGGCCCGGCACGACCTGATCGTGATGGTCGACGGGGATACCGTCTTCGAGCCCGACGCCGTCCGCCGGCTCGTGCAGCCCTTCGCGGACCCGCAGGTGGGCGCGGTGGCCGGCAACGTGAAGGTCGGCAACCGGCGCAGCCTGATCGCCAAGTGGCAGCACATCGAGTACGTCATCGGGTTCAACCTGGACCGGCGTCTCTACGAGACGTTGCGCTGCATGCCGACGGTGCCCGGGGCGATCGGCGCCTTCCGGCGGCAGGCGCTGCGCTACGCCGGTGGGATGACCGATGACACCCTGGCCGAGGACACCGACATCACCATCGCCCTCGGCCGGGCCGGCTGGAAGGTCGTCTACGAGGAGACGGCCCGCGCCTGGACCGAGGCGCCGACGAGCATCGGCCAGCTCTGGAAACAGCGCTACCGGTGGAGCTACGGCACCATGCAGGCGATGTGGAAGCATCGCCGCTCCGTGTTCGACCGGGGCGCGTCGGGCCGGTTCACCCGGCGTTGCCTGTTCTTCCTCAGCCTCTTCGGGGTGCTGCTGCCGCTGTTCGCGCCGGTGATCGACCTGCTGGCCCTGTACGGCCTGTTCTTCCTCGACCGGACCGCCACGGCGGTTGCCTGGCTGGTCATGCTCGGCGTGCAGCTGGTCACCGCAGTGGTGGCGTTCCGGCTGGACCGGGAGAAGCTGGGGGTTCTGTGGGTGCTACCGCTCCAGCAGTTCGTCTACCGGCAGTTGATGTACCTGGTGATGATCCAGGCGGTGGTCACCGCGTTGACCGGCGGCCGGCTGGGCTGGCAGAAACTGCGGCGCACCGGCCTGGAACCGGCTGCCTCCCGGACCGCGGGTTAGCTTTCAACTCCCGCCGCGCCACCGGCCACCGGGTGGCTCCTCAGTCCTCGTCGATGTCGTCAAGGCGAGCCAGCCAGGTGGCGAAGCGCTCGATCGGCGTCTCGAACTCGGGATTGAGGTCGACGAAGTCCCGCAGCCGCTCGCCCAGCCACTCCAGGGAAACCTGCTCGTCACCCCGACGCTCGACCAGTTCCTCGATCCCACGATCGGTGAAGTACATGACTACGTCCTCTTACGTCGGCACCGGGACCCCGCCGATCTAGGGCACGTGGCGGTCAATCGATCTCCGAACACGACGATAAGCCCTAGATCGGCGGGGGAAAGGGGGCGGTCCCGTTCTCCGCGGGGCGGGGAACGGGACCGGCGGGCAGGTTATGGGCGGGGGAGGGCTGCCTCGATCAGCGCGTTCAGCTCCACCTCGTGCGTCTTGGCGGAGCCGACCGCCGGGGCCGCCGCCGCCGGGCGGGAGATCCGGCGCAGCCGGACGTCGGTGAGGTGCTCCAACAGGTTGAGCGCCACGAACGACCAGCCGCCCTGGTTGGCCGGCTCCTCCTGCACCCAGGCGAAGTCCTCCGCGTTCGGGTACTGCGCGAGGGCGGCCCGGATCTCCTCCACCGGCAGCGGGTACAGCTGCTCGATCCGGATGATCGCGGTGTCGGTGACGCCGCGATCCTGGCGGGCCTGGAACAGGTCGTAGTAGACCTTGCCGGAGCAGAGCAGCACCCGCTTCACCGCCTCCGGTGCCGGGGCAGCCGTGTCCTGCAGCACCGGCTGGAAGGTGCCGGTGGTGAAGTCCTCCACCGACGAGACGCAGAGCTTGTGCCGCAGCAGCGACTTCGGCGTGAACACCACCAGCGGCTTGCGCTTGGGCGACAGGGCCTGGCGGCGCAGCAGGTGGAAGTAGTTCGCCGGAGTGGTCGGGATGGACACCCGCATGTTGTCCTCGGCGCACATCTGCAGGAACCGCTCCGGCCGGCCGGACGTGTGGTCCGGGCCCTGGCCCTCGTGGCCGTGCGGGAGCAGCAGGGTGATGGCGGAGCGCTGGCCCCACTTCACCTCGCCGGAGGAGATGAACTCGTCGATCACCGACTGGGCGCCGTTGACGAAGTCGCCGAACTGGGCCTCCCAGGCGACGAGCGCGTTGATGTTCTCCACCGAGTAGCCGTACTCGAAGCCCATCGCCGCGTACTCGCTGAGCAGCGAGTCGTGCACGAAGAACCGGGAGCGCTCGCCATCGCCGGTGAGCGACTTCAGCGGCAGGTAGTCGTCGCCGGTGCGGGAGTCGACCACCGAGGCGTGCCGCTGGACGAACGTGCCGCGCCGGGAATCCTGCCCGGCCAGCCGGACGGTGATCCCGTCGTGCAGCAGCGACCCGAGCGCGATGATCTCGCCGTAGCCCCAGTCGATGTTGCCCTCGACGGACATCTTGGCCCGCCGGTCGAGCAACTGCTGGATCCGCTTGTGCGGGGTGAAGCCCTCCGGCAGGTTGACGTGCGCCTCGCCGATCGCCTTCACCACGGAGACATCGGTAGCGGTGTCGACCTGCGGCTCCGGCTCCTCCTCGCGGCGCGGCCGGTTGAGCTGACGTGGTGCCGAGGCGGCGTCCCGGGTGGCCTTGAAGACCTTCTCCAGCTGCGCCTGGTAGTCACGCAGCAGCTCTTCCGCGTCTTCCACGGTGATGTCGCCGCGACCGATCAGCTCCTCGGTGTAGAGCTTGCGCACCGAGCGCTTCGAATCAATGATCTTGTACATCTGGGGGTTGGACATCGACGGGTCGTCGCCCTCGTTGTGTCCGCGCCGGCGGTAGCAGACCATGTCGATCACGACGTCCTTGTTGAACGTCTGCCGGTATTCGAAGGCCAGCCGGGCCACCCGGACCACGGCCTCCGGGTCGTCGCCGTTGACGTGGAAGATCGGCGCCTGGATCATCCGGGCCACGTCGGTGCTGTAGAGGCTGGATCGGCTGTACTCCGGGGCGGTGGTGAAGCCGACCTGGTTGTTGACCACCACGTGCACGGTGCCACCGGTGCGGTAGCCGCGCAGCTGCGACAGGTTGAGCGTCTCGGCGACCACACCCTGTCCGGCGAAGGCGGCGTCACCGTGCACTGCCAGCGGCAGCACGGTGTAGCCCTCCAGCTTGAGGTCTATCCGGTCCTGCTTGGCCCGGACGATGCCCTCCAGCACCGGGTCGACAGCCTCCAGGTGCGACGGGTTGGCCACCACCGACACCTTGACCGCGTGCTCGCCGTCGGGGGTGGTGAACTTGCCGTTCTGGCCCAGGTGGTATTTCACGTCGCCGGAGCCCTGCGTCGAACGCGGGTCCAGGTGGCCCTCGAACTCCGAGAAGATCTTCTCGTACGGCTTGCCGACGATGTTGGCCAGCACGTTGAGCCGACCCCGGTGGGCCATGCCGATGACGACCTCGTCCAGCCCGTTCTCGGCGGACGACTCCAGCACCTCACCGAGCAGCGGAATCAGCGACTCGCCGCCCTCCAGCGAGAAGCGCTTCTGGCCGACGTACTTGGTCTGCAGGAAGGTCTCGAACGCCTCGGCGGCGTTGAGCCGGTTGAGGACGTGCTTCTGCTCGTCGGCGGCCGGCTTCTCGTACTTGCGCTCGATCCGCTCCTGGACCCAACGCCGCTCCTCCGGGTCCTGGATGTGCATGTACTCGATGCCGACGCGGCGGCAGTATGAGTCGCGCAGCACGCCGAGGATCTCGCGCAGCTTCATCCGCTGCCGGCCGGCGAAGCCGTTGACCGGGAACTCGCGGTCCAGGTCCCAGAGGGTGAGCCCGTGCTGGAGGACGTCCAGGTCGGGGTGCTTGCGGATCTTGAATTCCAGTGGGTCGGTGTCGGCCATCAGGTGACCGCGCACCCGGTACGCGTGGATCAGCTCGTGCACCCGGGCGGTCTTGTTGATCTGGCCCTCGGAGTTGACCGCCACGTCGCGCATCCACCGCACCGGCTCGTACGGGATGCGCAGCGAGGTGAAGATCTGGTCGTAGAAGCCGTGCTCGCCAAGGATCAGCTCGTGCATCACCTTGAGGAACTCGCCGGACTGCGCGCCCTGGATGATCCGGTGGTCGTACGTGCTGGTCAGCGTGATGATCTTGCTGACGGCCAGCTCGGCCAGGGTGGTCTCGGACATGCCCTGGTAGGGGGCCGGGTATTCCATCGCGCCGACGCCGATGATCGCGCTCTGCCCCTGCATCAGCCGCGGCATCGAGTGCACTGTGCCGATGCCGCCCGGGTTGGTCAGCGAGATCGTGGTGCCGGAGTAGTCGTCCATGGTCAGCTCATTGCGCCGCGCCCGCCGGACCACGTCCTCGTACGCCTGCCAGAACTGCCGGAAGTCCATCTTCTCGCAGCCCTTGATGGAGGGGACCACCAGGTTGCGGCTGCCGTCCGGCTTGGCCAGGTCGATCGCGATGCCGAGGTTGACGTGTGCCGGGCGGACCACCGCCGGCTTGCCGTTTGCCTCGGCGAAGGAGTTGTTCATCTCGGGGTGCTGGACCAGCGCGCGGACCATCGCGTAGCCGACCAGGTGGGTGAAGCTGACCTTGCCACCGCGCCCTCGGGCGAGGTGGTTGTTGATCACGATGCGGTTGTCCACCAGCAGCTTGGCCGGGACCGCGCGAACGCTGGTCGCGGTCGGCACACTCAGCGAGGCGTCCATGTTCTGGACGATCTTCGCGGCGACACCGCGTAGCGGAGTGGTCTGCGGGCCGTCGGCACTCGACGCGTCGGGCTTCGCGGCCGGCTTGGCCGGTGTGGCCTTCTCCGGTGCGGCCTTGGCCGTGGTGGGCGCGGCGGCGGGCTTGGCCGGTGCCGACTGGGCGGCGGCCGGCTTGCTCGTGGTCTTCGGCTGCGCCGTGGCGCTCGGCTGGCTGACCTTGGCGGCTGCCTCCGGCTGGCCGTCCGGCTCCGGCGGGGCGGCCGGCTTGTCCGACGCCTCGGCCCCACGCGGTGTGCCTGCGCCCGGCGCCGGGCGGTAGTCGGCGAAGAAGTCGTGCCAGGCCGAATCGACGCTCGTTGGGTCGGCGAGGTAGCGCTGGTACATCTCCTCGACGATCCACTCATTCGGGCCGAAACCCGCTAGTGGGTTCTCCTGCGAAGTCTGCTGGGTCGACACGGCCGGTAATCGCCTCTTTCACGCGGGTTTGTGTGGCACGCGGTGTGTCCCTCGCGCCCGATTAGGGGCACGGACTGGACGACTCCCAGGCTACGCCGTGGAGATCCCGCCGGCATTTCCGCCTCGGTCCCGTGGCCGGTTTCACAGAAGATGCCAGAAGTTCAGCAACGCCTGCGCGCACGGTGTCGAACTGGTAACCCGGCTCCCGCGCGGCCGGTCGCCGAAGGGTGACGCCCGACCCCGGAGCGGCCAGCTTGTCGTTGCCGCCCCGGGGTCGCAGACGCCATCAGGCGATGTCGCGCCGCCGGGTGAGCAGAACTCCGGCAATTCCGCTGACCAGCGCATAGCCGATCAGCACCAGGGCCCCGACCCACCAGGACGGGGTGAACTCCGAGGTGCCCTCCGTGATCATGACCTGGGACGCCACCGCGGGCCAGATCACCTGCCACTTGAGCACCGCCTCGCTGTCGAGGAGGTTCGACAGGAGCAGGAAGAGCAGCCCCACCACCTGGGTGCCGATCAGATAGAGCACCGCCGCCGTGATCACCGCACCGAGCTGGTTGGTGATCAGCGTGCCGATGCCCACCCCGAGGATCGTCCAGATGGCGTAGGCCAGCAGGTTGAACAGCAGCGCCCGCTGCACCGGCCACTCACCGAGCTGAGTGCCGTAGTCGTTCGCGGACAGGAAGATCGCGCCGGCGGCCAGGTCGATAAGCGTGGTCGCCAGCCAGAACATGAAGCCGAGCAGGCTGGCGGCGGCGAGCTTGCTGACGATGACCGACGTTCGCCGGGGAGTCGTCAGGAACGTCGTGGTCGCGGTCTGGTGGAAGAACTCGTTGGTGACCATCAGGATGCCGATGAGCATCACGAACATCAGCCCGAGGTACTGGCCCGAGGTGTAGAGGTTCGCCGCCTGCGCCGGCGCGGTCGCCTGCTCAGCGCTGACGCCGATCTCCTCGGCGTCGCCGCCGAGCGCCGTGACGGCCAACCACGCATTGACCGCGAAGGCCAGGGCGATCGAGAGGAACGCGCCGATAGCCAGCCACCACCAGGTGCTGGTGGTACGGATCTTGAGCAGCTCGGATCGGACCAGGTTCATCGGATGTCCGCCTTTCCGGCCGTCAGCTCCAGGAAGACCCGTTCCAGATCGGGCCGTTCCGGGGTCAGTTCGTGTAGCTCCACGCCAGCGGCCAGGGCGACCCGGCCGACTGTCGGGGCGTCCACCCCGCCGACCAGCAGGAGGCCCTGCTCGTCGGTGTCGACGGTGGCCGACTGCGCCTTCAGAGCGGCGATCAACGCCTCGGCCTGCGGCGTGCGCACCCGGATCCGGGCACCCTGCGCCATCGACCCGAGCACCTGATCGACCGGACCCTGCCGGACCAGCTGCCCGGCCGCGATGATCACCACGTCGTCGGCGAGGAGCTGCATCTCCGACAGCAGGTGGCTGGAGACCAGCACCGTACGGCCCTCGTGGGCGAGGTTCTTGAGGAACCCGCGCATCCACCGGATGCCCTCCGGGTCCAGCCCGTTGGCCGGCTCGTCGAGGATCAGCATCCGGGGGTCACCGAGCATCGCGGCGGCGATACCGAGCCGCTGCTTCATGCCCAGCGAGTAGCCCTTGAACTTGCGCTTCGCCGCCGGGGTCAACCCGACCAGGGCCAACACCTCGTCGGCCCGCTGCTTGGGCAGCCCGGCCGCCGCGCAGATCACCCGCAGGTGGTTGATGCCGGTGCGGCCCTTGTGCGCGCTGGACGCCTCCAGCACCGCGCCGACGTGCCGCAGCGGGTCAGCGAGGTCGGCGTACCGGCTGCCGCTGATGGTGGCCGTGCCGGCGGTGGGCGTGACCAGGTTCAGCAGCATGCGCAGGGTCGTGGTCTTGCCAGCGCCGTTCGGGCCGAGGAAGCCGGTCACCCGCCCCGGCGCCACGGTGAAGGACAGGTTGTTCACCGCCCGAACGTTCTTGTACTGCTTCGTCAGACCGGACACCACGATCTGACCGTCGCTGGTGGGGCTTCGCTGCCCGTCAGTCATCGTTCTCCTCCCGTGCGTGGCGTAGAGGTACGCCGTGGCACAGCGTGACGGCCCGTGGCAACAAGGTCAATCAGGCGCGGTCCGTACTTTGCGGTCCGTCGCAGGGTGGAGGCGACTCATCCCCAGGGACGACGGCCGGAGTTCAGCGCGCGATCCAGGTTGCCCGTGCCGCGCCGAGCAGGGCGCCGTTCGGGCCGTACAGGCTGGTGTGCACGAGCGCCTTGCGCCCGTCGACACCGAGCAGAGCCCCGGTCACCACGCACTGGTCGCCCGGCCCTGGCAGCGCCGCGACCACGGCGGCGATCCGGCCCAGCAGGTACGGGCGGCCCGGCGCGAGCACCGTCCAACCGCCGGGGCAGTCCAGCGCGGCCCAGACCGTGGCCTCGCTGACCTGCTCGGGCGCCCGGAACGGCGCGGCGGTCCGCCCGTCCGGCAGCCGGCCAGGAAAGATCCGCAGCCCGTCCGCCCGCTGTGGCCCACAGACGTAACAGTCGGGGAACGGATGCTCGACCAGGCCGGGGTAGTGGGCCGCCGCAGCCACCGCGGTGTCCAGGTCGACAGGGGGTACGACGGCATCGACCAACCCGACCGGGCGCACCTCGGCCACCAGTTCGCCGGCCGGGTCACGGACCTCGCCGTCGACAAGACTCAGCGCGGTCTCCAAAGGTGGTGGCCGGCGCAGCGTCACCTCGACCGGTCCGGTGCCGCCCGCCTCGGCGGCGAACACCCCCGCGCTCCAGCCGCCGTTACCGGAACCGGGTGGCCCGTTGTAGCGGGACTCGATGCGCATCGTCGACCTCCGGTGGGGCGTGCCGGCGCCGTCGCCGGTTCCGTATCGGCAGCCTCGCACGGAGGTGGTCGGACCCATCCGCCGACCGGCGTTCATCCGATCGACACCGGTGGTCCCCGTGGATGGCAACCCGGGCACCTACACAGATCCCATGGCTGTTCTGCATGCCGCTGGCGCACCCCTGACGACCAGCGGATACACCCTGCTGATCGCCGACGACCCCATCCAGGTCGCGGCCGCGCAACGCCTGCGTCACGAGGTGTTCGCCACTGAGCTCGGCGCCACCCTCCTTCCCGGCGCGGCCGGGTTGGACGTGGACCCCTTCGACGCGTACTGCGACCACTTGATCGTCCGCGAGGACAGCACGGGCGAGGTGGTCGGCACGTACCGGCTGTTGCCGCCCGGCCGCACCAACCGGCGGTACGCCGAGGACGAGTTCGACCTGACCGCGCTCGACCCCCTCCGCGACGACCTGGTCGAGGCGGGCCGGTCCTGCGTACACCCGGATCATCGCTCGGGCGCGGTGATCAATCTGATGTGGGCTGGCATCACCCGGTACCTGCACCTGCGGGGCTCCCGCTGGCTCGGTGGCTGCGCCTCGGTGCCGGTGGCCGACGGTGGGCGGGCGGTGGCCGAGGTGTGGACCCAGACTCAGACCCGGCACCTGTCTCCGCCTCCGCTGCGGGTCCGCCCGCTGCGGCCCTGGTTCACCGACCCGGCCGCCGCTCTCCACCGGGCCGCCACCGCTCCGTCCGCCGCCGCCGATCAGGCCGGGCGCGTAGCGGTTCCGCCGCTGCTGCGGGGCTACCTCCGGCTCGGCGCATGGATCTGCGGCGAGCCGTCGTACGACCCCGACTTCGGGTGCGCGGACTTCTACGTGCTCTTCTCCCTGGACCGGATGAACCCGCGCTACCTGCGGCACTTCCTGGGCGAGGGGGCGCAGCGGTGACCGCCGTGCCGCACGAGCTGTGGCGGCCCTCGTCGGGCTGCGACGACGACTGCCTGCCGGGGGCCGGCGAGGTGCCCTCGGTGCCGGTGGCTCGACGGGTGCTCCGGTTGGTCGCCGCGACCGGCATGTTGCTGGCCGGGGTCGGCCTGGTGCTGCTGCTGCCCGTGCTCCCGACCCGGGAACGGCAGGCGGCGGTACGCGGCTGGGCTCGGGCCACCGCGCGCGCCTTCGGCGTCCGGCTCGTGATCCGGGGTCGGCTGCCCCGGCGGCGGGCGCTGCTGGTCGCCAACCATGTGTCGTGGCTGGACATCCTCGCGGTGCTGGCGGTCGCGCCCACCCGGATGGTCGCGAAGCGGGAGATCCGCTCCTGGCCGGTGGTCGGTCTGCTGGCCGCGGCGGCGGGCACGGTGTTCGTGGACCGTTCCCGGCCGCGAGCGCTGCCGAGCACCGTCGGCCGGGTCGCCGACGCGCTGCGCGCCGGCCGGTCGGTGGCGGTCTTTCCGGAGGGTACGACCTGGTGCGCTGGTGACAGCGCTGCCGACTGCCGCCCCGGTGGCGGTTTCCGGCCCGCGACGTTCCAGGCGGCCATCGACACGGGCAGCCCGGTGGTGCCGCTGCGGCTCGCCTATCGCTGCGAGGCCACCGGGACGACCACCACGGCCGCCGCCTTCCTCGGTGCGGACACCCTGCTGCGGTCGGTGGCCCGGGTGGTCGCGGCGCGGGAACTGGTGGTGTCGGTGACCATCGCCGCCGCGCTGCACCCGGCCCGTGACGCCGACCGGCGGTTGCTGGCCCGGGCCGCCGAGTCGGCCGTACACCTGCTGCCCACGGCGGGTGCCGTGGCGCGGGCCCGGCTGCGTTCGGTGCCCACGGTGACCCCGGCCGTTCCCGTGCCGACGCCGGTCACCGGCCGGGAGTTGGACCTGGCGGCCTGAGGGGAGCGGCGCGGGCGGAGGTTCCGTCCGGTGACCAACTCGCGACCTGTCTTGTGCTGTCGCGATGTATCGCGTTACTGTGCTCCCTGTCAGGCGCGTGTCCGCGCGCCGTCGAAAGGGGGACGCCATGGCCGAATGGACGGTCGAGAGCCCGCAGCGGCTCACCATGGACGGCCCGGTCACCCGGCTGGACGTCCGCCTGGTGAGCGGACGGCTCAACGTGGTCGCCACCGACGGCCCGACCCGGATCGACGTCACCCAGGTCGGTCGGCGGCCGGTCCTGATCGATCACTCCGACGGCCGGCTCAGCATCCGCCAGGAGCGCGGCCGGGGCTGGTCGGACGTCCTGCGGTGGTTCCGGATGATCCACCGCTATCCCCGGGTGGACGTCTCCGTCGCCGTGCCCACCGATGTCCTCGCCGACCTGGGCCTGGTCGCGGGATCGCTGGTCGCCTCCGGCCTGCGCCGGCAGACCACGGTCCACGTCGTCGCCGGCCAGATCACCCTGATGGGCCTGGGCGGCAACACCTCCGCGCGGATCACCTCCGGCCCGGTGGAGGCGCTCGGCGTACGCGGCGACCTCACTCTGGACACGGTCTCCGGTGAGGTGATCATCGCCGACAGCGCCGCCGATCGGGTGCGGGCGCAGACCGTCTCCGGTGCCATCACGTGCGACCTGGACAATCCTCGGCGCAGCGAGATCCGGCTGACCACCATCTCGGGCAGCATCACCGTCCGGGTCCGCGAGGACAGCGACCTTGCCGTCCAACTACAGAGCGCTTCGGGCCGGATCACCAGTGGCTTCCCGCAGGTGCGCACCTCGACGTTTCCACTGTTCAACAGCGAGGGAGTGCTCGGCGCGGGCGAAGGTAAGCTCTGGGCTTCCGCGACCTCGGGGAGCATCGCCCTGCTCGCCCGAGCTGTCGACGACGATGGGGAGGAGCTGCCGTGACGGCCGTGTTCAGCCACGGACGGCTCCGGCTCTACCTGCTCAAGCTCCTCGACGACGGCCCCAAGCACGGGTACGAGCTGATCCGTCTGCTGGAGGATCGGTTCCTCGGGCTCTACGCCCCCAGTGCCGGCACCATCTACCCCCGCCTGCAACGGCTGGAGGTCGAGGGTCTGGTGAGCCACACCGCGGCCGGTGGCCGCAAGACGTACGAGATCACCGACGCCGGCCGTGACGAGCTGCGCCAGCGGGCCGGCGAGCTGACCGCGCTGGAGGCGGACATCGCGGCCTCGGTGGCGGACCTCTCCACCCTGGCCGGCGAGATCCGCAGCGAGGTACGCGGCTCGGCACGCGACCTCAAGCGGGAGCTGAGCGAGGCCACCCGGCAGACCCGGCGTACCCGCTGGGAAGCGCCGGCACCGGCTCACCGGCCGGCGTCGGCCGCCGGGCCGCACACCGCGTTGCTCGACGAGGTCGACCAGCGGCTGACCGCGTTCAGCGCCGAGGTGGGCCGGCTGGTGCGCGCCCGGCAGTTCAGCGACGGCCAGCTGCGCACCGCGATCCGGCTGCTCGACGGCGCCCTGGACGGGCTGCGCCGCCTGCTGCGCTGACCGGCGCTGCCGAGGGCCGGCGGATCGGCCGGCGACTCACAGGGTTTTTGCAGGAAGCGTCCAGCGCCGACGCAGTGACGTCACCGATGATGGGCACATGCCCGCTACCCAGACCGAGGCGCGTCTGCTCGTCGTCGAGGACGACCCCAACATCCTCGAACTGCTCTCCGCGAGCCTGCGGTTCGCGGGCTTCGACGTGGCCACCGCGACAAGTGGGAGCGCCGCGCTCAACGCCGCCAAGGATCACCGGCCCGACCTGGTGGTGCTCGACGTGATGCTGCCGGACCTGGACGGCTTCGAGGTCATCCGGATGCTCCGCGAGGGCGGCACGCGTACCCCGGTGGTCTTCCTGACCGCCCGGGACGCCACCGACGACAAGATCCGTGGGCTGACCCTGGGCGGCGACGACTACGTCACGAAGCCGTTCAGCCTGGAGGAGTTGACCGCCCGGATCCGCGCCGTGCTGCGTCGCACCACGACCGGCGAGCAGACCCCGTCCCGGCTCACCTTCGCCGACCTCGAGTTGGACGAGGAGACCCACGAGGTGCACCGGGCCGGCCAGCGCGTGCAGCTCTCGCCGACCGAGTTCAAGCTGCTGCGCTACCTGATGCTCAACGCCAACCGGGTCCTGTCCAAGGCGCAGATCCTCGACCACGTCTGGAACTACGACTTCCGTGGCGACGACAACATCGTCGAGTCCTACATCTCCTACCTGCGGCGCAAGGTCGACACGACCCAACCCCGGCTGATCCACACCCTGCGTGGCGTCGGGTACGTGCTGCGCAAGCCGGCGGCGTGAACGCGGTCCAGCAGGCGAAGGGACGGGTACGCAGCGTTCCGCTGCGGGTCAAGCTGGTCACCTCGGTGCTGGCGTTGGTCGCCGTCGCGCTGCTGGTGATCAGCTCGCTGACCGCTTACTTCCTGCGCAACTACCTGGAGGGCCAGGTGGACGGCCAGATCAGGTCGACCGCGCAGGGTCTCGGCCAGCTGCTCCCGAAGCTGCGCAGCGGTGAGGTCAACGCGATGCTGCCCAGCGACTACGTCGTGATCGTGGCCGACGAGCAGCAGGTGTACGCCCCCAAATACGACGAGCGCAGTCTCGACCTCGACCAGCTGCCCACGTTCCCCACCAGCCGCGCGGGCTTCGAGGCGGAGGAGGGCGAGCCGCAGACCGTCGCATCCCACGACGGCTACACCCGGTGGCGCGTGTACTACGCCCCCCAGCGTGATGGCTCGGTACTCGCCGTGGGGCAGCCGCTGACCGACGTGGATCGGGCGGTGAAGCAGCTCGTCTGGATCGACCTCCTGGTCGGCGGCGCCGTGCTGATCATGCTGGCCTCGGTGGGCGCGGCGATCGTCCGGACCAGCCTCAAGCCCCTCGTCGAGATGGAACAGACCGCTGCCGCCATCGCAGGCGGGGACCTGACCCGCCGGGTGCCCGACCCGGAGCAGGGGCAGGAATATCCGACCTCTGAGCTGGGCCGACTCTCGCGTGCGTTGAACGCGATGCTCACCCAGATCGAAGCGGCGTTCACCGCCCGAGCCGCCTCGGAGACCGCGGCGCGCTGGGCGGAGAGTGCTGCCCGGGACGCCGCCGTCGCCGCTCAGGCGTCCGAGGCGCGGGCCATCCGCTCGGAGGAGCGGATGCGGCAGTTCGTCGCCGACGCCTCGCACGAGCTGCGGACCCCGCTGACCACCATCCGCGGCTTCGCCGAGCTGTACCGGCAGGGCGCGGCCCGTGCGCCGGAGCAGACCGCCGGCCTGCTGCGCCGGATCGAGGACGAGGCGGCCCGGATGGGGCTGCTGGTGGAGGACCTGCTGCTGCTCGCCCGCCTGGACCGGGAACGGCCGCTCTCGCTGACTCCGGTGGAGTTGCCGGTGCTCGCCTCCGACGCCGTGCACGCCGCCCGAGCGATGGCTCCGGATCGGCGGATCGAGCTGGAGATCGAGCCTGAATCGGGCCCGCTCGTCGTCTCGGCCGACGACGCGCGGCTGCGTCAGGTGATCGGCAACCTGGTCACCAACGCGCTGACCCACACCCCGCCGGACGCCGAGATCCGGGTACGGCTGCGTGCCGAACCGGGGGACCTCGCCGTCGTGGAGGTGGCCGACACCGGCCCAGGCCTCTCGCCGGAGCAGGCGGAACGGGTTTTCGAGCGGTTCTACCGGGCCGACGCGGCGCGCACGCGGCGGGCCGACAGCAACACCGGCACCGGCCTCGGCCTGGCGATCGTGGCGGCGTTGGTCGCCGCCCACCACGGCTCGGTCGAGGTGGCCGAGACGCCCGGCGGTGGGGCCACCTTCCGGGTCCGGCTGCCGCTGCTGCCACAGGTCGACGGAGTGGGCGACTGACTTTCAGGGAACTTCCAGGACGGTTCCAGCTTGATCGCAGTGCCAGGGGAGAAGGTAGTGCCATGACCGAGTTCGAGTCCGACCCGCAGCGCCGGCCGGCCCCCACCGACGCCGAGCCGTCGCACCCCACCGCCGAGCTGCCGCGCGACGAGCGCGCGCAGTCCGACTCCCCGACCACTCCCGTCCCGGTCGTGTCGACCACCGGTGACTCGGAGACCACTGCCTTCACGCCCGCCACACCGGCCGCCCCCGCCGCGTACGCCGGGCAGCCGGCCAGCGCGCCGCCGGCCGCCGCCCAGCCGACCGGGTACGAGCCCCGGCCGCCACCCCTTCCGCACCGCCGTACCCGGTCTCCGGCTACCCGGCAGCCGGCCAGCCCGGCTACCCGCAGCCGACCGCCGGCCAGTACCCCGGTGCCCACTGGCAAGCGGGTCAGCAGTCCGGCTGGGCTGGCGGGGGGCAGCCGGGTATGGCGTACCCGCCGCACCAGCAGCACGCCCAGCACCCCGGGCAGCACGCCCAGCACCCGGGTCAGCCGGTTCCGCGGTGGGGCCCGCAGGTCGCGCCGCCCGGCAGCGGCCCCCGGCCGGGTCGGATCGCCAAGTTCGCCGGCGCCGGCGTCGCGGTGTTCGCCCTGATGCTCGGTTCCGGAGTGGCCGGCGGAGCGCTCGCGCTCGCCATCGACGGTGACGGCGGCGGCGGTATCACCCGCACCTACTCCGCGGCCCCGGTGATCGACGGCGCCGACCTGCCGAAGATCGCCGCGTCCGTGCAGGACAGCGTCGTCTCGATCACCACCGACAGCGGTGAGGGTTCCGGGGTGGTGCTCAGCGCCGACGGGTACGTGCTGACCAACAACCACGTCGTCGCCTCCGCCGCTGGCGACGTCGTGCGGGTGGTCTTCGCCGACGGCAAGACCGCCGACGCGAAGATCATCGGTACTGACCCGAAGACCGACCTGGCCGTGGTCAAGGCCAACGGGGTGAGCGACCTCAAGCCGGCCAAACTCGGCGACAGCGACGCCATGCAGGTCGGCGACCAGGTGCTCGCCCTGGGCAGCCCGCTCGGCCTGCAGGGGTCGGTGACCTCGGGCATCCTCAGCGCCCGGGACCGCACCATCCGGGCCGGCGAGGGCCAGCAGCAGGACCCGACCCAGCAGAGCCAGCCCGTCAGCTCGATCTCCGGTCTGCTCCAGACCGACGCACCGATCAACCCCGGCAACTCCGGCGGCGCGCTGGTCAACACCCGGGGCGAGGTGATCGGCATCAACACCGCCATCGCGACCTCCGGGCAGAGCACCGGCAACATCGGCGTCGGGTTCGCCATCCCCAGCAACAAGGCCAAGGACGTCGCGGACAAGCTCCAGCGCGGCGAGAAGGTCAGCCACCCGTCGCTCGGGGTGGGCGTCAACCAGGCCGAGGGCGGCGGGGCGCTCGTCGCGTCGGTCACCACGGGCAGCGCGGCCGAGAAGGCCGGCCTCCAGCGTGGCGACGTCGTCACCCGGTTCGGTGACAAGCCGATCAACGATTCTGACGACCTGGTCGGCGCGGTGCAGGCCGGCAAGGTCGGCGACCGGGTCGAGGTGCAGTTCAAGCGGAACGGCGTCGAGAAGTCGGCAACCGTGACGCTTGCCGAGACGTCCTGACGGATATCTGAACCTGCCTCCTCCCTCTGGCGGCGGGTGGCGGGGCCGAGGGGGTCGGCTCCGTCACCCGCCGCTTTTTCCGCCCGGACGGCGGTTCACCCGGATCGGGTGAACCGCCGTCACCCGTGTGTCCGACAAATTCGGTGGGCGCGTAACCGAAACCGGGGGGTGTCATGACCGAGGTGGTGGATGTCCGCGACGACGAGCGGATCCAACGCGACGTCCTGGCGGAGCTGGCCTGGGACGCCCGGCTGCAACCGAACGAGATCGGCGTGACCGTCGACGAGGGCGTGGTCACGCTGACCGGGTTCGTGGACGGCGCCGCCCGCAGTTGGGCCGCGACCCGGTGCGCACAGCGGGTTCGCGGCGTACGCGTGGTAGCCGACGAGATCGAGGTGCGGCTGCCCGGCACGCCGGGGCGTACCGACGCCGAGGTCGCCCTCGCCGCCTCTCGCGCGCTGGAGTGGGACAGCTTCGTGCCTGCCGAGCGGCTGGACCTGACCGTGGCCAATGGCTGGCTGATGCTCCGTGGTGAGGTCGAGTTCGGGTGGCAACGGCGCGCCGCCGAGGGGGAGTTGCGCCGGCTCGACGGCGTACGGGGGATCACCAACCTGATCGAGGTACGACCACCGGCGCCACCCGCTGAACGGCTGCGTCGGGACGTCCAGCGGGCGCTGCTGCGCACGATCGGCGCCGAGCGGGTGACCGTCGAGGTTGATGGCGACACCCTGGTGCTCGCCGGGGTGGTCCGTTCCTGGTGGGAACGCGACCAGGTCGAGCGTGTGGCCTGGTCCGCGCCGGGGGTGCGGGTCGTTCACGACCAACTCCTGGTCGGCGGGTGAGCGTCCGCCTTGTCCGGTTTACCCGGGACGCCACAGGGAACCCGCCGCCGACCACGTCGACCGGCGGCGCCGCCGCCGCACCGGGGACCAACGGGGAGGACTCGTGGCCGTGAACCATCCGCCTGCGGGCCGCCCGAAAGAGCGGTTGTTGCGTATCGCGATGGTGGTTCCGCCCTGGTTGTCCGTGCCACCGCCCGGCTACGGCGGCCTTGAGCAGGTCGTCGCCGCACTGGTGGACGCGCTGACCAGCCAGGGGCACGCGGTGACCCTGTTCGGCGCCGGCAGCCAACACGGCACCGCCGCCGACGGCTTCGTCTCCACCGTTCCCGAGGTCCAGTACGAGCGGCTCGGCGAGTCACTGCCGGAGCTGGCCCACCTGGCCCGGGTGAACCGGCTGATCACGGCGGCCGACTTCGACGTGATCCACGACCACACCACGATCGGCCCGCTGGTCGCCGGCCGCCGGGCCGTGCCGACGGTCACGACCGTGCACGGCAACCCCGTGGGGGAGTACGGCGATGTGCTCGGCGACATCGACTCGGGTGTCGCTCTGGTGGCGATCTCGCACGCCCAACGCCGACTGAACACTGGCCTGCCCTGGGCCGGCACGGTGCACAACGCACTGGACATCCGTGGCCTGCCGCGTAAGACCGAGCCCGGCCCGGGGCCGGTGCTGTGGTTGGCCCGGTTCAGCCCGGACAAGGGCCCGGACGTCGCCATCCGGGCGTGCCGGGCAGCCGGGTTGCCGTTGGTGCTGGCCGGCAAGTGCAACGAGCCGGCCGAGCGCCGTTACTACGAGCAGGTCGTCGCGCCGCTGGTCGACGATGACGTGACCGTCGTGCTCAACGCCGACCGCCCGGAGACCCTACGGATGCTGGTCGACGCCCGTTGCCTCATCATGCCGATCCAGTGGGATGAGCCGTTCGGCATGGTGATGCTGGAGGCGATGGCGACCGGCACACCGGTGGTCGCGCTCAACCGGGGTGCGGTGCCGGAGCTGGTCCGGCCGGGGCTGACCGGGCTGGTCTGCGAGCGGCCGGAGGAGCTACCCGCGGCGTTGCTCGCTGCCGAGCAGCTCGCCCCGGAAGACTGCGTGGCACACGTCGCGGAGAACTTCTCGGTCGAGCGGATGGCGTACGGCTACGCGGAGGTCTACCGGCGCTTCGCTGCCGGGCGACACGACATCCGCGAACCGGCCCGGGTGTCGGCCCGCTGACGCTCCCACCCGCGGCGTCGCCGTCCGGTCAGACCCGGGCCGCACCCAGCTCGGCGATGGCGGCGTCGAGCCGCTCCGCGTACGCCGGACTGATGCCGCCCTCACCGAGGCGAACCGCGACCTTCTCGCGCAGCCGGGCCACCAGCGGCGCCGCCTCGTCGCGGCCGGAGCTGACCGCGACGGTCAGGTTGCGCAGCTCGTTGCGCAGGTCGAGACCAACGTCGACACGGATCTCACCGGCACTGAGCCCGGCGCCGATCAGCCCGTCGACCCGGTTGGCGGCCTCGACCAGGGTGCCCGGATCCGAGGTGGGTGACCTGGTGCTCGGCCTCGTTGGCGATGCGGCGGTCGGCTCGGGCGACGCGGAGAGCGGCGGGTCGGTCGACGGCGTCGGCACCGGGCCGACCGTGGGCTGCGTCCGGTGTGTCGGCTGCTCATCGGGCAGCAGGGCCACCCCGGCCAGGGTCGCCCCGACCGCCAGGACCGCGGAGACCAGCACCAGCGCCAGTCGCCGTCGGGACCAGCCCGACTCGGCCGCCGTCTCGTCCGACCCGGCCGCCGTCCCCCTGGCCACCACCGGGACGGCGGCCGGCCGTGACGGCAGGGGCCGGGTGGGCACCCGGATGGTCGCGGCCGGAGGATCGGCCGGCAGCAGTTGGTCGCGTAGCGCGGTGGCCACCTGCCGGGCGGTCGGCCGATCGGCAGGATTCCGGGCGAGGCTGAGCAGGCAGATCCGGGCCACCGGTGGGGGCAGCTCCGGCAGCTCGGCCAACGTCGGCGGCGGGCCGCTGGCCAGCGCGGCGCTGAGCTGCTCCCAGGTGTCCGCCGGGTACGGGACCCGGCCGGTCAGCGCCTCGTGCAGCAGTACGCCGAGCGAGTAGACGTCGGTGGACGGCTGGGCCGGTGCGCCGTCGAGCCGTTCCGGTGCGACGTACGCCGGGGTGCCGAAGGTCTCGCCGTCCTCGTCCTCGTCTGGCGCGCCGATCCGGGTGGCGATGCCGAAGTCGAGCACCTTGACACCCGTCCCGGTCATCATCACGTTGGCCGGGGTGATGTCCCGGTGCACGATGCCGAGCCGGTGAGCGGCGGCCAGAGCATCCGCGACCTGCGCGCCCACCTGGACCGCCTCGGCCCACGGCAACGGCCCCTCGGTGAGTCGCAGCTTCAACTCCTCGCCGCTGAGCAGCTCCATCACCACGAACGAGGTGATCGAGCCGTCCGGGGCGACCGTCTCGCCGTAGTCGTGCACGGAGGTCACGTGCGGGTGCACCAACTGGGCGGCGGCCCGGGCCTCATCGCGCACCATGCCCCGAAATCGCGCGTCGGCGGCCAGCGACGGGGCGAGCACCTTGAGCGCGACGACCCGGTCCAGCACCTCGTCCCGGGAACGCCAGATCACTGACATGCCGCCGGCGCCGATCTGGTCGAGAAGTCGGTATCTGCGGGCCAGCAACCGGCCCGGATGCAGTGCTGCCTTCACCGATCGCACCTGCCTCAGGGGTGGGAGCGGTATCAGGTTGCGCGAATGTGTCCGGCCTGTCAACGCCGTCGCCGTACCCGTTCGACGGACGGTGCCTGGCGTGCGCCTACCGCCCGCCGACGGCGGCCGACCGGCGGGCTGCGGGCCCGTGCCAGGATGAGAGGCATGGCGGGGGGACCGGTGGCATTCGTGCTCGGCGGCGGGGGAGTGCTCGGCGCGGTCGAGGTGGGCATGTTGCGAGCGCTGTTCCGCGCCGGCATCCAACCCGACATGGTGCTCGGCACCTCGATCGGCGCGGTGAACGGCGCGCTGGTCGCCGCCGACCCGTCGGAGGCGGTGACCGACCGGCTGGTCCGGCTCTGGGCCTCGCCGGAGGCGAGCGAGGTGTACGGCGACTCGGTCGCCCGGCAACTGCGCCGTTTCGCCGCCCGCACACACCTGCACTCACCCCGGCCGCTGCGCCGCCTGCTGGAGACCGAGCTGGGGGTGGATACCACCTTCGCCGATCTGCGGGTGCCGTTCCGCTGCTGCGCCGCACACATCGAGCGGGCCGCCGAGCACTGGTTCGACAGTGGCCCGGTGGTGCCGGCGGTGCTGGCGTCGGCCTCGGTGCCAGGTCTGCTTCCACCCATGGAGATCAACGGCGCGCACTACGTGGACGGCGGCATCGTCAACTCCATCCCGATCGGCGAGGCGGTGGCCGTCGGCGCCCGCCAGATCTTCGTCCTCCAGGTGGGTCGGATCGAACGGGACCTGACGCCGCCCCGACGGCCGTGGGAGATCGCGCAGGTCGCGTTCGAGATCTCCCGCCGGCACCGCTTCTTCCGGGAGATGGCGGCGCTGCCCGAGGGGGTGGAGGTGCACGTCCTGCCGACCGGAGGGCTGAACCCCGGCGACGACACCCCATGGGCGTACCGGGACATGGCGGCGGTGGGACGGCGGATCAGCCGGGCGTACACCGCCTCCCGGCGCTACCTCGCCACCAACGTGGAGCGGTGATGCCGCTGCCCCCCAGGTGGCTGCGTCGGTTGTTGATCGCCCCCGCCGTGGTGGTGCTCGCGTTCGTCGTGGTCACCACGTTGCCGGTCTGGGCGCTGCTCGCCGCGGCCGCCTCGCCGCTGGTCCCGGGCCGGTTGCGCCCGCTGCGGCTGCTCTGGATCGGCTGCCTCTACCTGGTCTGGGATGCCGCCGCGCTGCTCGCGCTCTTCCTGCTCTGGGTCGCCTCCGGCTTCGGCTGGCGGGCCCGGTCCCCGGCCTTCCAGCGCGCACACTACGTGCTGGCCGGCTGGTTCCTGCGGGTGCTGTTCTGGCAGGCTCAGTGGGCACTGCGGTTGTCCATCGACGTGGTGGGCACCGACCCGGACACTGCGCTGCCCGGCCGACCCGAGCTGGTGCTCTGCCGGCACGCCGGGCCGGGCGACTCGTTCATCCTGATCCACGGGCTGGTCAACTGGTTCGACCGGGAGCCGCGGATCGTGCTCAAGGACAGCCTCCAGTGGGACCCGGCCATCGACGTGCTGCTCAACCGGCTGCCCAACCGGTTCATCGCGCCGACGCCGGAGCGCGGCGAGGAGACGGTACGCCAGGTCGGGCAGCTGGCCGCCGGCCTGGACGACAACGACGCGTTCGTGATCTTCCCTGAGGGTGGCAACTTCACCCCCAAGCGACGACTGCGGGCCATTGCCCGATTGCGTTCCCTCGGGCTGGAACGGATGGCCCTGCGCGCCGAGCGGATGCGCCACGTGCTCGCCCCGCAGCCCGGCGGGATGCTCGCCGCGCTGGACGCCGCCCCGGACGCCGGGGTCATCTTCGTCGCCCACACCGGGCTGGACCGGATGCTCACCGTCGCGGACGTGTGGCGGGAACTGCCGATGGACAAGCGGATCGTGATGCGGTTCTGGTCGGTGCCGCCGGAGGACGTACCGACCGGACGGCAGCAACGTATCGACTGGCTCTTCGATTGGTGGGCGCAGATCGACGTGTGGATCGCGGCCAATCGGGACAATGCCGCGTAGGGTGCGGTCGTGGACCAGATCTGCGTGGTAACGACGGTGGTGGATGCGCGTTCGGTTGCCGACGTGCTGGCGGCCGCAGCCGTCGCCGGTCGGCTCGCCGCCTGCGCCCAGGTGGGTGGCCAGGTGGACAGCACCTACTGGTGGCGGTCCGGAGTGGAGACCAGCACCGAATGGTCGGTGCAGTTCAAGACCTCGCCCGATCGGCTCTCCGCGCTGGTGGACCAGATCCGGGTCAGTCACCCGTACGAGGTGCCGGAGATCCTGGTGTCCAGGGTGGAGAGCGGCAATCCCGACTACGCCACCTGGGTGTTCGAGCACACCCGCCCCTGAGTACGCGCACTCTGGGCCGCGCCCCGGTCGGCTGCCGATGATGACCGGGTGGATGACACCCGCTATCCCTGCCCCGCCTGCGGTGCCCCGGCGGATCTGAGCACCGGTTGCACCGGCTGCGGGCGCGCGCCCGACCCGATCGCCGCCGAGGTGGTCCGGCTGAGCCGGGAGGTCGCCCAGCTCGAGCCGGAGGTGGACCGGGCCCGTCGCACGTACACCGAACTGGCCGGCCGTCTGTCGGCCACGTCGCGGCGGCGGGCCGAGTTGGCAGCGGTCGTCCGCGCCGGGTTGGCCGCTCCCATCGTGGCGCGGCCGGTGGCTCTCGTCGGGTCGGCACCGCCCATCGGCCCGGGTGCCTCGGCGGAATCGGCGCCGGGCGCGGCGGAAACCTCGACTCGGACCGTCCAGGGTCTGCTCTTCGTCCTCGGTGGACTTCTGCTGGGTACCGCCGCGGTGGTGTTCACCGCGGTGGCCTGGGCGGCGGTGGGGGTCGGCGGGCGGGCGTTGATCCTGGCCGCGTTCACCGCGCTCGCCCTGGCCGTACCGCTGCTGGCGGTCCGCCGAGGGCTGCGCGGCACGGCGGAGACGTTCGCCGCGGTCGGGTTGCTGCTGGTGGTGCTGGACGGTTACGCGGCCTGGTCGGTGGACCTGGCCGGTGTGGCCGGCTGGCCGGGCAGCCGGTACGCCGCGCTGGTCGGGGGGCCAGCGCGGCGGTCGCCGTGTCGTACGGCCGGTGGAGCAGGTTGACCGGGCCCTGGTTCGCCGCTCTGGTGGCTGCCCAGCCGGCGTTGCCGCTGCTCGCCGCCGAGGCCGAACCGGGTGCGGGGGTTGGGCGCTGGTCCTGCTCGGGGTGGCGCTGCTGAACCTGGCCGTGCTGGCCGCGCTTCGCGGCCGGGACGGGGTGGCGCAGCTCGTCGGCCGGGTGTTGGCCGGGATCGGCCACGTCGCCGCGCTCGTCGGTGCCGCCAGCTGCGCCCTGGTGCCGCTGATCCTCGGGCGGGCGGCGGGTTCGCCACTGCTGGCCGGCCTGCCGCTGTTGCTGGTCGCGCTCACCGGGCTCGGTGCGGCCTGGCTGGTCGGTGGGCGGGCGCTGCGGTCGGTGGCCGCTGGGCTGCTGGTGCCGGTGCTCGCCGTCGCCCTGCTGCGTCCGGTGGCCGAGCTGCGGCCGGCACTGCTGCTGATCGCGGCGGCGACGGTGGCCGTCGGTCTGGCGGCGGCGGTGCGGCTGCTGCCGGACATGGCCGGACCGGAGGTGCCGGCGCGGCAGCGGCCGACATGGGCTGGATCGGGGTGCCCGATGTCGGCGGTTGGCGGACCGGCCCGCGTGCCGGTGCGCTGCTGGTCGCGGCGTGCACGGCGCAGGTGGCCGTGCTGGTCACCGCCGCGCTCGCGGTGGCCGCCGTCGGCCGGTCGCTGCCGCCGTGGGGCGGGGCCGGGACGGGATCGGACCTGGACTGGGGCTGGCAGTTGGCACCCACCGTGGCGTTGGCGATCGGCGCGACGGTGCTGCTGATGCCCCGGGGTGCGCGGCCGGTGCTCGCCACGGCCGGCGCGGTGGCAGTGCTGCTCGCCGTGCCCGCCGGCTGGACGGCCTCCTGGCCGCAGGTGGTGGCCGTCGACCTGGTCGGCGGGGTCGTGCTGCTGCTCGCCGTGCTGGCCCGCCCGGCGACCCGCCCGCCCTCCCTGCACACCCGCGCGCTCGGCGGTGCCGCCCTGCTCGGGCACGGGCTGCTGGTCGCCCTGGCCGCCGCGTCCGGCGTCCTGGTGGCGCTCGGCGCCATCGCCGTGGTCGGGCTGGCGCTGGCCGTACGACGGGGCACCGGGCCGTACCGTCAGGTGGCCGGCGTGGGTCTGCTGGTCGCGCAGCTCGCGCTGCCCTGGGCCGTGGTGGCGGCGCTGTTCGCCGCGGGCGCGCCGCCGTGGTGGCAGGCGCGTCTCGCGCTGGCCGCCGCCGCGCTGCCGCTGGTCGCGGTGCTCGCGGCGCGTCGCCACCGGGTGGAGCTGACCGGGTACGCGGTGGCCGGCGCCGTGGTCGCGGTGACCGTGCCGGGACTCGCGCCGCTGGTCGTGGCGGGGAACGAGCCGCTGGCGCTGTACGCCGCGTTGGCGGCGCTGGGCGTCGCGCTCGTCGCCCTCTGGGACCGGCCGCCGGCCGCCGATCACGAGTCGGTCCGGTCGGGCGAGCCGAAGGAAGCTGGATCGCCGATCGGGGCGACGCCGGCTGGAGGGCTGGCGGTCGGGGGGCCGTCGGTGACCGGCCGGTCGGGTGTGGTGGTGGCGGCAGGTGGTGCGCTGGCGGCGGTCGCTGTCCTGGCGGCCCTGCCGACGGTGCTGGCCGCGCTCGTGTCCCCGTACGGCAGCCGGGGGCGGGTGTGGTCGGGGGTGCCCACGGTCCTGGCCGATCCGACGGTGCTTCCCGTCGGGTTGGCGCTGGTCGTGCTGGCGGTGGCCGCCGTGCTGGTCGGTCGACGGGTCCGCCCGGCGGTGCTGCCCGCGCTGCCGTTCGTCGCGGCGGCGCTTCCGGTGCTGCTCATCGCGGTCGGCGCGCCGTGGCCGGTGCTGCCGGCCGCCGTCCTGCTCGCCGGGTTGGCCGCGCTGCTGCTCGCCGCTCTGGCCGCGCCTCGCCCGGCGCTCGCAACGGTCGCCGTACCGGTGGGGGCGGTGCTGGTCGCCTCCGGTGTGGTGGGGCTGCTGGCCACCCGGGCCGGGACGCTCGCCGCCGAGGGGGTGCTGCTGGTGGCGGCGGTGGTCGTTGCCGTCGGGGCGCGCATGGTCGAGGTGCGTGTCGCCGGTTGCCTCGCCGCGGTGGGTGCGGCATCCGCGCTGGCGGTGACGGCCCCGCTCGCCGCAGGGCTGCCGTTGCGGGCGGCCGCGTACCCACTGCTCGCGGTGGCCGCGCTGGTGCTGGCCGTCGCCGCCGCGACCACCCCGGCGCGGGCGGTCGCAACCACCCCGTCGCCGGCCGACGCAACCACCCTGCCGCAGGCGGTCGCGGCCATGCCGGCCCCGGGGGCGCGGGTCGGGCGGGTGCTGGACGCTGCCGCGCAGGCGGTGGCGCTGGTGGCGGCGGTGCTCGCCGTCGAGGTGGCGCGGCACCTCGCCACCGTCTGCGTGCTCTGGGGTGCCGCCGTCGCGTTGCGGCTGCTACGCCGCGGTGAGCCGGCCGGCCGGCGGTGGGCGTTCGCCGGCATCGCCGCCGGCAGCGAGTTGCTCGGGGCGTGGGTGTTGCTGGCCGCCGGCGGCGTGACCGTGCTGGAGGCGTACACCCTGCCGGCCGCGGCGCTCGCACTCGGCGCAGGTCTGCTGGCGATGCGGATCCGACCCAGGCTGACCAGCTGGCCGGCCCTCGGCCCGGGGTTGGTCGCGGCGCTGCTGCCGAGCCTCGTTTCGGTACTTGCCGGCGCGGACCCGCAGCCGTGGCGGCGACTGCTCCTCGGCGCGGCGGCGCTGGGCGCGGTGCTGGCCGGCGCGACCCGCCGATGGCAGGCGCCGGTGCTGCTCGGCGGCGGGGTGCTGGCGCTGTTGGCGCTGCACGAGTTGGCCCGAGGATGGGACCTGCTGCCCCGGTGGATCTACCTCGGTGTCGGCGGGTTGGCGCTGGTCGGGCTCGCCGCCACCTACGAGCGGCGGCGGCGTGACCTGGCTCGGTTGCGCGCCGCCGTGGGCCGGCTGGGCTGAGCCGGACCACAGGGGGGTAGGGCTCTCCCTACCCCCCATTCGGGGGTTGTCTGGGTTACTCAGCGCGACCGTGACCGGGAGACTTGACATTAAGCCCGAACCACCCCGGTACGGGCGTAAGCGGAACGGGAGCACCAATGGCGCTCGGAGCGGTGGCGGAACCGCCGGTACAACGGCGAGGCAGTGACTACGCACAGTTGTCCCGACGGATCAGCCAGGCGGGCCTGCTGGAGCGTCGCCCCGGCTGGTACGTCACCCGCATCGCGCTCACCCTCGGCGCCTTCGTGGCCGGCTGGGTGGCGGTGTTCCTGCTCGGCGACTCCTGGTGGCAGCTGCCGCTCGCGGCCCTGATGGCGGTGGCCACCACCCAGGTCGCATTCCTCGGCCACGACGCCGGGCACCGCCAGATGTTCCGTCGGCGCGGTCCCAGCGAGTTGGTGGGGCTGCTCGCGGGCAACGTGGCGGTGGGGATCAGCTATGGCTGGTGGGTCGACAAGCACAACCGGCACCACGCCAACCCGAACCACGAGGACGAGGACCCGGACGTCGGCGCGGGTGCCCTGGTGTGGACGCCCGAGCAGGCGCTGGAGACCCGGGGAGTCAATCGCTGGCTGGCCAAGCGCCAGGCGTATCTCTTCTTCCCGATGCTCCTCCTGGAGGGCCTGAGCCTGCACGTGGCGAGCATCCGGGCGATCATCGGGCGGGAGCCGGACGGCCGGTACACCACCCCGATGCGACGCCGGGCGGTCGAGGCGGTGCTGCTCGTCGCGCACACCGCCGGGTACGTGGCACTGCTGTTGACGGTCATGTCGCCGGTCAAGGCGCTCCTCTTCGCCGCCGTGCACCAGGCGCTGTGGGGTTTCTACATGGGCTGCGCGTTCGCGCCGAACCACAAGGGCATGCCGATGCCGACTGCCGAGGACGAGTTGGACTTCCTGCGTAAGCAGGTGCTGACCTCCCGCAACGTACGGGGCAGCCGACTGGTGGACACCACGCTGGGCGGGCTCAACTACCAGATCGAGCACCACCTGTTCCCGAACATGCCGCGCGCCAACCTGCGCCGGGCCCAGCCGATCGTGCGCGCCTACTGCGCCGAGCAGGGCATCCCGTACGCCGAGACCGGGCTGGTCGAGTCGTACCGACAGGCACTCGGTCACCTGCACGCGGTTGGTCAGCCGCTGCGCGGCTGAACAGGCACGGCCGCCATGCGGCTGAACAGGCACGGCCGCCATTTGGCTGAACAGGCACGGCCGCCACGCGGCTGAACAGGCACGGCCGCCACGCGGCTGAACAGGCACGGCCGCCACGCGGCTGAACAGGCACGGCCGCCACGCGGCTGAACAGGCACGGCCGCCACGCGGCCGACATGAAGGTTGATCGGCGGGGCGGCATCCGATGATGCGGCCCCGCCGCCGCATTTCTGGACACCGCGGATCCGGCGCACGACGGCGCGTCCGGCCAGTCGGACGCGCCACCGGTAGGGTCTGGTCATGGCAGACCTGCTCACCGCGGATGCGGTGCGAGAAGAGCTGAGCGGGTTGACCGACTGGTCGGGCGACCCGACCGGCATCGGTCGTACCGTTCAGCTCGGCAGTTTCCCGGACGCCATCGCGGTGGTGGACCGGGTGGCGACGGTGGCCGAGGAGCTCGACCACCATCCCGACATCGACATCCGATGGCGGACCCTGACCTTCCGCTGTGTCACGCACTCCGCCGGTGGGGTCACCCACCGGGACATCGCGCTGGCCCGGCGGATCGACGACATCGTCCGGAGCGCGGCATGAGATTCGAGATCAGCAAGGTTTTGGACGCCATCGAGGGACGGGTGTGCACCGACCCTTCGCTGGCCCGGGCCGTGGTCGACCTGGCCGAGGTGATCCGCTACCAGGACATCGACGGCGGCCGGCCAGCCAGCCTGCTGCGCCTTGGCATGGTCATCGACGCCCTCTCCCGCGAGTTGGAGGAGGACAGCGTCCAGGTCTACGCGGTGGTCCACCGGGCGCTACTCTCCGACGCCGACCTCACCTCCAACGAGCGGATGGTCGTCCGCCGCTGGGCCGACGACGGGCTCGTCGAGGTGCTCGACAACCCGGGCGACCGGATGTTGGAGGTCGCCGACCTGCTCGGGCTGCCGGTGCTCAGCCGGGTTCGCTTCGACGGGCTGCGCGGTCGGTTCCCGTGGCTGGTCGAGCAGCCCGGTCGGGTGGTCGCTCCGGTGCCGGGTGCCGGTGGGCCGGTGTTCATCGCGCACGTCGGTGGTGGGCACTCGCCGGTGGCCGGCAAGCGTTCGCCGACCGGCGTGAAGTTGCTGGCCCGCCAGTGGCGCTGCCCGGAGTCGGGCTGCGCGCTGTTCGGCGGCGGTGGTGGGGGTGGCGCGTTCGCCGACCTGGCCGGGGGTGCCGACCGCAGCCCCGCCGCGCAGCCGCCGCCCGCGCTGCGCAACGGCGTTCCGACCTGCCCCCGGCACGGCGTACGGCTCGGTGACGGCGGCCCTCGGCCGCGTACGGAGGTGCTCGCGGTGCGCGTCGGCGGCCTGGTCCGGCGGCGGTTCGTGCTGAGCGAGGATCAGCCGCTGGTCGCTGGCCGGGCCCCGGAGCAGGACGGCGGGATCATGCTCGGGCAGTGGCTCAACGACGAGGCCCGGCGATGGATCAGCCGTGGCCACGTCCACTTCGAGCTGCGGGTCGGCGAGGTCATCGTGACCGACGTCAGCACCAACGGCTCGGGCATCCGCCCGGCCGGCTCGATGGCCGAGTCGGACCGCATCCCCCTGGCCCCGCAGCAGTCCCGTGTGCTGGGTGAGAACGACATGGTGGAGCTCTACCCCGGGGTGCAGATCGGCCGTGCCGAGGAGTTGCCCACCGGCGCCCCGTTCACCCCCACCTCAGTGATGGCCGAGGCCCCCACGATGGCCATGCGCCTACCCCGCCCCTAACCCCGCGCTGCCCCCCGCTGCCCCGCGCTGCCCCCGCGCCGCCCTAGCCCCAGTCGATCTAGGGCATATCGTCGTCGGATGATCTCCGATCACAGCGATATGCCCTAGATCGACGAGAACGGGGGTCAGGCGGCCAGCACCTCGGCTAGCTGGGTTAGCGCTAGGTCGATCTCCTCCTCGGTGATTACTAGTGGTGGGGCTAGGCGGATGGTGGAGCCGTGGGTGTCCTTGGCGAGCACTCCGCGCGCGGCGAGCCGCTCGCACGCCTCCCGTCCGCTCATCAGCGCCGGGTCGATGTCGAGACCGGCCCACAGGCCGCGGACGCGTACCCCGACGAGACCCTTGCCGAGCAGCCCTTCCAGGCCGGCCCGCAGGCGCTCGCCCAGCTCGGCCGAGCGGCGCTGGAACTCGCCGGTGGCCAGCAGTCGGACGACCTCGATGGCCACCGCGCAGGCGAGGGGGTTGCCGCCGAAGGTGGAGCCGTGCTGGCCGGGCTTGAGCACGCCGAGGACGTCGGCGTTCGCGGCCACCGCGGACACCGGCACGATGCCGCCGCCGAGCGCCTTGCCGAGCAGGTACATGTCCGGCACGACGCCCTCGTGGTCACAGGCGAAGGTCTCGCCGGTACGCCCCAGGCCGGACTGGATCTCGTCGGCGATGAACAGCAAGTTGCGCTCGGTGCAGACCTGGCGTACGCCCGGCAGGTAGCCCTCCGGCGGCACGACCACACCCTGCTCGCCCTGGATCGGCTCGAGCAGCACGGCCACGGTGTTCTCGTCGATCGCGGCGGCCAGAGCGTCCAGGTCGCCGTACGGCACGACCGTGAACCCCGGGGTGTACGGCCCGAAGTCGGCGCGGGCGTCCTCGTCGGTGGAGAAGCTCACGATGGTGGTGGTCCGCCCGTGGAAGTTGCCCTCGGCGACCACGATGTTGGCCTGCCCGGCGGCCACGCCCTTGACCTGGTAGCCCCACTTGCGGGCCACCTTGATCCCGGTTTCCACCGCCTCGGCGCCGGTGTTCATCGGCAGCACGAGGTCCTTGCCGCACAGCTCGGCCAGCTCCCGGCAGAAGTCGGCGAACTGGTCGTGGATGAACGCCCGGCTGGTCAGCGTCAGCCGGTCCAGCTGTGCGTGCGCGGCAGCGATCAGCTGCGGGTGCCGGTGGCCGAAGTTCAGTGCGGAGTAGCCGGCCAGGCAGTCCAGGTAGCGGCGGCCGTCCACGTCGGTGAGCCAGGCACCCTCCGCGGACGAGATCACCACCGGCAGCGGGTGGTAGTTGTGCGCCGTCCAGCGCTCGGCGTCCCGGACCGCTCCCGGCGTCCGCAGGATGTCATCCACGATCACTTGCTTGCCTTTCCCTGACGGAGTCGCAACGTGCAGCACTTCGGTCCGCCGCCGGCCTTACGCAGCTCGGACAGGTCGACACCGATGGTCTCGTAGCCCCGGTCGCGCAGCTTGGCGGCCAGGTCGGTGGCCTGCGCGGGCAGCACCACGTGCCGCCCGTCGCTGACCGCGTTCAGCCCCAGCACCTCGGCGTCGGCCAGGGTGGCGTGCACGGCGTCGGGGAAGAGCCGGCGCAGCACGGCCTGGCTGCCGGGGGTGAACGCCTCGGGCAGGTACGCCACAGTCTGCTCGTCGAGCACGGTCAGCGCGGTGTCCAGGTGGTAGAAGCGCGGGTCGACGAGCTGCATGGTGATCACCGGGTAGCCGAAGACCTCCTGCAACTGGGCGTGCGAGGCGTGTGCCGTGCGGAAGCCGGTGCCGGCCAGCAGGTGGTCGCCGGCCAGCAGGACGTCGCCCTCGCCCTCGTTGACGTGCTTCGGGTCGTACATCTCGAAGCCGGCGGCCTCGAACCAGGCCCGGTACGCCGGTGCCTCGTCGGCGCGCTGCGGGTCGCGGAACTGCACGGCCATCGCCTTGCCGTCGATCACGGTGCCACCGTTGGCGGCGAAGACCATGTCGGGCAGGCCGGGCACCGGAGTGATCTCCTCGACGGTGTGGCCCAGGTCCAGGTATGTCTGGCGCAGCTGCTCCCACTGCCGGACGGCCAGCGCGGCGTCGACCGGCGCGCTCGGGTCCATCCAGGGGTTGATCGCGTAGTCGACGGCGAAGTACGTCGGCCGGCACATCAACAGGCGCTGGCTGGTGGCGTCCATCGTCATTGTCCTGCTCCAAGGGGTCGGGCGCGCCCGGCCACCGTGGCCCACGGGCTGGCGCCGTTGCTCAACGGTATGCGGCTTCAGCGGCAGGATCCACCATTGAGAGTTGCACAGACCGTAGATCCGTTGCCTCTGGAGGGCTTTCAGACGTGATTCGTTGCGTAGGAGCGTGGAGGCGGCGGGTGTGATGCCGAAGGTCGGGACCAGGGGGCCGAGAGCCGACGCCCGACGCCCGAGGCCCGGGGGACGACGCTTGGGCTCCTTCGCAGCCTTTGCTCTGCTGCCTCATGTGCACCACCAGGCGGGGGCCATCCTCACCGACGAGTACCGGAGTAGCCGGCCACTCTCCGGCGCCGCGCGACGGTGCCTGCCGGACGCCCGGTGTCGCATATAGGTATGCAGAGCAAAGGATGGTGGATGGTGTACGTGGTTCTCCCGGCTGCGGGGACGTACGAAGACGCCGCTCGGCGACCTGAACCGGAGGCGTCGAACGCCGGAAACACTTCAGGGGCGGCGAACCGCCGCCCCTGAAAGGGTGTCGCCCGGCCGGTGAACCACCGGACTGATCGGGCTGCCGGCGAACCGCCGGCTGTTCGCCGGTGCATCGCCGGCGAGCGGAACAGTGCCCGCTAGAAACGATCCACAAACTGTGAGTCAAGCCACTCCCGGAAGCGCGGCACCCAGTCGCCGTCGGTGGTCGGCCAGTCGAACTGGCCGGTCATCGCGAGCACTCCGACCACGACCGCGGCCAGCCCGATCAGCACGCCGAAGAGCGCGTCGGTCTTGCCGGCGACGTGCCGACGACGGGTGGCCATCAGGCCGAGCACCGAGAGCACCGCACCGAACGCGCCGAGCCCGATCCCGTACCCGGCCAGGGTCCCGGTCAGCACGAACATCGCGCCGACAACCGAGACGATCAGGCCGAGGGTGGCGAGCAGGCTGGCGCGCGGCTTCGGGCCACGCGTCACCGGCGGCTCGGGCGTGGTCACGTCCGGGGTCGGGTCGACCGGACGGTCGGTGGCGACTCGGTCGGTGGTGACCCGGTCGGTGGTGTCCCGGTCGGTGGTGTCGGGCCGGCGGGTGGTGCCGTCGAGGTCGGCGTCCCGCTCGGCGGTCTTCGCCGTGGTCGGGGCGACGGCGGGCCGGGACTCGGTCTCCACCTTGCGAGGCTCGGGGGTGACCGGACGGGTCGTGCCGTTCAACGGCTCGGGCGCGACGGGGCGGGTCGTACCGTTCGCTGGCTCGGGCGCGACCGGGCGGGTGGCGCCGGCCCCAGGGTTGGTCTCCGCCGGTCGCGCGGTGGCGGCTCGGGCCACCGCCGCCCGCTCGTTGGCCCGCCGCTCGGCCTCGCTGGTCTGGCCGCCGGTCGTGCCGGCACTGCGGTACGTCGTCTGGTCGGTGTCCCGGTCGGTGACCACCGGGCGGCCGACGGTGTCGTCGGACTGGCCGGTCTCGGTGACCGGGATGTCGCGGCCGTCCACGCGGCCGTCGAGGTTCTCGTCCCGCGTCGGTGCCGGCTCGGACCGGCGGGACAGCGAAGGAATCCTGACCACTACACACCTCCTGATGAATGCGTGGTGGCCGACGGAAAGGGTGGCACCCACGCGGTGTCGCCCTTCAAATACCCACCTGGGCGTTTCTTGACACCAATCCTGGGTACGGGCTCAACGGCCGGTCGCGTGGACTTGCCCGGGTGCGGACTCTCGGCGGGGGCACGCGTTCGGGGTGCGGGCGTGAGCGCGGGCGCGGCACGGAGCACCCGCACGCCGGCCTGTTGGACGAACACCTCCCGCTTGGTAGGTCGGACGCGGGTCCACGCTCACCAGTCGAAGGCGCAGCGCCCGATCGCCGGCGAACTGGGCGTCGACCGAGCCGACCACCGTCTACGTCGAGAACATCACCGGAGCGCTGTATCTGGACAAGCCGGCCGAGGTGGCCGCCTACGAACATGTCTGGTCGGACCTGGAAGCGCTCGCGTCGGGTGAGGCAGAATCAGAGAAAATGATCACTTCGATCATCGAGGAGCATCATGACTGACCTTGCCGGTGCCACCTGGCGCAAGAGCACCCGCAGCGGCGGGAGCGGCGGTGACTGCGTCGAGGTGGCCGACAACCTCCCCGGCGTCGTGGGCGTACGGGACAGCAAGGACCCGACCGGCCCGGCGCTGGCTTTCACCCCGGCCACCTGGGCCGCGTTCGTGGGCGGCGTCAAGGGGCACTGCCACTGCTGACCGTCCCGCCCACCACCCCGACCGACTCGCCCATGGCTCACCACTGCCGCCTGGCCTGTCACGCGGCCGCTGCGTCATGGACCGCCCTGGCGAGGTAGGGCCCGAGGGTACGGCTGAACGTCCCGGTGATGTGCCCGACTGTGTCCCGGTAAGTGATCACGTTGCCGGTCACGGCCGGGCACGAGGTCGCGTCGCAGAAGTACGGCCGCAGGTCCACCAGTTCGACGCCAGGCACCATCGCGGCCGCCGCGACGAGACTGTCGGTCTCGGCGTACGCCCGCGACACAGGGGTGGCGCAGTTGTGGTCGAGGACCGAGAAGTTGACCCGTCGCACGCACTCCAGGGCCGCCTCGGAGACGCCGGGGTTGTCGGCCACGACAACGATCTTCGTCCCTCGCGCGGCGACTGGCTTCCATGCCTCCGCGTACATCCGCGACACCCAGTCCTTGTCCGGCGCGGTCTTGTGCCGTGCCGCGGTGACGATGACGATGTCGTACCGCGGGCCGGTGACCAGCCGCTGCTGAATGTCCTTCATCGTCTCGTCGCAGGTGCTGCCGGTGCCGGTCTGGATCCATTGGCAGCCCCAGCCGACGTAGCTGTCGAGCTTCCAGCCGTACGTCGCCAGCTGGGTCCGAAGCCCCGGCAGCAGCATCGCGGCGTGGCTGTCGCCGAGCAGCGCGACCGAGGTGGTCCCCGGGCCTGACTCGCCGTAGGTACAGGTGCGCATCGGTGCCCGCTCAGCGATCCAGCAGTCGAAGGCACCGGCGGTGTCCTTCGTCAGGTCGGCCGAGGCCGGCAGGATGAAGTTGCCCTGCACCGGCGGGCAGCCGAGGCTCGCGTCCCGGGCGGCGGCACCGAGGCAGCGTTCGGCACCAGCGGGCGGCATTGCCTCCGCCGGCGTGGTGTTCCACACCGGCGTGGCCGCGGCGACGGTTACCGACAACACGAGCGCTGCGGCGACCAGGCCTGGCCGCAGGACGGCGGTGAGCCCACCGGGCCGGGGCGGACGCGGCGCCCTGTGGGTGGGGATCCGCGAGGCCGGATACGCGGCAGGCGCCGTCCCGGCCGCCGGGCGGCGGCCCCAGGTCGCCTTGCGCAGCGGGTCTTCCACGCCGTGATACCCGACGACGGAGAGTGCGGTGATGAGCACCGTTGCGGTCACGTAGTAGGCCACGCTGTCGCTGGGCATGAGCGCCGCGAGGAGCACGACGACCGGGAAGTGCCAGAGGTACAGCGAGTAGGAGATGTCGCCGACGTAGCGGCTCACCGGGTTGGTCAGCGGCCACAGGTACGGCTGGTCACCCCCAGCACCGGCGGCGATGACGAGGGCTGTGGCGAGCACCGGCAGGGTCGCCCACGGCGCCGGGAAGCCGGGCGTCGCCGGCACGAGAAAGAGCGAGGCGACGATGCCGGCCATGCCGAGCCAGCCGAGCAGCGTACGGCCGGCCACCGACCGGATGGCGAGAGCGCTGCCGAGGACCGCGACGAGCGCCCCGACCCCGAGTTCCCAGGCGCGGGAGAACGTGGAGAAGTACGCCATGGTCGTGTCGGTACGGGTCTCCCACACCGCCCATGCGAACGAGGCGACGGTGATCGCACCGATCGTGGTGCCGACCGCCAGCCGCCGTGCACGTAGACCCCACGCGAAGCGGCGGACCCCGAACAGCAGGATGCCCAGCATCAGCCAGGGCCAGACGACGTAGTACTGCTCCTCGACGGCGAGGGACCAGAAGTGCTGCACCGCCGACGGCGGCAACCCCTCCTGGAAGTAGTCGGTGCCTTCGCGGGCGAACCGCCAGTTCGCCAGGAAGAAGAATGAGGCGACCACGTCGCGCACCAGCTGACCGAACCGCACGGCGTCGAGCAGGAAGGACGCCGCGACGACGGTGCTGACGAGGACAAGTACCGACGCTGGGATGATCCGCTTGATCCGGCGGACGTAGAAGCCCCGGAACGAGATGGTCCCGGTGCGATCGTGCTCGCGCAGCAGCAGCGACGTGATCAGATAGCCGGAGATGACGAAGAAGACGTCGACGCCGACGAACCCGCCCGACGGGTACCGCACGAGGTGGTCGGCGATGACGGCAAGCACCGCGACCGCCCGCAACCCCTGCACGTCTGGGCGGAACGTGGCCGGCTTCGCGGTCGGCGCTGGACCGACCGGATCGGCCCGCTGCTGCTCGTACGTCGTGTGGCCGACCGACATCCGACCGTTCTCCCCCCGCCCGTCGTCCGCCGAGACGTCGGCGGAACCGGTGAGAGTATGCGGCATGTACCAACGCGGTGGAAGCTGTGAGCGGTTGGTGGCGTACGTCGGCTGCCTCTACCTGCTGGCCCCGGTCCGCGCCATGCCTTGCGGGGTTCGACCGCGCCCGCCGGCCGGCAGACGCCGGGGACCGGACACTGATGCCCAGCCGCTCGGCAACCGCCTTCGGCGAATGCCAGGTGCTCAACGCTTACCCCCCCTCCGGCGGGAGAGCCCAAGACGACAAAAGCACCGACGTAAGGACTCCTCCCGCCACGCATGGTGACGACGGGCCGGTGCCTCATGCCGCTGGTCCGTCCCGCCGTGCGGGCTGGTCAGCGAGCCGAGGGCAGTCCCAGGGGTTCGGGGTGTTCTGGCACCGAGCGTACCTGGCCCTACCTGGCCCTACCTGGCCGTACCTGGCCGTACCAGGCGCGCGACAGAAGTGGACGTACGCTCGACCCCGGCCCCACACCGGCCCGAGATTGCCAGGTCTGGCCAGCGGTTGACGGCGGTCACGTTCTCGCAGGCCAGTCGGTATTTCTGACAACCGCTGTCTATGCTTGGCACCCGTGCCAGAGGGACACACGATCCACCGCCTGGCGGCCCGGCACGCCGAGCTGTTCGCCGGCGACAAGCTGCACGCCGCGAGCCCGCAGGGCCGCTTCGCCGAAGGTGCCGCCCGGCTCTCCGGGACCGTGCTGGAGGGCACCGAGGCGTACGGCAAGCACCTGCTGCACCACTACGCCGGCGAGCTGACCCTGCACGTACACCTCGGGTTGTACGGCAAGTTCACCGACGGGCCGGGGGAGCCGCCGGAGCCCGTCGGTCAGGTGCGGCTGCGGCTGGCCAGCGACCGGCACTGGCTCGACCTGCGCGGGCCCACGGCCTGCGAGCTGCTCACCCCACCCGAGGTGGCCGCGCTGCGGGACCGCCTCGGGCCGGATCCGTTGCGCGCCGACGCCGACCCGGAGCGGGCGTACCGCAGAATTTCGCGCAGCCCGACGCCCCTGGCCGCGCTGCTGCTGGACCAGTCGGTGGTGGCGGGCACCGGGCTGATCTTCGTGACCGAGGCGCTGTTCCGGGCCGGGCTGCCGCCGACGATGCCTGGCCGTGGGTTGGCCCGTGCCGGCTGGGACGCGCTCTGGGCCGACCTGGTCGGGCTGATGCGGCTCGCGGTCGAGCACGGCCGGATCGACACCGTGCGCGACACGCACCTGCCGGAGGCGATGGGCCGGCCGGCACGGGTGGACCGGCACGGTGGTGAGGTCTACGTCTACCGCCGTCCCGGCGCGCCCTGCCACGTCTGCGGCACCGAGGTCAGCCGCGGTGAGCTGGCTGGCCGCAACCTCTACTGGTGCCGTACCTGCCAGGTCGGCTGATCCGCTCTGTCACTGCCCGTCGAGCAGCCAACGGACCACCTCGATCTGGTGCGGAAAGACGCCCTCGTCGGCGACGCTCCAGGCCAGCGTGTGCCCGATCGTCCAACCCCGGACCCGCTCCCGGTCCAGCCCCAGCTCGGTGCTGAGCCGGTCCAGCCGGTGCCGGACGGCGGCCGGCGAATGACCGAGCTCCCGACCGCGCACCATCGGCACGACCGAGAACTCCCGCTCGCCGGTCAGCGGCTTCGGGTCGATCACCAGCCACGGTTCCCGGTCTGCGGCGAGCACGTTGCCGGCGTGCAGGTCCTGGTTGACCAGCACCTGTTCGCTTTGGCTCGGCGCCAGGCCGGTGAGCAGGGCGAGCGCCGCGTCGAGCAGTCGCCTCTCGTACGGCCGGCCGGCCCGTTCCCACCGCCGGGGCATCCGGTCGATCCAGCCGGCGGCCTCCTCTGCCAACGGGGTGAACGGCGCGTCGGCCGGTCGCCAGAGCCGGGGCAGCAGCCCGGTCACGGCGTCCAGCGCCCGATCCATCGGCAGTTCGTGCAGCGGAGTGCCGGGTTGACAGCGCTCCACCAGCAGGGCGCGCCGTTCCGTGTCGTGTGCGAGCAGACGGATCGCCCCGTCGCCGTTCCAGTGCGCCAGCGCGTCGGCCTCGTGCCGGCTGTCCTCGTCGGGGTACTGGAGCTTCAGCACCGCCGCCGTGCCGTCGGGCAGGTCCACGGTGAGCGCCAGTGAGGCGTACGCGTACCGGAAGGGCGGCCCGAGTCGCAGCGACCACCGCTCGGCGCACTCCGCCAGCCACGTCGGGAGGGTGGCCAGCCAGACCCGGCCGGCCGGTGACCCGCGTACCCAGTCAAGTCCCTCAGGCAGCTCCATTCGGCCATCCTGGGGCATCGATCGTGCGGCGGGTGGCCCCGAGCGGTGTGACGCAGGCGGAATTGACAGTCGACCGGCTGCCGGAGCAGGGTTGAGACCTGACAACGATGTCAACGGGCAAAAGGTAGGAATCGTACACATGATTCTCTTCGCAGTGCATCCGGTGCGGCCAGCCGGTTCGCGACGTCCCGTTGACGGTTTCCCGGCGCGGACCCGGTCCGCCCGCCGATCCTGGCCGTATGTCCCTTCCCTACCCGACGGTGACCAGCTGAGATGACCGACGTGCCCCGATCCGACGCCGCAACGACCCCCGCTCCTTCGGGGTCACCCGACCTGCCCGATCTGGACGAGTTCCTCGCCGACCAGACCCACACACTGCTCGACACGGCCCGCCGCGCGGTCCGGCCCGAGGGCGGCTTCTGGTGGCTGACCGACGACCGCACCCCGGACCGGGGCGAACCGGTATACACCTGGATCACCTGCCGGATGACCCACGTGGCCGCCCTCGCCCACCGCAACGGCGACCCGGACGCTGCCGCCCTGGTCGACCACGGTGTAGCCGCGCTCAGCACACTGCTGCGCGACGACCGGTACGGCGGCTGGTTCAGCGCCGTGGACCAGCAGGGTGCACCCCTCGACGATCGCAAGGCCGGCTACGACCACGCCTTCGTGCTGCTCGCCGCCTCCAGCGCAGCGCGTGCCGGACGGCCCGGCGCGGACCAGTTGCTCGCCGATGTGCAGGCCGTGGTGCGGGACCGGTTCTGGGACGCCGACGCCGGCGCGGTCCGTGAATCGTGGAACCGGGACTGGACGGCCACCGAGGACTACCGCGGCGCCAACAGCAGCATGCACATGGTCGAGGCGTACCTCGCCGCTACCGCCGCCACCGGCGACGCGAGCTGGGCCGACCGGGCCCTGCAGATCGCCACCCACCTGGTGCACGGGGAGGCCGCCCGGCACGACTGGCGGCTGCCCGAGCACTTCACCACCGACTGGACGCCGCTGCCCGACTACAACCGGGACCAGCCCGCCGATCCCTTCCGGCCGTACGGCTCCACCATCGGCCACTGGCTGGAGTGGGCCCGGCTGCTGCTGGAACTGGAGGCGGTCCTGCCGCAGCCACCCCGCTGGCTGCTCGACGACGCCCGTGCCCTGTTCGCCGCCGCCGTGCGTCGCGGCTGGGCGGTCGACGGCGCCGACGGTTTCATCTACACCATCGACTGGGACGACCGGCCGGTGGTGCGTTCCCGGATGCACTGGGTGCTCGCCGAGGCCATCGGTGCGGCGGTCACCCTGCACCGCCGCACCGGGGACGCGGTCTACCTGGACTGGTACCGGGTCTTCTGGGCGTACGCCCGCCGCTATCTGATCGACGGCACCGGCTGGCGGCATGAGCTGGACGCGCAGAACCTGCCCGCCGACACGGTCTGGCACGGCCGGCCGGACGTCTACCACGCGTACCAGGTGGTGTTGCTGTCCCGCTCGGCCGGCGGGCTCGGCGGCCCCGGCCCGCTCGCGCCGGGCGAGGTGACCGCGTGATCGTGGTCGCGGGTGAGGCGTTGATCGACCTGGTGGTCACCGCGGAAGGGCAGCGGGCCGTGCCGGGTGGCTCCCCGGCGAACGTGGCGGTCACCCTGGCCCGGCTCGACCAGCCGGTACGGTTGCTGGTGCGGCTCGGCACCGACGAGTACGGTCGGCAACTCGCCGAGCACCTGCGCGTCAACCGGGTGGACCTGGGGTGGTCGGTCCGCGCCGAGGAGCCCACCTCGGTGGCGGTGGCCACGTTGAACGCCACCGGGCAGGCCAGTTACGAATTCCGGCTGGCCGGCGCTGCGGACTGGCAGTGGACGCCGCAGGAACTGCCCGAGTTGGCCGGGTCACCGGCGACCGCGCTGCACACCGGGTCCCTCGCGCTCGCGCTGGCACCCGGTGCGCAGGTGCTGGAGGACCTGCTGGCCCGGGAATGCCGCCGGAACGGGCTCACCGTCTCGATCGACCTCAACCTGCGGCCGAGCATCGTCACCGACCGGGCGGCAGAGCAGGAGCGGGTACGCCGGCAGGTGCCCCTCGCGAACCTGGTCAAGGCCAGCGACGAGGACCTGGACTGGCTCTACCCGGACCGGTCGGCGGCCGACGTGATGGCCGAATGGCATGCGTCCGGGGTGTCGTGCGCGGTGGTGACCCGGGGCGGTGAGGGCGCGTGGCTGCTCGCCCCGGACGGCTCGCTGCACGAGGAACCGGCGGTACGCACCACCGTGGTCGACACCGTCGGTGCCGGCGACTCGTTCACCGGTGGTCTGCTGGCCGCGCTGGCCCATCTCGACGCGCTCGGTGACCGGCCGGCCGACCGGCTCGCCGCGGTGACCGCGCCGCAGTGGGGTGCGGTGCTCCGGCAGGCCGCCACGGTGGCCGCGTTGACGTGTGGCCGCCGAGGCGCCGACCCGCCGACCCAAGCCGAGGTCGACGCCCTGCTAGCCCCAACAAGCTAACCCCACCCCAGACCCACCCCACCCCACCCCACTCCGCGATCTTGCACTTTCTGGCCGGACAAAACTTGCCATCTTGGGCAAATCGGCGACAGCAAGTGCAAGATCGCGCGGGGGGTGGGGGTGGGGGTCAGGGGTGGGGGTTAGGCCTCGGGGTAGGAGTCTGGTGGGGAGCACCGTTGTTGATGGTGGGGAGTCGTCGTCGCCGGCGATCCGCTGGAAGAGGCGCTCTGTTGCGACCCTCGCCAGCTCCCGGGTGTCGTAGGCGACGACGGTCAGCGGCCGGGGCATCAGGTGGGCCAGCTCGAAATCGTCGAAGCCGACCAGCGCTGCGTCACTGCCCCGCCGATGCAGCTCCTGGAGGGCGCCGACCGTGAGCCGGTTGTTGGCGCAGAAGAAGGCGGTGGGCGGGTCCGCCAGGTCGAGCAGCGCGGCGACCGCCAGCCCGGCCTCCTCGGGAGCGATGAGCCGCTCACGGAGCAGCGACTCGTCCGGCTCGATCCCAGCCTCGTCCAGCGCCGCCCGCGCCCCGGCCAGCCGCTCCCGCATCGTGGGCACGGTCGGCGCGCCGAGCAGGAGGCCCACCCGTCGGTGTCCCTCGTCGAGCAGCGCGCCGACGCCGGCGTGGCTGCCACCCCGGTTGTCCAACAGCACGGCGTCGGCCAGCAGCCCCTGCGGCGGCCGGTCCAGGAAGACCACCGGCATCCCCAGCTCGACCTCACGACGCAGGAACGAGTGGTCGAGGCCCGCCGGCACCACCAGCAGCCCGTCGACCCGGCGCTGGGTGAAATCCTGGAGCAGGGCGCGTTCCCGCTCCGGGTCCTCCTCCGAGGATGCGGTGATCAGCATGGTGCCGTGGGCGGCGGCGATCTCGGCGGCGACGCTCGCGATGGTCGCGTAGAACGGGTTGGCGATCTCCTCGATGAGCAGCCCGACCGTGGCGTTGAGCTGCCGGGAGCGCAGGTTGCGGGCGATGTCGTTGCGCCGGAAGCCCAGCTCGGCGATGGCGGCCAGCACCCGGCCGACCAGCTCCTGCCCCACCGGCTCGTCGTTGACGACCCGGGAGACCGTCTTCAGGCTGACGTCGGCGCGCCGGGCCACGTCGACCATCGTCGGGCGCCGACGCGCGGTCGGCCGGGTCGGAGTCTGGGTCACGGGGTGGTCCTCCACGACGGGCGCGGGTCAGCGGTCGAGCGCGGCGAGCGCATCGACCGCTTTTCGGGCGGCGATGAGCACCGGATCCCACACCGGCGCGTACGGCGGAGCGTAGCCCAGGTCGAGCGACGTCATATCGTCCACCGTCATGCCGTTCCAGAGAGCTACGGCCAGCGTGTCGATCCGTTTGGCCGCCTCGGACCAGCCGACGATCTGCGCGCCGAGCAACCGGCCGCTGGGCCGTTCGGCGATCAGCTTGACGGTCATCGGTCGGGCACCGGGGTAGTAGCCGGCCCGGTTCGTCGACTCGGTGACCACCGAGACGAACTCGAAGCCGGCCTCAGCGGCTTCCCTCTCACGCAGGCCGGTCCGACCGACCTCCAGGTCGCAGACCTTGGTCACCGCCGTGCCGATCACGCCGGTGAAGGTGGCGTACCCGCCGCCGATGTTGATCCCGGCCGCGCGACCCTGCTTGTTGGCGTGCGTGCCCAGCGGCACGTGCACCGGCATCCCGCTGACCCGGTGCAGCGTCTCCACACAGTCGCCGGCCGCCCAGATCCCGGGCAGCCCTGGCACGCGCATCCGGCGGTCCACCCGGATCCCCCCGGTCGGCCCGATCGGGAACCCGGCAGCCTCGGCGAGCGCGGCGTTGGGGCGTACACCCAGGCCCAGGACCACGACGTCGGTCGGCATCGGCCCCTCGGCCGTGACCACCGCGGACACCCGGCCGTCCTGTTGTTCCAGGCCGGTCACCCGCAGGCCGGTGCGGATCGTGATGCCGAGGCCGCGCATCGCGTCGGCGACCAACTCGGCCATGTCGCCGTCCACCGTTGCCATCGGCTGGTCTGCCGCCTCGACGAGCGTCACGGAGAGGCCGCGTTGGATCAGGGCCTCGGCGATCTCGACGCCGATGTACCCGCCGCCGACCACCACGGCCCGGCGCGGCTTCGGCTCGTCGTCCAGCCACTCGCGCAGCGCCGCTCCGTCGTCGAGGGTCTGCATGCCGAACACGCCGCCCGCGTCGGTGTCCGCCCACGGAGGCTTCACCGGCACCGCGCCCGTCGCGTACATCAGGTCGTCGAAGCGCTCGCGGACCTCGCCGCCGCCCTCCAGGTCCTGGGCGACGACCTCGCGGCGTTCCAGGTCGATGGCCGTGACCTCGTGGCGCATCCGGACGTCCATGGCGAACGTCGTGCGGAACGTCTCCGGATCCCGGGCGATCAACGCGTCCGGACCGGGCACCAGCCCGCTGATCCAGTACGGGATGCCGCACGCCGAGTAGGAGGTGAAGTGGCCCCGCTCGAAGACCACGATCTCCAGGTCGTCACGATCGCGGCGGCGTCGGGCCTGGGACGCCGCCGACATTCCGGCGGCGTCCCCGCCGATGACAATCAGCCGTTGCGCCACGGGTTCATCCTGTCACGCTGATCAGCCGCGGGTCTGCCGTGCGACGTCCTGCACTACGTCGGTGAGTTGTCCGGTGCGCGCGTACACCGCGCGCTGCCGTGCCGCTCCGCTGCCGTGCCGGCGCAACCCTCCCAGCAGGTCGGTCACCTCGGCCCAGTCGCCGTGCTGCTCCAGCGCCGGCCGCAGCCGCTCCACGAACTGGTCCAGCAGCTCCCAGGTCGGGCGCAGCTCACCGGTGGTCACGTCGACGGCGTCGCCTTCCAGGCCGTCGTGGGCGGCTCGCCAGTGCGCGCCGACCAGCAGGTGGTGATCGGTCCGCAACGCCGGCCGGTCGGCCTCGACATCCGCCATGGCGGTGGCCACCAGGGCCCGGACCAGCGCGGCGACCAGCACCGCGTCGTCCACCGACGGGCAGACGTCGCCGATCCGCAGCTCCACCGTCGGGTACTTCGCCGACAGTCGGGCGTACCAGTAGAGCATCCCCTCGTCGAGCATCACCCCGCTGGAGATCAACTGACGGATCAGCCGCTGGTAGTGCTCGTGCGACTCCAGCCACGGCGTCGGGGCCACCGACGGCCAGCGCTCCCACTCCACCGAGCGCCAACTGGCGTAGCCGGTCTCCTCACCACGGGCGAACGGGGAGTTGGTGGTCACCGCGTGCAGCAACGGCAGCCACGGCCGTACGTGGTTGAGCACCTGCACACCGGTATCCGGGTCGGGTATGCCGACGTGTACGTGCATGCCGTTGTTGCCGGGGCCCGGGACGAGCAGCCGGAAACGCTCGATCATCCGGTCGAAGCGGGGCTTGTCCACCACCGGCGGCACCGGGCCGTCCACCGGGCCGGTGCCGATCGCGAGCAGGCGTACGCCGGCCCGCTCGGCAGCGTCGGCGAGCGACCGACGTAGCACGCCGAGGGAGTGCCGGATCGACGAGAGTTCGAGGCCGGGAGGACTGCCGATCTCGATCTGACTGGTCTGGAACTCCCGCTCCACCTGCCCGCGCAGCTCCGCCGGCACCTGCTCCATGACCAGGTCGACTGCCGGGACCGCGGCCCCGGTGTGCGGGTCGACGAGCAGGAACTCCTCCTCGACTCCCACGGTGAGCAACCCGGTCGCCGCAGCGATCTCGCTGGGCGCCTCCGCCACCTGGCCGGTCATCGACACCACCGTCCGTTCCTACCGTTCGCGGTCCGTCCGCGTCGGTCCCTCGTTTGGTTACCCAACGTGGTGATGCCGGGAAACGTGGCGGCGGCACGTCGTCCTCGACGGACCGGTCAGGTAGGGCCGCGATTCGGTCAGACGGCGTGACACCGGGTCCTATGCTGAGCCCGTGCCGGTGTCGCTGGGGTTGTTCGGGGTCGCGTGGATGTCCGCGTTCGCCCAGCTCACCCTGCTCTCCGGTCGGCCGGTCGACCTGCTCGCGGGTGCCGCGCTGACCGCCCTGGTGCTGCTCGCCGTGGTGCTGGCGGCGGGGGTGCGCGGTCGCTCGGGTGCGCCCGGCGCCGCGCCGCGTTGGGCCGGTCTACGGGCCCGCTCCCGTGGTCGCCGAGTGCCCCGGCAGATCGATCCGGACGCCGCCGGTCGACCTCGTCCCCGTGCCCCGGGACACCCCTCGGCCGCGTAGCGCCACGCCGCCGCGCGGCCGATCCCGCCGTCACCGGTCCCCCTGCTGAGCGGGGAGGGCCTCACCGGAATCGGACCCGAGGGGTTTCCCATGCTTGCCTTCGCACCACTGCACGGCGCTGTCGGCGCTGCCGGCACCGCGCTGTCCTGGCTCACCGATCTGCTCGAACCGCTGGCCGGCGGCATGGCGACCGCCGTCGCCATCGTCCTCTTCACCATCGCCGTCCGACTGCTGATCTCGCCGCTCACCGTCGCGCAGGTCCGCGGCGAGCGACGCCGCGCGGCGCTCGCCCCACAGGTGCGTGACCTCCAGCAGCGGTACGCCGACGACCCGGCGACGCTTCAGCGTGAGGTGTTCGCGTTGTACCGGGAGGCCGGCGCCAACCCGATCGCCGGCTGCCTGCCGTTGCTGCTCCAGGCGCCGTTCCTGCTGGTCCTCTACCGGCTATTCACCACGAGTGAGGGCGGCACCGGGCTGCTGGACGAGCGGCTTGCCGGGGTGTCGCTGGGCCACCATCTCAGCGACGGCCTGTCCGGGGCGGCCGGTCCGCTCTTCGCCGTGCTGCTGGCTGTGCTCGTGGCGGTGGCGTGGTGGTCGTCCCGGAGGGCCCGCCGGGCGTCGGCAGCCGTGGGCACGGTGGCCGGTACGCCGACCGAGGGGCCGGGCGCGGCCGTGCTGGGACGGTTGCTGCCCCTGCTGCCGTTCACGACGGTGCTGGTGGCGCTGGTGCTGCCACTCGCTGCGGTGATCTACCTGGTGACCACGAGCGTGTGGTCGGCGATCGAGCAGGCGGTGCTCCGCCGACCGCAGGCGGTTCCGTCGAGCATCGATACAGATCGACGTTGACAACTCTCCCCGCGAGACGTACAACTCTGAGAGAGCGCTCTCTCGACCCGTCCCCGCAGAGAGGCACGTCCATGGCACCTCCTCCGGCGGCCACCGCCGCCCCGCCCGTCCGACGACGCCTGCTGGCGTCCGTCCTGCTTGTCGCCACCACTACCGCCCTGGCCGGCATCACCGTGACCGCGCAGGCCGCCGTTCCGCCCCCCGCCGCCGGCTGGAGCACGGTCTGGAGCGACGACTTCACCGGCGCGGCCGGTACCCTGCCGTCGGCCGCCAACTGGATCATCGACACCGGGCACAACTATCCCGGCGGCCCGGCCAACTGGGGCACCGGCGAGATCCAGAACTACACCGCCAGCACCGCCAACGTCAGCCACGACGGCGGCGGCAACCTGCGGATCACGCCACTGCGCGACGGTGGGGGCGGCTGGACCTCCGCCCGGATCGAGACCGTGCGCAGCGACTTCAAGGCCCCGGCCGGTGGCGTGCTGGCCATCGAGGGTCGGATCCAGATGCCGAACGTCACCGGTGCCGCGGCGGCCGGCTACTGGCCCGCGTTCTGGGCGCTCGGCGCCCCCTACCGGGGCAACTACCAGAACTGGCCGGGCATCGGCGAGTTCGACGTGATGGAGAACGTCAACGGCATCAACTCGGTCTGGGGCGTGCTGCACTGCGGCGTCGCCCCGGGCGGGCCGTGCGACGAGTTCAACGGCATCGGCGCGTCCCGGGCCTGCCCGGGTGCCAGCTGCCAGTCCGCTTTCCACACCTACCGGTTCGAGTGGGACGCCTCGATCAGCCCACAGCAACTGCGCTGGTACGTCGACGGACAGCTCTTCCACACCGTCACCCAGAGTCGGGTCGGCGAGCCGGCCTGGTCGCAGATGACCTCGCACGCGGGCTATTTCCTGCTGCTGAACGTGGCGATGGGCGGCGCGTTCCCGAACGGTGTGGCCGGCAGCGGCACGCCCACCGCGTCGACCGTCCCGGGCCGGCCGATGCTGGTCGACTACGTGGCGGTGTACCGCCGCGGTGGCGGGACCACCCCGCCGCCCACCACGCCACCGCCCACCACGCCGCCGCCCAGCGGCACGAGGGACGCGTACGGGCAGATCCAGGCCGAGGCGTTCAGCGCGCAGAACGGCGTGATCGTCGAGGCGTGCGCTGAGGGTGGGCAGAACATCGGCGCGCTGCGTAACGGGGACTGGGTGCGCTACGACAACGTCGAGTTCGGCTCCACGCCGGCACGGGACTTCGTGGCGCGGGTGGCCTCCGGCGCGGCGAGCGGGGTGAGCGGTCTGGTCGAGGTGCGGCTGGACAGCCCGACGGCGGCGCCCATCGGCAGCTTCGCGATCGGCAACACCGGCGGCTGGCAGAGCTGGCGCTCGGTGCCCGGCAATGTCGGCGCGGTGACCGGCCGGCACGCCGTCTACCTCACCTTCACCAGCGGCCAACCGAACGACTTCGTCAACGTCAACTGGTTCACCTTCCGCCGCTGAGGCGGGCGCCTTCCGGGTCTCCCGCCGCGTGGCCGCGCGGCGGGAGACCCGATCGCCGCGTCGACCTCTGGACAGAAACAGTTAACTGTCTTAATAATTAGCGCCAACGTTGATGTCCATGAATGCCCGTCCCGGGCGTGGAGGGTCGCATGAAACCTGCCAGATCCCTTGTCCTGTCCCTGGTCGCCGCACTCGCGGCGACGCTCGGCGCGGCGTGGGTGGCGCTGCCGGCCTTCGCCGCCGGGCCCACCGCCAGTTTCGTCAAGACCGCCGAGTGGGGGGCCGGCTGGGAGGGGAAGTACACCATCACCAACGGCGGCGGCTCGACCATCAACGGCTGGAGCCTCGCCTTCGACCTGCCGGCCGGCACCACCCTCGGCAGCTACTGGGACGCGTTGCTCAGCTCCTCCGGCCAGCGGCACACCTTCACCAACAGGTCCTGGAACGGCAGCATCGCCCCGGGCGCCTCGGTCTCCTTCGGCTTCCTGGCCAGCGGCTCCGGCTCGCCGAGCGGCTGCCAGCTCAACGGTGCGGCCTGCGGCGGCGGCACCCCGCCCACCACGCCACCGCCCACCACGCCACCGCCCACCACGCCACCGCCCACCACGCCACCGCCCACCACGCCGCCTCCGACGACCCCGCCTCCCACGACCCCGCCGCCGACGACCCCACCTCCGACGACCCCGCCGCCCACCGGTGGGCTGCCGAAGCACCTGCTCACCGGGTACTGGCACAACTTCGACAACCCCGCCGTCGAGCTGCGGCTACGCGACGTCCCCGCCGACTACGACCTGGTGGCGGTCGCCTTCGCCGAGGCCACCGCGACGCCCGGTGCGCTCACCTTCGGCATCGACCCCGGGCTCGCCGCGTCGCTCGGCGGCTACACCGACGCGGACTTCACCGCGGACGTCCGCACCCTGCACGCACGCGGCACACGGGTGATCCTCTCGGTCGGCGGTGAAACCGGCCGGGTCACCGTGAACGACACCGCCTCGGCCACCGCGTTCGCCGACACGGCTGCCGCGCTGATCGCCCGTTACGGCTTCGACGGGATCGACATCGACCTGGAGAACGGGCTCAACCCGACGTACATGGCCCAGGCGCTGCGAGCGCTCCGGGCCAAGGTCGGAGCCGGTCTGATCATCGCAATGGCGCCGCAGACCATCGACATGCAGTCCCCAGCCGGCGGCTACTTCAAGTTGGCCCTGGACATCAAGGACATCCTCACCGTGGTCAACACCCAGTTCTACAACTCCGGGGCGATGCTCGGCTGCGACCAGAATGCCGCGTACGCCCAGGGCACGGTGAACTTCATCGTCGCGTTGGCCTGCATCCAGTTGGAGGCCGGGCTCCGCCCCGACCAGGTCGGCCTCGGCCTGCCCGCCGGAGCCGGGGCGGCCGGTGGCGGCATCGTCGCGCCCAGCGTGGTCAACGCCGCCCTGGACTGCCTGGCCCGGGGCACCAACTGCGGCAGCTTCCGCCCGCCGCGCACCTATCCCGGCATCCGGGGCGCGATGACCTGGTCGGTCAACTGGGACGTCAGCAACGGCAACGGCTTTGCCCGCACCGTGGCCCCGCACCTGGACACCCTGCCCTGACAGCCCTCGCTGGCGTCCGTCCAGGGTGCCAGCGGTAACCGGTAGCGCGGATCAGCGACCGGCGGTCACCGACCGCCGGTCGTCGCGCTCCCGGCGCCGGCGGACCTTACGGATCACCCAACTGGCCGCCATGACGACGAAGATCGCGACGATCGCGTAGTTGAACCAGTCGCTGTATTGGGCCACGTCCTGCCACTGGCTGCCGAGCGCGTAGCCGGCCCCGACGATGAGACCGTTCCACACCCCGCTGCCGATGGTGGTGAGCAGGATGAACTCGCCCAGCGGCATCCGGTTGGCCCCGGCCGGCACGGAGACCAGGCTGCGGACCACCGGCACCACCCGGCCGATCAGCACCGCCCACCGGCCGTGCCGCTCGAACCAGCGGTCGGCCTTCTCCAGGTCGTCGCGGTCCACCAACGGTATGCGGTCGAGCCAGCGCTTGAGCCGTTCCTCGCCGAGCGCCGCGCCGAGCCAGTAGAGCACCAACGCGCCGACCAGCGAGCCGGCCGTCGCGGCCAGCGTCACGACCACGACGTTGAACTGGCCCTCGTGGGCCAGAAAGCCGGCCATCGCCAGCACGATTTCGCTGGGGATCGGCGGGACGATGCTCTCCAGCGCGACCAGCAGCGCCACGCCGACCGGGCCCATCGCCTCGATCACGGTGGCCACCCAACCGGTCAACCCGGTGAACTCGGACGGGTCGCCAGCCTGGACGTACGCCATTGGTCGTCCTTCCGCGTCGGCTGTGGGGATCGGACTGTCATACCCACTGACGTGTCGTCCACACCTGCCGGTCAGTGCTCCGGGTGCAGCGCGGTGTCCGCCGGTCCCTGCCGCCAGCCGGTGAACACCACGGTAAGACCGGCCCGGGACGGCGCGCAGCAGAACGGGCCGGCCATGGCCTCGGCCGCCGGGTCCAGCGGGGTGAGCCGAACCAGTCGCCACGGCTCGTCGTCGGCTCTGGCGCGGACGGTCAACGCGTCGCCGGCCCGGCTGACCCGGACGGTCACCTCCCGGCCTGCCCACTCCGGCACCGGCGCCACCGACCAGTCGGAGAACTCCCGGGTCACCACCGCGCCGAGCTGCGACTCGCCGTCGCTCATCTCGACGCCGGCCTTGGTCCAGGTCCGTTCGTCGACGCGGACGAGCGCACCGGCCTGGTCGAACTGCGCCGAGAAGTCGAGCCGGAAGCTCACCTCCATGGCGGAGCCGACCGGCAGCGGTGCCAGCAGGGCCGGTCCGTTGTCGTGGACGAAGCCGTAGCTGGTCCGCCGCCAGAAGTCGCTCTCCGCCGCCGGTTCGACGACCAGCTCACCGGACGGGCCCTCCTCGACGCGTACCGGCGGGTGCAGCCAACTGCCCCGGGACCAGTCCAACGGTTCGCTCGACGGTACGAGGTCGATCTCCATGCTCGGCACGGTAACCCACCGTGGTCTGTGGCCCGCGGAGCTGGTTTGCCGCGATGATCAACGGGAGATGTTTCTCCGGCATGGGTGACCGTTGGTATTCCGAAGCCGTCGTCTACTGCCTCGACATCGACACGTACGCCGACTCAGACGGCGACGGGGTCGGTGACATTCGTGGGTTGATCGGGAGGCTGGACTACCTGGCCCGGCTGGGGGTGACCTGCCTGTGGCTGCACCCGATCCACCCGTCGCCCAACCGCGACGACGGCTACGACGTCACCGACTTCTACAACGTGGACCCGCGCTTCGGCACCCTGGGCGACTTCGCCGAGCTGCTGCACCAGGCACAGAACCGGGGCATCCGCGTGATCATCGACCTTGTGGTCAACCACACCTCCGACGAGCACCCGTGGTTCCAGTCGGCCCGTTCCTCGCCGGACTCGCCGTACCGTGACTGGTTCCTCTGGTCCGACACCGAACCGGACGACCGGCACCAGGGCATGGTCTTCCCCGGTGAGCAGAAGGAGACCTGGAGCTACGACCGGACCGCCAAGGCGTGGTTCTACCACCGGTTCTACAAGTTCCAGCCGGATCTCAACTTCGGCAACCCGCAGGTGCGGGCGGAGATCAAGAAGATCATGTCGTTCTGGCTCCAGCTCGGCGTCTCCGGCTTCCGGATGGACGCGGTGCCGTTCATCATCGAGCTCACCGAGCCGGGCAACCCGAACTCCCCGAAGGACTTCGAGTTCCTCACCGAAATGCGCCAGCACGTGCAGTGGCGGCGCGGCGACGCCGTCCTGCTGGCCGAGGCGAACGTCGAGCCGGACCAACTGCCGACCTTCTTCGGTGACGCCAGCGGCTCCGGCAACCGCATCCACATGCTCTTCGACTTCATGCTCAACGGGCGGCTCATGCTGGCCCTGGCCCGGCAGGACCCGGAGTCGTTGATCGAGGCGCTACGCGACACCCCGAAGCTTCCCGTCGGCGGCCAGTGGGCCACCTTCCTGCGCAACCACGACGAGATCGACCTGTCCCGGCTGACCACCGAACAGCGCAACCAGGTGTACGCGGAGTTCGGCCCGGACGAGAACATGCGCATCTACGACCGGGGTATCCGTCGCCGGCTCGCCCCGATGCTCGGCAATGACCGGCGGCGCATCGAGCTGGCGTACGCCCTGCAGTTCTCGATGCGCGGCACGCCGGTGCTGCGCTACGGCGAGGAGATCGGGATGGGCGAGGACCTGTCGCTGCCCGGCCGGGAGGCGATCCGTACCCCGATGCAGTGGTCGTACCAGCCGAATGCCGGCTTCTCCACGGCGGACCCGGAGAAGCTGGTCCGCCCGATCATCGACAAGGGTGAGTTCGGCTACCAGAACGTCAACGTCACCGCCCAGCGGGGCGACTCGAAGTCGCTGCTCGCCTGGTTCGAGCGCATGATCCGTACGCTGCGCGAGGCCCCGGAGATCGGCTCCGGCTCGACCACCCACATCGACGTGGCGATGCCGGCCGGAGTGCTCGCACACCGGGCGGACGGGCCGACCGGGACGATGGTGTTCGTGCACAACCTGGGCACCGAGGACGTCGAGGTGGACCTCAGCAGTCTCGAGCCGGAGGCCGACCTGCCGATCGACGTGCTCGCCGACCGCGGCTACGGGGAGCTGGGCAAGCTCGGCGCGGTGAAGGTCTCCGGCCACGGATACCGGTGGATTCGCCTATGCCGAGGGCCGGCCTGTTGACGTTAAGCTCCTCCGATCGACCCCACGTTACCGGGAGGTAATCATGTCGGAGGAGCCCCGCGTCGCCATCGTCACCGGAGCCGCACGCGGTATCGGCGCGGCCACCGCCCGGCGGTTGGCCGCCGACGGAATGGCCGTCGCCGTGGTCGACATCGAGGAGGCGGCCACCAAGGAGACGGTGGATGCCATCGCCAGTGCCGGTGGTCGGGCGCTCGGTGTGGGCGCCGACGTCTCGGACCGGGACCAGGTCGAGGCGGCGGTGGGCCGTGTCGCCGCCGAACTGGGCGCGCCCACCGTTCTCGTCAACAACGCCGGTGTCCTCCGCGACAACCTGCTGTTCAAGATGACCAACGCCGACTGGGACACCGTGATGGGGGTGCACCTGCGCGGCGCGTTCCTGTTCAGCCAGGCCGCCCAGAAGCACATGGTGGACCGCAAGTGGGGGCGGATCGTCAACCTCTCCAGCACCTCCGCGCTGGGCAACCGGGGCCAGGCGAACTACGCCGCCGCCAAGGCCGGCCTGCAGGGCTTCACCAAGACGCTCGCCATCGAGCTGGGGCCGTTCGGGGTGACCGTCAACGCGGTCGCGCCCGGCTTCATCGTCACCGACATGACCGCGGCCACCGCCGCCCGGATGAAGGTCGACTTCGACGACTTCCAGAAGCACGCCGCAGCCGAGATCCCGGTCCGTCGCCCGGGCCGGCCGGACGACGTCGCGCACACCATCTCGTTCCTGACGAGCGAGGGTGCCGGCTTCGTCTCCGGCCAGGTCATCTACGTCGCTGGCGGCCCACGGGACTGACCCGTACTCCCGACGAGGGCGCTCCTTCGCGGAGGGGACGCCCTCGTCGCTGGGTCAGGCGGGGCTGCGGCGGGTGCGCCAGAGCCAGATCAGGCCGAGCACCGGCAGCACCAGCGGGATGTAGCCGTACCCGCTGCCGAACTGCGACCAGACCGTCTCGTCGGGGAAGAGCTCCTTGTCGACCAGGCTCAGGATGCCGACCGCGACCACCCCGACCAGCTCCACGGAGCAGCACACCAACGCGACCCGTCGGCCGGTGTGCCCGGCGCGGGCCAACCCCACCGCCGCCACGATGTAGATGAGCGCGGCCACACCGGACAGCAGGTACGCCACGGGCGCCTCGTCGAGCTTGGTGGCGATCTGCAGGCCGGCCCGGCTTGTCGCCGCGATGGCGAAGAGCAGGTAGACCGCGATCAGCAGCCGGCCCGGGCCGGCGTTCGTGGCGCGTCCGCCCGGTCGTGTCTCAACCACCGAGCACCTCCCAGGTCTGCTGCAACCGGACCACCACCACCGGGGCCACCAGGCAGACCGCGCAGACGATCGCCGAGCCCCAACGGGTCGGCTCCATCCGGGCCAGCACCCAGGCCAACGGCGGCAGGCACACCAGCGTGACCAGGTAGCCGAAGAAGGCACCGGGCTCACCGGGTCGGTCCCCACCGCCGACCGCGACCAGCGCCAGCACGCTCAACACGAGCAGGGCCAGTTCGAGGATGGCCAGGCCGATGAACTGCACCCGGTCCGGCGGTCGGTGGCGCACCGTCGCCACCAGCGCCCATGCCGCGACGAGCAGCGACAGCACGATCGATGTCGTCGCCAGGATCCCGTCCACCGGTGAGTTGGCCGCCGCCGCGCTGGTCATCGGCCGAACCTGGTCGTTGCCTCGGTCACCGGCACAGCCTACTAACCGTCGTAGTAAGCGGCTGACCCCCGTCTCGGCACCGCCCGCCGAGCCCGCCCGACGCCCGTCCACCCAGGCCGCGGGCGGGTCCAATGATCCGCGCACTTTCGGGGAAACTGCTGCCTCCGAGCGTCTTGAATCAGCACTATCCCTGAAGCTGCGCGGATCTTGGAATGCTTCTGCGGGGGCGTTGCGGAGCGAACTGGACGGGTCGGTTGGTCGACCCTCCGCCGGGGCGGCGGGCGGGGCGACTAGCGTGGATCACGTCCGTGGCGATGCCACGGCGAAGGAAATAGGCGGAGGTACACGTGCTGCGGTTCGGCTTGTTCGGCACCGGTCACTGGGCGATCGAGACGCACGGGAAGGCGCTGCACGCACACCCGGACGCAGAGCTGGTCGGAGTGTGGGGCCGTAACCCGGAGCGGGCCTCGGTGCTGGCCGAGCTGTACGGGGTGCCTGCCTTCGCCGACATCGATGCGCTGATCGAGGAGTGCGAGGCGGTCGCCGTCGCGCTGCCGCCGGACATCCAGGCCGACATCGCGGTCCGGGCGGCCGCCGCCGGCCGGCACCTGCTGCTGGACAAGCCGCTGGCGCTCAGCGTGGCCGATGCCGACCGGGTGGTGGCCGCCGCCGAGGAGTCCGGGGTCGCCTCGGTCGTCTTCTTCACCCAACGGTTCCAGCCGAACGTGACCGCTTTCCTCGCCGCCACCGCCGCCGCCGGGGGTTGGCAGCACGGTCGAACCACCGCGTTCGCCTCGATCTTTCAGGACGGCAGCCCGTACGGCGGCTCGTTGTGGCGCCGGGAGCACGGCGCACTCTGGGACATCGCCCCGCACGCGCTCTCCATCCTCCTGCCGGTGCTGGGTCGGGTGACCCAGGTGGCAGCGATGGACGGGCCGAGCGGGATGGTGCACCTGCTGCTCACCCACGAGGGCGGCGCCACGAGCAGCGCCTCGCTCTCCCTGGACGCCCCGACCGAGTCGATGGCCCGGGAGTTCGTCTTCTACGGCGAGAACGGCATCGAGACCGTCCCGTTCGGCGAGAACGACGCCGCCACGGCGTTCGGAGTCGCGATCGACCAGCTCGTCGAGCAGGTGCAGGCCGGTACCCGAGATCACCGCTGCGACGTCCGCTTCGGGCGTGAGGTCGTCAGCATCCTCGCCGCCGCCGAAACCGCCCGCACCGAATCCCGCACCATCCCCATCCCCTAACCCCCACCCCGCGCGCCCCGCGGGCCCCTGCCCCGCGCGCCCCGCGCGCCGCCCACCCCTGCCCCGCGCGCCCCGCGCCCCCGCCCCGCGCCACCCTTGCCCCGCCGATCTAGGGCATATCGTCGTTGGATGATCTCCGATGACAGCGATATGCCCTAGATCGACGAGAACGGGGGCGCGTGGTTAGGAGAGGGTGGTTAGCGCGGCGTTCAGTTCGTCTGGTGAGTCGAACTGCTCTGCTGGCAACGACTGCAACATCTGCAACATCGGCGTGCTGGCCCCGTTCTCCTGCCCCCAGCGGATCAGATCCTGCCGGGACACCGGGTAGTCGAGCCCGGCCAGGTACTCCTGCAACTGAACCCCGGTGACGGTCATGCCGGCCGGCTACCCACTCGCTGTGGCCGTACACCGGCCCGGCGGCCGGCGTGTCGGCCCGCGACGCGCCCACGGTTTGCCGCAGCGGCGGCCGGGTAGCCGCTGGCATGCTGGTTCAGCGGCTCGGCGCGCCGAGCGATTTCGACCCGTTGCTGGAGCGCGTTCGGGACGCCCGGGTGGTGATGATCGGTGAGTCCACCCACGGCAGTTACGACTACTACCGGTTGCGTGAGCAGCTCACCCGCCGGTTGATCGCGGAGTGCGGCTTCTCCTTCGTGGCGGTGGAGGGCGACTGGCCGGACTGTGACCGGGTGCACCGCTCGGTGACCGCCGCGCCGGGAGGCGCACTCGAACCGCAGCGCGCGCTCGACCAGTTCGAGCGCTGGCCGACCTGGATGTGGGCCAACGCCGAGGTGGCCCGGTTCGCCAGCTGGCTGCGGGCCTGGAATGTGGAGCGGCCGGAGGATCAACGCGCCGGGTTCCACGGGCTCGACGTGTACAGCCTCTGGGAGTCGATGCAGGCGATCTTCGACTACCTGGGGGAGGAGGAGCCGCTGTCGCTGGAGGCGGCGCAGGACGCGTACCGCTGCTTCGAGCCGTACGGCAAGCGGGTCGAGGAGTACGGCGCGGCCAGCCGGTTCGTCTCCGCCCGGTGCGAGGAGGAAGTGGTCCGGTTGCTCGCGCGGACCCGCGAACATGCCCTCTCCGACGGTCCGGACCGTTTCTCGGCCTGGCAGAACGCGGAGGTGGTGGCCGGCGCGGAGCGCTACTACCGGGCGATGGTGGCTGGTGGTCCGGACTCCTGGAACATCCGCGACACCCATATGCAGGACACCCTGGACCGGCTGCTGGACCGGTACGGCCCGGACGCGCGGGGGATCGTCTGGGCACACAACACGCATGTCGGCGACGCACGGGCCACCGACATGGCTGCGGACGGGATGGTCAACATTGGTCAGTTGGCCCGGGAACGGCACGGCGACGACGCGGTGGCCCTGATTGGCTTCGGTAGCTACCGGGGCACGGTGATCGCCGCACCCCGCTGGGGTTCGCCTCCCGAGCCGATGGTGGTGCCTCCCGCTCGGGAGGGGTCGGTCGAGCGGCGGCTGCACGAGCTGATGCCGGAGCGGGCGGTGCTGATCTTCGGTGGCGACGACCAGCCGGGCTGGGTCACCGACACCGCGGACCATCGGGCGATCGGGGTCGTCTACGACCCGTCCTTCGAGTCCTGGGGCAACTACGTGCCGACGCGGCTCGGCGACCGGTACGACGCCTTCATCTGGTGCGACGAGACCACCGCCCTGCACCCGCTGCCGGTCACGGCGCTCCCCGGCGAGATGGAAACGTACCCAGCCGGGGTCTGACCGAGGTTGCCGCGCCGATCATGGAGTTGTGGTGCTGGGCGAATGCCTCTCATCGGGGCACAACGGGCACCACAACTCCATGATCGACCGGGTGGGGCGAGAGTGGGGCGAGGGTGCGGTTAGACCCGCGTCGGGGTGCGGTCCGTTAGGTGCTCGCGCAGGCCCTCGCCCTCGATGTCGACGTTCGGAAGGGCTCGGTTGAGCCAGCGGGGAAGCCACCAGGCGCGGTCACCGAGCAGGGACATCACCGCAGGCACGATGGTCATCCGGACCACGAACGCGTCGATGGCCACGCCGATGGCGAGCGCGAAGCCCATCGACTTGATGATCGGGTCGTCGAGGAACACGAAGCCGCCGAAGACGGACATCATGATCAGCGCGGCGGCGGTGACCACCCGGGCACCGTGGCCCATGCCGCTGATAGTGGCCTCGCGCGCGCTGTCGCCGTGCACGAAGTCCTCCCGCATCCGGGAGACCAGGAACACCTCGTAGTCCATGGCCAACCCGAACAGGATGCCGATCAGCAAGATGGGTAGGAAGCTGACCAGCGGGGCCGGGGTGTCCAGGCCGACCAGGTCGGCGAGGTGGCCCTGCTGGAAGATCGCCACCGTGATGCCGAACGTGGCGGCCACGGTGAGCAGGAAACCAAGTGCCGCCTTGAGCGGCACCAGCAGCGAGCGGAACACCAGCATCAGCAGCAGCACCGAGAGCCCGACCACCAGCAGCAGGTAGATCGGCAGCGCGTCGGAGAGCTTCTCCGAGACGTCGATACCGACCGCGGTGGCGCCGGTGAGCAGCACCTCGGCGCCCTTGACCCCGCCGACCGCATCGCGAACCTCGTGCACCAGGGTCTCGGTGGCCTCGTCGGTCGGGCCGGTCTTCGGTATCACTCCGAGCAGCGCGGTCCGGCCGTCCGGGCTCAGCTGCGGCGGCGCCACCGCGAGGACGTTCTCGGTTCGCTGGATCATTGCCGTGACCTGCGGCACCGCAGCCGCGGTCGCCTGCGCGTCGTCGCCCGCCACGACCACCGCGAGCCGGCCGGTGAAGCCCGGACCGAAGCCCTCGGTGGTCAGGTCGCTCGCCACCCGGGCGGGGGAGCCCACCGTAGCCGCGCTGGCGTCCGGCAGGGCCAGCCGCATGTCCGGCGTGGGCAGCGCGAGCAGCCCCAGGCCGAGCAGCGAGACCAGGATGACCGGCACCCGGAAGCGGGTGACGAACCGTGCCCAGCGGAAGCCGAACCCGGAGCGGTCCTCGACCGGCAGCGTCTCTTCGCCCACCGGGTCGTTCGGCGCGGCGGCGTCGACCGCGGAGCGCAGCCGGCGCGGGAGCACCCGGTTGCCGGCGAAGCCCAGCAGTGCGGGCTGGAGGGTGATCGCCACGAGCACGGCGATGGTGACCGTGGCGGCAGCGGCGAGGCCCATCACGGTGAGGAACGGGATGTTCACCACGGCAAGCCCGGCCAGCGCGATGACCACGGTGGCGCCCGCGAAGACCACGGCGGAACCGGCGGTACCCACGGCCCGGCCGACCGCCTCCTCCGGGGACAGCCCTTCGAGCAGGTTCTGTCGGTGCCGAGAGGTGATGAACAGCGAGTAGTCGATACCGACGGCGAGGCCGAGCATCAGCGCCAGGATCGGCGCGGTGCTGGTCAACTCGATGACGCCGCTCAGCGCGAACAGACCGGCCATGCCGACGCCCACGCCGATCAGCGCGTTGAGCATGGTCATTCCGGCGGCGACCAGTGAACCGAACGTGATGATCAGGACGATCGCGGCGACCAGTACGCCGAGCGCCTCGGTGGAGCCGATCTCCGGCTCACCACCCAGCACCTCGCCGCCCGGGGCGACCTGCCAACCCTTCGCCTCAACGGAAGCGCCGACCTCCTCGTACGCGGCGCGCTGTTCGTCGGTCACCTCGTCGCCGCCGGTGGCGAACTGGACCTGGACCAGCGCGTACCGGCCGTTGGGCGAGACCGCGCCGACCTGGAGCGGGTCGACCGCGCCGACCACGCCGGGCAGTGTCGAGGCCTCCTGGACCAGTTCCTGCACCACGGCCTGGCCCTGCGGGGTCCCCAGTTGGCCGTCAGCCGGTGCCTTGACCGCGATGGTGCCGGTGGCGCCGCTGGCCGCGGGGAACTGTTCGGCCAGCAGGTCCAGCGCGCGCTGGCTCTCGGTGCCGGGCATGGTGAAGTTGCTCGCCGTCGGGCCGCGCAGGGTCGCCGCGGCCAGGCCGGCGACGACGAGTACGACGAGCCAGAGCGCGACGACGAGCCGTCGCCGGCGCAACGCGCCCCGGCCGAGCCGGTAGAGCAGGGTGGCCATCAGGAGTCCTTGTCCTCGGTCGTGGGTGGTTGGGGCAGGGGTGCGTCGACGGGTTCGATGGCCCGCCGGACGAGGGTGAGCAGGGCGGGGCGCAGTTCGTCGTCGGGGATGTCGACGAACTCGGCGCATGCCTCGGAGATGCCGGCGAGCAGCACCAGCGCGGCGATCCGGGCACCGGGCCGGTCGGAATGCCCGGCCAACGCGTCCCGCAGCCGATCGGAGATCTGCTGGATGTGCGCGAAGGCCGGCTGGCACAGCAGCTCCGGGAATTCGCCGCGCAGTACCGCGATCTCTCGTCGGAACCGGACCGCGAGGTCGACGAAGCCGGTCGCGGCGACCTCCTGGGCGGCCGCGCCGGTCAGGCCGGTGAGCTGGTCGTCGAGGTCGCGCAGCACCCCGATCGCGGGAGCCATCAGCTCGGCGAGCAGGGCTTCCTTGTTGGCGAAGTGGTAGAGCACCGTGGCCTTGGAGCAGCCGACCTCGCGGGCGATGTCCTGCAGGGAGGTGCCGCGGTAGCCGGTCACCCCGAACTGTCGCGCCGCCGCGGCGAGGATCTCGCCGTGCGTCTCGGACACCGCTCTGGCCATCACTGGTCCACCTCCGCAAACCAGCATGCCTGACCGATCGGTCAGACCTGACCGATCGGTCAGAGAACCTTGGTGGCGTTCCCCACACCCCGTACCGGTTTAGACGGCGTGCTCGGCGTCGTAACTGGTCCGCGCCTCGGCGATGGCCGGGCGGTGGCGCTCGGCCCAGCTGGTCAAGGCGACCAGCGACTCGTAGAGCTCGAGCGCCATCGAGGTGGCGGTGTACTCGACCTTGGGCGGGACGGTCGGGTAGACCCGGCGGTGCAGGAGGCCGTCGCGTTCCAGGTTGCGCAGGGTCAGCGTGAGCATCCGGCGGCTGATCCCCTCGATGTGCCGCTCCAGCTCGGTGAAGCGCACCGGGCCGTTCGAGGCGGCCACGAGGATGCCGATGCTCCACTTGCCGCCAACCCGGTCGAGCACCTCGCGGACGGTGCACGCGCGAGCCTGCCCCGGGGTGAACGGCACGTCGCCGGCAGCGCAGGTCAACTCGGCCTTGACCAGCGCGGACACATCGCTGTTCCTCTGGGACATAAGAGTGCCTCCTTCCGCTCCGGTCCATGGTCACAGACGATGACCTCGGTAACAAACCGTGCACCAAGGAGGGGTTTCATGGATCGCGTCGTCCCGTCTCGCTGGCCGGCACTTCTGGTGCTCTGCGCCGGCAGCCTGATGATCATTCTGGATGGCAGTGTGGTCGCGGTGGCACTGCCCGCCGTACAACGCGATCTGGGTTTCACCGCCGCCGGCCTGGCCTGGGTGGTCAACGCCTACCTGGTCGCGTTCGGCGGGCTGCTGCTGCTCGCCGGCCGCCTCGGCGACCTGCTCGGCCGGCGGCGGGTCTTCCTCGCCGGCGTCGCGCTGTTCACCCTCGCGTCGCTCGCCTGCGCGGTCGCCACCGGGCCGGCCCTGCTGGTCGCCGCGCGCTTCGGTCAGGGCGTCGGTGGCGCACTGGCCATGGCGGTCAGTCTTGGCATGATCGTCCGGCTCTATCCCGAGCCGGCCGAGCGGGCCCGCGCGATCGCCGTGTTCAGCTTCACCGGGGCGGCCGGAGCGTCCGTCGGCACCGTAGCCGGTGGGGTGCTTACCGACCTGGCCGGCTGGCGGTCGATCTTCCTGGTCAACCTCCCGATCGGGGCCGCGATCCTGCTCGCCGCCGTCCGCAAGCTCCCGGCCGAGCGGGGGATCGGCCTGCGGGCCGGCCTGGACCTACCCGGCGCGCTGCTCGCCACCGCCGGCCTGATGGCCGCCGTGCTCAGCATCGTGGGGACCGGTGAGCATGGCTGGACCAGCCCTCGCACCCTCGGCGCGACGGCGCTCGCGGCACTGCTGCTCGGCGGGTTCGCCGTGCGTCAACGGGTGGCGGCCACTCCGCTGCTGCCGGCCCGGGTGCTGCGCGTACCGGGTCTGGTCGCGGCGAACACCGTGCAGTTCCTCATGGTCGCCGCGTACTTCGGCTTCCAGTTCCTGCTCGCCGTGGAGCTGCAACTCGTGCTCGGACTGGATGCGGCCGCCACCGGCTGGGCCTTCCTGCCCACCCCGGTGGTGATCGCGGTGGTGTCGCTCGGCCTGGCCGGTCGGCTGATCGCCCGGTGGGGTGCCCGGACCGTGCTGCTCTTCGGGCTCGGTATGGCAACCGTCGGCTTCCTCCTGCTCGCCCGGCTGCCCGCCGACGGTGCCTACGTCGCCGACGTACTCCCCGCGATGCTGGTCTTCGGGGCGGCCGGCGGTCTGACCCTGCCGGCGGTCACCACCCTGGCCATGGCCGGCGCGACCGACACCGACGCCGGGCTCGCCTCCGGCCTGGCCAACACCACCCAACAGGTCGGCGGTGCGGTCGGCCTGGCCGTGCTGGCCACCCTGGCCGCCGCCCGGGCCGACGGCCTACGGGCCGCTGGCTGGGCCGAGACGGCCGCGCTCGCCGGCGGCTACCGAACCGCGTTCGCCGTCGCCGCTGCCCTGGTGGTCGCCGCCCTGCTGGTCGCGCTGACCACGCTGCCCGGCGCCCGGCCCGCCGGCACCGATCGGCACGTCAGGTTGACCGACGAGACCGGGGCCGGGAGGGTGGTCGGGTGAGCGAGGCTGACGAGACCCGGGACGGCGTGGCCCTGACCAACCTGGACCAGCCGCTGTCCGACCGTGACGACGCGACGAAGCGTGACCTGGTCGACTACCTCGACGCGGTCAGTGAGCAGATCCTCCCGCAGTTGCGGGGTCGGCCGCTGTCGGTGATCAGGGTCCGCCCCGGCCAGCCGCCGTTCATGCAGAAGAACCTGCCTCGCTACACCCCGGACTGGGTGCGCCGGGTGCCGGTCTGGGCGGAGGCGTCGCACCGGGAGATCTCGTACGCCCTCTGCGACGACCGGCGCACCCTGCTCTGGTTCGCCAACCAGCGGGCGGTGGAGTACCACCCGACGCTGGCCACCGCGGCGGATCCGCACCGCCCGACCCACCTGGTGCTCGACCTGGATCCGCCCGAGGGCGACGGGTTCCGCGCGGCGGTCGCCGCTGCCCTGCTGGTCCGCCAGGCGCTCGCCGACGCCGGCCTGGCCGGTGCGGTCAAGACCAGTGGCGCCAAGGGCGTGCACGTGTTCGTTCCGGTGGCCGACGAGCCCACGGCGGAGGAGTTGGCCGCCGCCACCCGGGCGCTCGCCGTCCGCGCCGAGCGGCTCGACCCGGCGCTGGCCACCACGGCGTACATCAAGGAAGAGCGGGGTGGTCGTGTCTTCGTGGATGCCACCCGGGCGGGCGGCGCGACGGTGGCCGCCGCGTACAGTCCCCGGCTGCGTCCCGGGATGCCGGTCTCGTTCCCGGTCGACTGGGCCGACCTGGCCGAGGTGACCCCCGCCGACTTCACCATCCGGACCGCGCCCGCACTGCTCGCCGACGGCGACCCGTGGGCCGCGCTGATGCCGGCCCCGCAACCTCTTCCCGCCGACCTGGTGGCCGAGGGCCGGACCATCCCGGTGGCCCGGGTACAGGCCATGCACGAGGGGAAGCGCCGGGCCCGCGCCCGCCGCGAGGCCGGCTGACCGGCTCGTCGGCCCCCGCTCGGCAACGGCTCGACCCCCGCTCACGCCCGGTGAGCGGCGGATTGTCGGTGGGTTGTGGCACGATTTTCCAGGTGACCAGCAAACCTGACGCGACCCAGCGACTGGCCGACCTCGCGCGGCTGCGCCGGGTCCGCGACCGGATCGACCGGGAGTACGCGCAGCCGCTGGACGTCGAGGCGCTCGCCCGTGGCGCGCACATGTCGGCGGGGCACCTCAGCCGTGAGTTCCGCCTCGCCTATGGCGAATCGCCCTACAGCTACCTGATGACCCGACGGATCGAGCGGGCGATGGCCCTGCTGCGCCGTGGCGACCTGAGCGTCACCGACGTCTGTTTCGCGGTCGGTTGTTCGTCGTTGGGCACCTTCAGCACCCGCTTCACCGAGCTGGTCGGCGTGCCGCCCAGCGTCTACCGGCGGCAGGCCGCACAGGCGACGGCGGGAATGCCGTCGTGCGTGGCGAAGCAGGTGACCAGACCGGTCAGGAATCGAGAAGCGCGGGTCACCGAGCCGCAACTAGCGTGACCAGCATGGACATCACCATTCATTCGAGTTTCCTGCCGCACACCGATCCGGAGGCCTCGCTGGTCTTCTACCGCGACATCCTCGGCTTCGAGGTCCGCCTCGACGTCGGGTACGAGGGGATGCGGTGGATCACGGTCGGGCCGGTCGGCCAGCCCAGCACCGCCATCGTCCTGCACCCGCCGGCCGCCAATCCCGGCATCACCGACGACGAACGGCAGACCATCCTCGAGCTGATGGCCAAGGGCAGCTACTTCGGCGTCAACCTGGCCACCACCGACCTCGACGCCACCTTCGCCACGATCGAGGCCAGCGACGCCGAGGTCGTCCAGGAGCCGACCGAGCAGCCGTACGGCGTGCGGGACTGCGCCTTCCGGGACCCGGCGGGCAACATGATCCGCATCCAGGAAGTGCGCTGACCCGTCCGGCCCGACAGATGGAGAGACGATGAGCACGGCCATCCAGCCGTCCGCGCCGCACGTCGCCGACAGCCACGACCTGATCCGGGTGCAGGGCGCGCGGGTGAACAACCTCAAGGACGTCAGCGTCGAGATCCCGAAGCGGCGGCTGACGGTGTTCACCGGTGTCTCCGGCTCGGGCAAGAGCTCGCTGGTGTTCGGCACCATCGCCGCCGAGTCGCAGCGGATGATCAACGAGACCTACAGCGCCTTCGTGCAGGGCTTCATGCCGACGTTGGCACGGCCCGAGGTCGATCTGCTGGATGGCCTGACGACGGCGATCATCGTGGACCAGGAGCGGATGGGGGCGAACTCCCGATCCACCGTGGGCACCGCCACCGATGCCAACGCGATGCTGCGCATTCTGTTCAGCCGGCTCGGGCAGCCGCACATCGGCTCGCCCAACGCGTACTCGTTCAATGTCCCCTCGGTGAAGGCCACCGGTGCGATCACCGTCGAGCGCGGCGCTGGCAGGACGAAGACCGAGAAGGCGACCTTCACCCGTCTCGGCGGCATGTGCCCGCGCTGCGAGGGCATGGGCGCGGTCACCGACATCGACCTGTCAGCGCTGTACGACGACAGCCTGTCGCTCAACGAGGGCGCGATCACGATCCCGGGCTACAGCATGGAGGGCTGGTACGGCCGGATCTTCCGTGGTTGCGGCTACTTCGACCCGGACAAGCCGATCAGCAAATACACCAAGCGGGAGCAGCACGACCTGCTCCACAGGGAAGCGACCAAGATCAAGGTCGACGGCATCAACCTGACGTACGCCGGGCTGATCCCGTCGATCCAGAAGTCCTTCCTCTCCAAGGACATCGACGCGCTACAGCCACACATCCGTGCCTTCGTGGAGCGGGCGGTGACCTTCACGACCTGCCCCGACTGTGCCGGCACCCGGCTCAGCAAGGAGGCCCGATCGTCGAAGATCAAGGGAAAGAACATCGCTGACGTCTGCGCGATGCAGATCAGCGACCTGGCCGCCTGGGTGCGCGGGATCGAGGGGTCGTCGGTGACCCCGTTGCTGGCGGGGCTGCAACACCTTCTCGACTCGTTCGAGGAGATCGGTCTGGGATACCTCTCGCTCGACCGCCCGTCGGGCACCCTCTCGGGCGGGGAGGCGCAGCGCACCAAGATGATCCGTCACCTCGGCTCCTCGCTCACCGACGTCACCTACGTCTTCGACGAGCCGACGATCGGGCTGCACCCGCACGACATCCAGCGGATGAACGAGCTGCTGCTGCAGTTGCGCGACAAGGGCAACACCGTGTTGGTCGTGGAGCACAAGCCGGAGGCCATCGCCATCGCCGACCACGTCGTCGATCTCGGGCCCGGAGCCGGTACGGACGGCGGCACCGTCTGCTACGAGGGCACCCTGGACGGCCTGCGCGCCAGCGGCACCATCACCGGCCGTCATCTCGACGACCGAGCGGCTCTCAAGGAGACGGTGCGTACGCCCACCGGCAAACTGGAGATCCGTGGCGCGACGGCCAACAACCTGCACGACGTCGACGTCGATGTGCCGCTCGGGGTGCTCGTCGTCGTGACCGGTGTCGCAGGCTCCGGCAAGAGTTCGCTCGTGCGCGGGTCGATCCCCGCCGGCGCGGGTGTGGTGTCGATCGACCAGGGCGCGATCCGTGGTTCGCGACGGAGCAACCCGGCCACGTACACCGGGCTGCTCGACCCGATCCGCAAGGCGTTCGCGAAGGCCAACGGTGTGAAGCCGGCGCTGTTCAGCGCCAACTCCGAGGGCGCCTGCCCGAGCTGCAACGGCGCTGGCGTCATCTACACCGACCTGGGGATGATGGCCGGGGTCGCCGCCCCCTGCGAGGACTGCGAGGGGAAGCGGTTCCAGGCATCGGTGCTGGAATACCGCTTCGGCGGTCGCGACATCAGCGAGGTGCTCGCGATGTCGGTGACCGAGGCCGAGAAGTTTTTCGGCGCCGGCGAGGCGCGTACGCCGGCCGCGCACGCCATCCTCGACCGGCTCGCCGACGTCGGGCTCGGCTACCTCAGCCTGGGTCAGCCGCTCACGACCCTGTCCGGCGGCGAGCGGCAGCGACTCAAGCTGGCCACCCACATGGCCGAGAAGGGCGGCGTCTACGTCCTCGACGAGCCGACCACCGGCCTGCACCTGGCCGACGTCGAGCAACTGCTCGGCCTGCTCGACCGCCTCGTCGACGCCGGTAAGTCGGTGATCGTCATCGAGCACCACCAGGCGGTCATGGCGCACGCCGACTGGATCATCGACCTCGGCCCCGGTGCCGGCCACGACGGTGGTCGGATCGTCTTCGAGGGCACCCCGGCCGACCTCGTCGCCACCCGCTCCACCCTCACCGGCGAACACCTGGCGGCGTACGTCGGCAGGTGAGCCCCTGGGCGGCGACCGGCGATCAGCCCTCCGCTCGGCGTGGCCGGCTGATGGGGGCGCTGAGCATTCCGGTGATGGCGTCGACGAGGAAGTCGCCGACCTCGGGCCATCGGGGGTCTTCGCCGTTGCGTTCGGCGCGTGCCTCGACCTCGGCCGTCGTGGTGCTGACGATGCGGGTGATCAGGAGCGCCCGGCCAGCGACCACCTCCGGGTCGAGGTGCCGTAGCCGCGAGGCCAGTGAATCGCGCAGTTCCAGTGCCTGTGGCGTGGTGTCCTGGGCTTCCCGCATGATCGGCTGGGTGGCGGGGTTGTGCAGCATGTGTTCAAGGAACCGGGCCCGCCAGCTCGGGCGCGGTAACTGGTCGAGGACCCGCATGCTCGGCTCCACGAGACCGCGGATGTCGCCGAGGACGGAGTCCTCGGGTGGGGGCATTCCCTCGCGTTGTTCCGCGACGTCGCGCACGTGGCGGGCCATGAGCGCCTTCAGCAGCCCCTCGCGCCCGCCGAAGTAGTAGCGCACCGCCGAGTGGTTGGTGTTGCCAGCAGCCTCGGCCACCCTGCGGTCGGAGACCTCGGCGACTCCCGACTCGGCGAACAGCCGCTCCGCCGCGTCCAGCAGCGCGGTGCGTGCCGCCTCGGACCGCCTCATGACCGGCCCCCTCGTGTCCTCGCCCGGATGTGACTCAGGTCAACCTAGCCGGATTCCCGGTCCCGGCATCCGCCGCCTACAGTTTATAAGTCAACTGGCGTACAAACATGAGCTGGAGCGTGCATGGATACCGAAGCCGTGATCGAGGCTGCCGACGTGGTGGACGGCCGCCCGCCCGGCGCGGACCGCAAGGAACAGATCATCCGCATGGTCGCCCTGTTCGTGATGCCGTTCCTCATGGTCACGATGATGTTCGCGACCTACATGTCGACCATGCACTCACCGCACCCCCGGGACATGCCGGTAGCGGTCGTCGGCAGCGGCGCCACGGCGCAGGCCGTCGTCGACGGGCTCAACGCCGCTCCGGGTGACAGCACCGAGGCCACGCTGGTGGCCACCCGCGACGACGCGGTCGACCTGCTGCACGACCAGGAAGCCACCGGCGCGCTCGTCCTGCCCACCGACGGCAGCGCCAACGCCACCATCCTCACCGCCTCGGCGGCCGGAGCCTCGCAGGGCGCCACCGTCCAGCAGTTGCTCGCGCCGGTGGCCGTCCAGAACAACTGGCAGGCCACCACCGAGGACGTCGCGCCGCTACCCGACGGTGACCGGGCCGGCATCGCGGTCCTGTTCGCCGCGATGGGCATGATGCTGGCCGGGTACGTGCCACTGAGCATCATGGTGATGGGCGTCCCCCACCTGCTGCGGCTGCGACGGTTCCTGCCCGTGCTGGCCGGCTGGTCCGCGGTCACCAGCTCGATCATCTGGCTCATCCTCGGGCCCATAGTGGGTGCCGTCGAGGGCCACTACCTCACCTTCCTCGGCGTCGGCATGCTCGCCACCGCGGCCGTCGGACTGGCCCAGCTGCTGCTCTCCAAGCTGGTCGGGCCCCTCGCGGTGCTGCCCGGCATGCTGCTCTGGGTCGTGTTCGGCATGCCCGCGTCGAACCTTGCCCTGTCCGTGCACAACATGCCCGGGTTCTTCCAGTTCCTGCATGGCGTGCTGCCGCTCCCGGCGGCCGGTGAGGCGCTGCGCTCGGTCCTGTACTTCGACGGCAACGGTCTGGGCACCCACCTGATCGTGCTGGCCGGGTGGATCGTGGCCGCCCTCGCGCTCTGCCTGCTCAAGGAGCGCAGCGCGAGCGGGAAGGTCATCCCCGGCGTCCCACCGATCGCCGACCCCGACGCGAAGGCCCCCGCTCTGGCCGGCGGGCCGCCGCGCTCCAAGCGATTCCGGTACGTGGCCGCGGCCGGCTTCCCGCTGGCCATCCTCGTGGTCGTCGTGGGTGCCATGGGGTTCTCCATGCACAAACCGCAACCGCACGACATCCCGGTCGTCGTGGTCGCCGCCGCCCCCGGGGTGGCCCAGGAGACCGCTGCCGGTCTCAACACACAGCTCGACGGCATCCTCGACGTCACCGTCGCGGCCACCACCGAAGAGGCCACCGAGCAGATCCGCTCCCGCGACGTGGTCGCCGCCTTCGTCCTGCCGTCGGCACCGGACACCCCGGCGACGCTGTACTCGGCCTCCGCCGCCAACGCCAGCCAGCAGTCCACCATCCGCTCGATCTTCCAGCCGATCACTGCGGCCCAGGGCCTCCCGCTCACGCTGACCGACGTGCAACCCCTGAGCGAGACCGACACCGGCGGCAGCAACAGCATGTACGTCGGCATGTCCTGGATCATGGCCGGCTTCCTGTTCCTGGCCGTCCTGCGCGGCGGTGCCCCGCACGTGCGCCGCCTGCCCCAGTTCCTGCCGCTCCTGGGCGGTTGGGCGATCGGCATGTCCGTCTGGCTGTGGTTCCTCTTCGACGTCCTCATCGGCGCGATCAGCGGCAGCGCCCTGGAGACGATTGGCTACGGTGCCCTGACCATCTTCTCGGTCTCCCTGGCCACCGGAGTCCTCACCCGCACCATCGGCCTGGCCGGGATCATCCCGATGATGGTGGTGCTGATGATGGCCGGCCTACCCGCCTCCGGCGGTGGCATGTCGGTGTACCTGGTCCCCGAGGTGTTCCGCCCTCTCCAGGACGTGCTGCCACTGCCCGCGGCGGTCGACATCGCCCGATCACTGCAATATTTCGACGGCGTCGGCGTCGGACAGAACCTGGTGGTCATCGCCATCTGGGGCGCTGCCGGACTCGTCCTGAACCTGGTGATCGACCAGTGGCTGAAACGCCGTGAGCGCCGTTTGGGCGCCGACGGCCCGGACGCTGGTTCGGCACCGGAGATGCCCTCGAAGCTGGTGCCGGCCGAGGCGCACTGAGCGGAATCGAGGCCCACCGCCGATCCCTCGGGATCGGCGGTGGGCTGTTCTCCGTGGTCAGGAGGGGTTGTACGCGACGGCGACGTCGAGCACCCAGGTGATGCCGAACGGGTCGGTGAGCATGCCGTAGAGGGGTGCCCAGCCGGCGGGTGCGAGGTCGACCACCACGGTCGAGCCCTCGCTGAGCTTCTTCCAGTAGCCGGTGATCTCGTCGGCGTCCCTGCCGCGGACCGAGACGAAGAACGGGCTCTCGCCCTGGCTCCACGGCCGCACGGACGGCACGTCGTACGCCATGATCTGGAAACCCTCGGCGGACGTGACCTGGCCCCACATGATCTGGTCGGCCTCATCCGGGTTCTGCACGTTGTGGGCATCGGCGTAGGTGACGGCGGCGAGGTCCCCGCCGAACACGGACCGGTAGAACTCGAGAGCAGCCCGCGCGTTGCCTCGAAGGTTGATGTGCGCGACGGTGTTGATGCTCATTGCTGAATCTCCTGTGACGTGTCGTGGACCCCGTGGCTGTTGCTTCGGTACGAGAAGACGATGACAGCGGTAGAGGTCAGGTTGTGGCCGCTACCTGTGGAGAATCGGATGCATGCCCAAGACTTCGGCGAGACTGCTGTCACTGCTCTCGCTCCTCCAGGCACGCCGTGACTGGCCGGGCGGCCTACTGGCCGAAAGGCTGGATGTCAGCCCTCGTACGGTGCGGCGCGACGTCGACAGGCTGCGCGAACTCGGCTACCCGATCAGGGCCTTCAAGGGACCGGACGGCGGGTACCGGCTCGACGCCGGAGCTCAGCTGCCACCGCTGCTGTTCGACGACGAGCAGGCGGTCGCCATCGCCGTCGCACTTCGACTGGCCTCCGTCTCCGGGGCGGACATCCAGGAGGGCGCGGTGCGGGCGCTGAACACCATGCGGCAGGTCATGCCGAGTCGGCTGCGGCGCCGCATCGACTCACTGGAGGTCACCGCCGTCGAACAACCCACCACCCGCCCGGACTGCCCGGTCGACAGCACCGTGCTGACCGCCATCGGCGCGGCCGTCCACGCCCACGACGGTCTTTGCTTCGATTACGCCTCGGCGACCGCCGACACGGACGCGCCGCCACGACGCGTGGAACCCCACCACCTCGTCACCTGGAACAGACGCTGGTATCTCGTCGGCTGGGACCTCGACCGCGACGACTGGCGAACCTTCCGGGTCGACCGCATCAGCCCGCGTACCCCGACCGGACCACGCTTCACCCCACGACAACTACCCACGGCAGACGTGGCCACGTTCATCACCGGCCGGTTCCGAGGTTCCACAGACACCCCGGCGTGGCCATGTGTCGGCGAGGTCATCCTCGACCTTCCCGCCACCGTCGTCGCCGCGTACACCCGCGACGGACTCGTCGAAGGACTCGGCCCCGACCGCTGCAAACTCGTTCAGGGCTCCTGGTCCTGGGCCGGTCTCGCCGCAGCCCTCGGCAGGTTCGATGCCGACATCGAGGTCATCGGACCCGCAGAGCTCAAGGCCGCCTTCGCCGGGCTCGCCCGCCGCTACGCCAGTGCATCAGGATGACGGACCGGAGGGGATCCCTCTGGTGGTAAACACCTTTGCTCTGCTTCAACCCAGGCAACACCAAGAACCGGGCGCGGGGAGCCAACATGCTCCTGCGCCCGGTCGAAGTCGGTAGATCTTTCTGGTGCCCCCGGCAGGATTCGAACCTGCGCCACCGCCTCCGGAGGGCGGTGCTCTATCCCCTGAGCTACGGGGGCTCAGCGACTGCAGAAGACTAGCAAACCTCCTCGGTGTACGCCGAATCGGTATCGGGTGAGCCGATCGTGTCGGCAATCGGCTCACCCGGCGCTCAGGCCGCGATCGCCCGCCCGCAACTGGGCAGCGGGTGCAGGACGATTCGCCGGGGAAGCCGGCGCGGCCACTCGTTGCGCGGCCAGGAACCGTCCACGATGAGGTGCACGGTGCGCTGCTCCGCACCGCTGAGCCGCAACACGAAGTCGCGGGGGAGCGGCGGGTCGACGGTCGGCGTGGTGATCATGAAGCGGACCCGGCCGCGGGAAGAGACCGCGGAGATCACGTCGGCTGCGGGCATGGTGCCGCGCAGTCTGATCCGGCCGATCCAGTAGACCTCCGCGAGGTGCTCCTGAGCGCCTCGGGTGATCGCTGGGTACTCGCTGCGGACCCAGCGCTCAACCGCGCTGACGCAGAGCCCACAGGCCCGCTCGCGCGGCTCCCGCGGACCCAACCCCCAGGCCCGCAGGTACGCCCCGACCGCGCCAACGTCCAGCGGCAAGTCGAATCGCCGCTGGATGAGCGTCGTGAGGCTCTGCCGAGTCCACAACTCCTCGTCCAGGCCGAACTCGTCGGGGTGGACGCCCCGCAGTGTGTCGATCAGTTCGAGTTCCTGTTCGCGGCTGAGCATTCCCGGCTCGCTCTGCCGCTGTCCGCGACGGACGGCTGCCACCGCCCCGTCACCACCGATGGTGTGGCGTCGGCACCAGCTGGTGACCGAACGCCGTGCGTCTCTGAGTGCAACCCCCACGTCTTGGGCAACGAGCACGAATCGCAACTGGTCACGATATGTGCGGAGAAAACTCTCTAAGCAACGTAATCGCCTGTGCCGCGCAAAACGCCCATAGGGGACAGGGGTGGCGATCAACGTCTGCGCCCCGGACGGGCGTCTCGCCGTGCGCCGACACATGACGCGGGCCCGCGCCCCGCCGGTGTACGGCGGTGACGCGGGCCCGGTGCGCCCGTCCGGTCGATCAGCCCTTGGCCTGCGCCTGGAGCTGCCGGAGGTTGTTCAGCTCGGTCTGCTGGGTGGCTTTCATGGTCCGTGCCACCCGCAGGACCTCGGCGTTGTCGGTCTCGCCGAGCGCCGCGTCGATCATGTGGATGCCGCCCAGGTGGTGGTTGTACATCAAGGCCAGGAACTGCCGGTCGACCTCGATGCCCTTGGCGTCGCGCAGGGCGGCCATCTGCTGCGGTGTGGCCATTCCCGGCATCAGCCCGTCCTTGACGGTGGCCCCGTCGGACATCCACGACATCGGTGGTTGCGACCCGGTCGGGCTCAGCTCCCACTCACGCAGCCAGGTCTGCATGGCCCCGATCTCGCCCTGCTGCCCGGTGGCGATGTCGACGGCGATCTGCCGCACCTCGGGCAGCGTCGCCGACCGGTACGCGATCAGGCTCATCTCCACCGCCTGCGCGTGGTGCGTCGTCATGTCCCGCGCGAAGCCCGCCTCGACGGAGGCGTCACCGGGTCGGGTGAGCCGCGGAGTGAGCAGACCGCCCGCGAACCCGAGGAGCAACCCGACGACCAGCAGGACGGCCAGCGCGAGCACCCCGTAGCGCCGCGCCGGGGCCCGGCCACCCTCGTCCAGGGCGGCCGGGAACTCGTCGTGTTCGCTGTCGGTGGTGGCGGGAGCAGTCATCGCGGTCCTTACTGGGTCGGCTGCTGCTGAAGTTCACGCGGCGTGGTGCCGGTGGCGGTGATACCCGTGTTGCACAGCGCCGTCGGGCCCTCGACAGAGGCGTTCACCCGCAGGTCCTTGATGAACTCGTCGATCCGCGAGTCGTCGGCGTTGTCGACCTTGAGCTGGTAGCCCCACGCCTGCAGCGAGATCGGCTTGTCCAGGCCCTCGTACGGGCTCAGCAGCATCTTCTCGACGCCGCGCACCTTGCCGGCGAGCTTGGCGACCTGGTCCTGGGGCAGGTCCGGGCGGTAGGTGATCCACACCGCGCCGTGCTCCAGGCTGTGCACCGCGTGCTCGCTGGCGATCGGGGCGTCGTAGACGTCACCCATGCAGTTCTGCCAGGTGGCGTTGTGCACCCCGCCCACCGGCGGCGAGTACTTGTAGGTCAGCGGGCCCGCCTTGTGCGCCTCGTACTTCAGGCTGTCCGGGTCGGACTTGCGGATGTTGACGATGCCGTCGATGGCGTTGGCCCGCTTGTCCCACGGCTTGGCACCCTGGAACGACGCCCAGGCGCCGTAGCCGATGATGCCGGCCGCGAGCACGCCCACCGCCACGAAGAGCGCGATCGGGCCCCAGGCCCGACCCTGGCTCACCTTGACCGGGGTGATCGGCTTGCGTGGGCCCTTGCCACCTGCCCGCGGGGAGCCCGCCGGCTTGGCGGGACCGGCCTTGGCGCCGGACGCCGGCCGGCCCGCTGCCGGCTTCTTGCCGGTGCTGACCACGGTCGGGCGGCGCTCAGGGCCACCGGGGGTGCTGATGCTCATCGTGCCTCGTCAAGTCGGTCGGTCAGGGGAGTGGCGGGCCGGATGACGCGCAGGGTAGCCACCGAGTGCCCGAGTCTACCCCCGATAACATGGTTGGGTGACTCCTGCAGAACTCGCCTCGGTCGTCCTTGCCGCCGCCCACGCCGTCTTCCTTCAGCGTGGGCTCGACAGCGCAGCTCTGCCGGAGCGCACGGTGGTCGAGCGACCGCGCAACCCCGAGCACGGCGACTACGCCTCGACGCTCGCTCTGCAGCTGAGCAAGAAGGTGGGCGTCCCGCCCCGGGAGTTGGCCGCCGCCCTGGCCGACGAGCTGGGCCGGGCACCGGGTGTCAAATCAGTCGAAATCGCCGGTCCGGGCTTCCTGAACATCCGGCTCGACGCAGCCGCGGCCGGTCAGCTCGCCCGGGTGATCGTCGAGGCCGGCGCGGAGTACGGCCGCAGCGACCGACTCGCCGGTGAAAAGATCAATCTGGAGTTCGTCTCGGCCAACCCGACCGGGCCGGTGCACATCGGTGGGGTTCGGTGGGCGGCCGTCGGCGACGCGCTGAGCCGCCTGCTGCGCGCCACCGGCGCCGACGTCGGCACGGAGTACTACTTCAACGACGCCGGTTCGCAGATCGACCGGTTCGCCCGGTCGCTGCTCGCCGCCGCCAAGGGGGAGTCGGCGCCGGAGGACGGCTACGGCGGGGCGTACATCGCTGAGATCGCCACCGAGGTGCAGGCCCGCCGGCCGGAGGTGCTGACTCTCGACGACGACGCCGCCCAGGAGATCTTCCGGGTCGAAGGCGTCGCGCTGATGTTCGACGAGATCCGCTCCTCGCTGCACGACTTCGGGGTGGAGTTCGACACCTACTTCAACGAGAAGGACCTGCACGACCGGGGCGAGTTGGACCTGGCGTTGAACCGGCTGCGCGGGCAGGGCCACCTCTACGAGTCCGAGGGCGCCACCTGGCTGCGCACCACCGACTTCGGCGACGACAAGGACCGGGTGCTGCGCAAGTCCAACGGTGAGTGGACGTACTTCGCCGCGGACTGCGCCTACTACCTGGACAAGCGGGAGCGCGGCTTCGAGCGGGTCGTGATCATGCTGGGTGCCGACCACCACGGCTACATCGGCCGGATGAAGGCGATGGCCGCCTGCTTCGGCGACGACCCGGAGCGCAACCTGGAGATCCTCATCGGGCAGCTGGTCAACCTGCTGCGCGACGGCGCCCCGCAGCGGATGAGCAAGCGGGCCGGCACCGTGGTCACCCTGGAAGACCTGGTCGACGCGATCGGCGTCGACGCCTCCCGGTACGCGCTGGCCCGCTACTCCAGCGACTCGCCGATCGACATCGACGTCGAGCTGTGGACCCGGGCGACCCGCGACAACCCGGTCTACTACGTGCAGTACGTCGCCGCGCGGACGGCGGGCGTGGCCCGCAACGCCGCCGAGGTGGGGCTGGTCCCGGGCGACGCCGACGCGTTCCGCCCCGAGCTGCTCGATCACGAGAAGGAAAACGAGCTGCTCAAGGCGCTCGCCGAGTTCCCGGCGGTGGTGGCGACCGCCGCCGAGCTGCGGGAGCCGCACCGGGTGGCCCGCTACCTGGAGGAGAACGTCGCGGCTTCCTACCACCGGTTCTACGACAACTGCCGGGTGCTGCCGCTGGGCGACGAGGAGGTCACCGACCTGCACCGCGCCCGGCTCTGGCTGAACAACGCCACCCGCACGGTGATCGCCAACGGCCTGCACCTGCTCGGCGTGTCCGCCCCCGAGAGGATGTGACGACATGCGCGCTCACGAGGCTGGTGCGCTGCACGCGGACATCAGCAACAGCGGGCCGGCCTGGCTGCGTACCCCGGAGAACGTCAACGCCCTGCTGCCGACGCTGTGGCCGCGGTCGGTGACGCGCGGCGCCGACGGCGCCCTCGCCGTCGCGGGCCTGAGCGTCCGCGACATCGCGGCCGAGTTCGGCACCCCGGTGTACGTCCTCGACGAGGCCGACCTGCGCTCGCGCTGTCGCGACTTCCGGGCGGCCTTCCCGACGGAGGACGTCTTCTACGCGGGCAAGGCGTTCCTCTGCCGGGCGGTGGTCCGGATCATCGCCGAGGAGGGGCTGCACCTGGACGTCTGCACCGGAGGTGAGCTGGCCACCGCGCTCTCGGCCGGAATGCCGCCGGAGCGGATCGGCTTCCACGGCAACAACAAGTCCGTCGCCGAGCTGAGCCGGGCGTTGGACGCCGGGGTGGGTCGGATCATCGTCGACTCGTTCACCGAGATCGACCGGCTCACGGCGCTGGCCCGCGAGCGGGGGGTCCGGCCCCGGGTGCTGGTCCGGGTCACCGTCGGCGTCGAGGCGCACACCCACGAGTTCATCGCCACCGCCCACGAGGACCAGAAGTTCGGCTTCTCGCTGGCCGGCGGGGCCGCCGCCGCTGCCGCCTTCAAGATCCTCGACGAGGGTGTGCTGGAGCTGCGCGGCCTGCACTCGCACATCGGCTCGCAGATCTTCGACGCCAGCGGCTTCGAGGTCTCGGCCCGCCGGGTGCTCGCCCTGCAGTCGCAGATCCGCGACGCGCGCGGGGCGGAGCTGCCCGAGCTGGACCTGGGCGGCGGCTTCGGCATCGCGTACACCACCCAGGACGACCCGGCCACTCCACAGGACCTGGCCAAGCGACTGCGCAAGATCGTCGACTCGGAGTGCGCGGCGGAGAACCTGGCCGTGCCGCACCTGTCGATCGAACCGGGGCGGGCCATCGTCGGGCCAGCCGTGTTCACCCTCTACGAGGTCGGCACGGTCAAGGATCTCGACGGCATCCGGACGTACGTCAGCGTCGACGGCGGAATGAGCGACAACATCCGCACCGCCCTGTACGACGCGTCCTACTCGGCGACGCTGGCCTCCCGCGCCTCGGGTGCGGAGCCGATGCTCGCCCGCGTGGTGGGAAAGCACTGTGAGTCCGGGGACATCGTGGTGAAGGATGAATTCCTGCCCGCCGACGTGCAGCCCGGAGATCTTGTCGCGGTGCCCGGCACCGGTGCGTACTGCCGGAGCATGGCCAGCAACTACAACCATGTGCCCCGGCCACCGGTTGTCGCGGTGCGCGACGGCAAGGCGCGCCTGATCGTCCGGCGGGAGACCGAAGAGGACCTGCTCGCTTTGGATGTGGGATGACGTCACCTGTGCGCTTGGCACTGCTCGGTTGTGGCACGGTCGGCCAGGAGGTGGTCCGACTGCTACACGAGCAGTCGGCCGACCTGGCCGCGCGGATCGGCGCTCCGCTGGAGATCGCCGGCATCGCCGTCCGTCGGCTCGGCCGTGACCGGGGCGACCTGCCGGTCGACCCGGGCCTGTTCACCACCGACGCGCTCGGCCTGATCAAGCGCGACGACGTGGACGTCGTGATCGAGGTGGTCGGCGGCATCGAGCCGGCCCGAGGCTGGCTGGTCGAGGCGCTGCGCGCCGGCAAGAGCGTGGTCACCGCCAACAAGGCGCTGCTCGCCGAGGACGGCGTGGCCCTGCACGAGGCGGCGGCCGAGGGCGGTGGCGACCTCTACTACGAGGCGTCCGTGGCCGGGGCCATCCCGCTGCTGCGCCCGCTGCGCGAGTCGCTGCACGGGGACCGGATCAACCGGGTCACCGGCATCGTCAACGGCACCACCAACTTCATCCTCTCCGCGATGGACGCGACCGGCGCAGGCTTCGCCGAGGCCCTCGAGGAGGCCACCGCTCTGGGGTACGCGGAGGCCGACCCGACCGCCGACGTCGAGGGTTTCGACGCGGCGGCGAAGGCGGCGATCCTCGCCTCGCTGGCGTTCCACACCCGGGTCGGCGCTGCCGACGTGCACCGCGAGGGCATCACCGAGGTGACCGCCGCGGACATGGCCAGCGCCCAGGCGATGGGCTGCACGATCAAGCTGCTCTGCATCGCGGCCCGGGGCGTCGATTCCACCGGCCGGGAGACGGTCAGCGTCCGGGTGCACCCGGCGATGATCCCGCGCAGCCACCCGCTGGCCAGCGTCGGCGACGCGTTCAACGCGGTCTTCGTGGAGGCGGACGCGGCCGGGCAGCTGATGTTCTACGGTCGGGGCGCCGGGGGCGCGCCGACCGCCAGCGCCGTGCTCGGTGACGTGGTCGCGGTGTCCCGCAACCGGCTCGCCGGGGTGCGCGCGGCCAGTGAGAGCGCGTACGCGGATCTGTCGGTCCGGCCGATGGGCGAGGCGTTGACCCGCTACCACGTCAGCCTCGACGTGGCCGACCGCCCAGGTGTGCTGGCCTCGGTGGCGAGCGTGTTCGCCCGGCACGACGTGTCGATCGCGACCGTGCGGCAGGGCTCGGCGAGTGGGTCGCCCGGCCGCGACGGCGACGCCGAGCTGGTCATCGTCACCCACGTGGCTCCGGACGCCGCGCTCGCCGCGACCGTTGGCGAGCTGCGCGGCCTGGACATTGTCCGGTCGGTGACCAGTGTGCTGCGGGTCGAGGGCGGGGTCTGAGTCGTTTGTCCCGGTGGTGGGGCGCGTTCCGCATACGGCTACCCCGTCCCGCCAGGTGGGTAGGCCGGGGTGTGCCATCGATCGCTCCGGCAGGCTGGTCCAAGGTGGCCTGATGCTCGGGTCGGCACGGCGGTAGAGGCGAGGAGAGCGACATGTGGCGTGGTCTGATCGAGGCGTACCGGGATCGGCTGCCGGTCACCGCGGCCACGCCGGTCGTCACGCTGTACGAGGGGAACACCCCGCTGTTGCCCGCGCCGGTGCTGTCCGCCCGGATCGGGTGCGACGTGCACCTCAAGGTGGAGGGCGCCAACCCGACCGGCTCGTTCAAGGACCGGGGGATGACCCTCGCGGTGTCCAAGGCGGTCGAGGCCGGCAACAAGGCCATCATCTGCGCCTCCACCGGCAACACCAGCGCCTCCGCCGCGGCGTACGCGGCCCGCGCCGGGCTGACCTGCGCGGTGCTGGTGCCGCAGGGCAAGATCGCGCTGGGCAAGCTGGCCCAGGCGCTGGTGCACGGCGCGAAGCTGCTCCAGGTGAGCGGCAACTTCGACGACTGCCTGGCGCTCGCGGCCAAGCTGGCCCAGGATCACCCGGTCGCGTTGGTCAACTCGGTCAACATCGACCGGCTGCAGGGCCAGAAGACCGCCGCTTTCGAGATCGTCGAGGCGCTCGGTGACGCGCCCGACATCCACTGCCTGCCGGTCGGCAACGCCGGCAACATCTCCGCCTACTGGATGGGATATTCGGAGGAGCAGGCCGTCGGCGCCACCACCCGGACGCCGAAGATGTATGGCTTCCAGGCCGCCGGGGCGGCCCCGATCGTGACAGGTCAGGTCGTGCCGGAGCCGTCGACCATCGCCACCGCGATCCGGATCGGCAACCCGGCGAGCTGGACCAAGGCGTTGGATGCCCGGGACGCCTCCGGTGGTCTGATCGCTGCGGTGACCGACCGGGAGATCCTCTCCGCGTACCGGCTGCTCGCCCGCGAAGTGGGGGTCTTCGTCGAGTTGGGCAGCGCGGCGAGCGTGGCCGGCCTGCTCCAGCAGGCCGCGGCGGGAGCGGTGCCGCCGGGCTCGACGGTGGTGTGCACGGTGACCGGTCACGGCCTCAAGGACCCGGAGTGGGCGATTTCCACAGCGCCCGCGCCGTTGACCATCGCGAACGACCCGATGGCCGCGGCCCGAGCCCTCGACCTGGCCTGAGTGCCGCCACCGCCCGCCCGTGCGGGCAGGTGGTGACCGGCGGGCGGCAGCCGGCGGTGCAACGGCGTGGGGGCGGCGGGGGTCGGGGTGATCGAGTCCGGCACACTTTCGGGTATCCCCGCCCGCATTCTCGTTCAGGAGTGAACCAGGCCGATGTCGCTGCTCGCCAGATTCAGCCTCGCCAACCGAGCGCTCGTCGCCCTCATCGCGGTGGTGATCACGGCGTTCGGGGCGTTCGCCGTGCCATCGCTGAAGCAGCAACTGCTGCCGTCGCTCGAGTTCCCGGCCGCGTTCATCGTGGCCCCCTACCCCGGTGCCGGACCCGAGATCGTCGAGTCGCAGGTAACCGAGCCGATCGAGAATGCACTCCAGGGCATCCCGGGGCTCGACCAGGTCACCTCCACGTCCCGTGAGGGGTCGGCCACCGTCCAGGTCACGTACGAGTTCGGCATCGACCTGGACGACGTGGTCAACAAGATGCAGACCGCGCTGAGCCGGATCGACGCTCAGCTGCCGGAGAGCGTCGACCCGCAGGTCATCGCGGGTAGCACCGACGACCTGCCGGCGGTCGTGCTGGCCGCGACCGGTGCGGCGGACGAGCGGGCGCTCGCCGAGAAGCTGCGCGCGACGGTGGTGCCGGAGCTGGAGGGCATCGAGGGGGTTCGCACGGTCGAGGTGACCGGCACCCGCGACGACATCGTGGTGGTGACCCCGGACCCGGCGAAGCTGGCCGCCGCGCGGATCCAGCCGACGGCGATCGGCACGGCGCTGAAGACCAACGGCGTGGCGATTCCGGCCGGTGCGGTGGCCGACGGCGCACTGGCCCTCCCGGTGCAGGTCGGCACGCCGATCGCCACCCTGGAGGACCTGCGCGGCATCGTGGTCGCCCCGGGCGCGGCACCCGTTCGTCTCGCGGACGTGGCGACCGTCGAGCAGCAGCTCGCTCCGGCCACCGCGATCACCCGCACCAACGGCAAGGACAGCCTCGGCATCGCGGTCACCGCCGCGCCGGACGGCAACGCCGTGCAGATCTCGCACGAGATCCGCGACCGGCTCGCTGACCTGAAGGACGCCTCCGGCGCGGAGTTGACCGTGGCCTTCGACCAGGCGCCGTTCGTCGAGAAGTCGATCGAGTCGCTGACCACCGAGGGCCTGCTGGGCCTGGTTATGGCGGTCATCGTCATCCTGGTCTTCCTGCTGTCGGTGCGCTCGACGGTGGTCACCGCCGTTTCCATCCCGCTCTCCGTGCTGGTGGCGCTGATCGCCCTGTGGATCGGTGACTACTCGCTCAACCTGCTCACCCTCGGCGCGTTGACCATCGCGGTCGGCCGGGTGGTGGACGACTCGATCGTGGTGTTGGAGAACATCAAACGACACCTGGAGTACGGCGAGGAGAAGCAGCACGCGATCATCACCGGCGTCCGAGAGGTGGCCGGTGCGGTGACCGCGTCCACCCTCACCACGGTGGCGGTGTTCGCGCCGATCGCGCTGGTCGGCGGGTTCGTCGGGCAGCTCTTCGCGCCCTTCGCGATCACCGTGACGGTGGCCCTGCTGGCGTCGCTGCTGGTGTCGCTGACCGTGATCCCGGTGCTGGCGTACTGGTTCCTCAAGCCGCGCGGCGGCACCGCCGACGACGAGGCGGTGCGGCGCGGCGCGGAGGAGAAGGAGCTGCGCAGCCCGTTGCAGCGGGCGTACCTGCCGGTGATCGGGTTCGCCACCCGCAAGCGGTCCACCCGCTGGATCACCGTCGGGCTCGGCCTGCTGGTGCTCTTCGGCACCTTCGGCCTCGCGCAGAAGCTGGAGACCAACTTCCTGGACGACTCCGGCCAGGACACCCTCAACATGAGCCAGGAACTGCCGGCCGGCAGTGGCCTGGCGGCCACCGACGCGGCGGCCAAGCAGGTCGAGTCGGTGCTGTCCCGTACCGAGGGTGTGGAGACGTACCAGGTGACCGCCGGCGGCGGGGACAACCCGTTCGCGGGCGGCGGCAACAACATCGCGACGTGGTCTCTGGCGCTCGATGGTGACACCGACGCGAAGCGGATGCGTGAGGTGCTGCGCACGGAGTTCGACAAGCTCGGCACGGGACTGGGCGAGATCAAGTTCGGTGGCGGGCAGGAGGCGTCGACCAACCAGCTCGAGGTGATCGTCCAGGGCAGCGACCCGGAGGTGCTGACCCGGGCCACCGAGGAGGCGCGGGCGGCGATGGCCGGTGTCCCGGACGTCGAGGACGTCTCCACCAGCCTTGCCGAGCGGGTGCCGCGGGTCGACGTGACCGTCGACCGGGTCGCCGCCGGTCGGGCCGGGCTCACCGAGGCCGCCGTGGGTCAGTTCGTGGCGCAGGCGTTCCGTGGGGCGCCGCTGGGTCAGGTCGCGCTCGATGGCCAGCAGCAGAACGTGGTGCTGCGGCTGGGCACGCAGTCGCCGATGTCGGTGGAGCAGTTGAACGCCCTGCCGATCGGCCCGGTCAAGCTGGGCGACATCGCGAAGGTCAGCCGGGCCGAGGGGCCGCAGCAGGTCACCCGGATCGACGGCGAACGCAGCGTCTCGGTGTCCGGCACGGCGACCGGCTCGAACCTCGGGGCGACCAGCACGGAGCTGCAGAAGCGGCTGGACGCGATCAACGTACCGGGGGCGACCTTCACCATTGGCGGCGTCAGCGCGGACCAGGCGGACGCCTTCGGCGACCTGGGCCTGGCGGTCCTTGCCGCCATCGCGATTGTCTTCCTGATCATGGTGGCCACCTTCCGGAGCCTCACCCAGGCGCTGATCCTGCTGATCTCCATCCCGTTCGCGGCGACCGGCGCGATCGGCCTGCTGCTGGCCACCGGGACGCCGCTGGGCGTGCCGGCGTTGATCGGTGTGCTGATGCTGGTCGGCATCGTGGTGACCAACGCCATCGTGCTGCTCGACCTGATCAACCAGTACCGGGCGCAGGGCATGGGGGTCCGCGAGGCGGTGGTCGAGGGCGGCCGGCGCCGGCTGCGCCCCATCCTGATGACCGCGGTGGCGACCATCTTCGCGCTGCTGCCGATGGCGCTCGGCCTGACGGGTGAGGGTGGCTTCATCTCTCAGCCGCTGGCGGTCGTGGTGATCGGTGGTCTGCTCAGCTCGACGCTGCTCACGCTGATCCTGGTGCCGACGCTGTACACGATGGTGGAGCGCACCAAGGAGTCGTTGCGGGATCGGCGCAGTCGGCGGCGCTCCGGCGAGCCGGCGGTGACCGAGGGGGAGACCGACGAGGCGGCGGGCCCGAACCAGGTCGCGGTGCCGAGCGAGGCCCCTGCCCCGGTGACGGCCGGGGGTTCGCAGTCGGCCGGGCGGCCGGCTCCGTCCGGCGCGCTGGTGGATGGCACGGACCAGTTCGAGGTGCTGCGGCTGCCCCGTAGCCGTACCTCGCCACTGCCTCCGTCGGAGCCGACCGAGTAGGTCGGACCGCATCTCGGAACGCCCCCGGCAGGGTTCTGCCGGGGGCGTTCCAGGTTCACCAGCCGAGACACTCCGATCCGACCGACCCTACACTTTGCGTCACTTCTTGCATACTCCTAGTAGGCGTGTGGGTGGCGGGCGAAGCAGGGCGGGCGGATGACCAAGGGTGGGCGCGGGTGGGGGCGGCGCGACCTGTTGCGCCGTGGCCTGCTGGTCGCCAGCGGGGTGGCCATCGGCGCAGGGACGTCCGAGGCGTGGTGGATCACCAATCGTCGGGTGCCGCTCGCCGGTGGCTCAGCCAGTACCACCTCCGGTAACGGGCAGCAGGACGTCGGGCCCGGCGCACTGGAGGTCGTCTGGTCGGGACCGACCGGGCAGCGACTGGTGGCCCTCACCTTCGATGACGGCCCGGCCCCACAGTGGACTCCGATGGTGCTCGACACCCTGGCCCAGCACCGCGTTCCGGCCACCTTCTTCCTGGTTGGGTCGCAGGTCAGGAGGCACGCCGACGTCATCCGCGATCGGCTTGCCGGGCACGAGGTGGGCAACCACAGCTGGGAACACCGGGACCTGGCCGAACTGGACGCCGCCGAGGCGTACGACGACCTGCGCCGCAGCCACGACGCGATCGCCGACGCGACCGGGATGCCACCCCGACTGCTTCGGCCGCCGTACGGCCACCTGGGTGGGGCGGTGCTGCACGCGGCGGCCCGGCTGGACTATCGGTTGGTGCTCTGGTCGTTGCAGATGGTGGAGCGCGAGTTTCCCGACGATCCGGTCGGCCACGCCCAACGGATCGTGGCCGGTGTCCGACCGGGAACGATCGTGCTCGGGCACGATGTGGGAGCGCGGCGGCGGCTGGTCGCACTGCGCGGCCTGCCCGACATGATCAACGGGCTTCGGTCACGCGGCTACACGTTCGTCACCGTCTCTGCGCTGCTGGGGCGGGCTTAGCCCGCACCCGGAACGGGTAGGGTCCCGCTCCGTGGCAAGCACCCTCTCGGTCCTCACCGGCAATCGGAGCTTTCGCAATCTGTTCCTCGCCGAGTTGGTGGTCTTCGGCGCCGACTGGTTCGTCATGGTGCCGCTGCTGGTGCTGCTGCCGCACCTGACCGGCAGCGGGGTCTGGGGCGCGCTGGTGTTGGCGGTGGACACCGGCATCGTGGCGCTGCTGCTGCCGTACACCGGCACGATCGCCGACCGCTTCGACCGCCGGAAGATCATGGTTGCCGCGAACGTGGCCGCGCTGGCGGGCGTCCTGCTGCTACTCGGCGTGCGCGGCGCCGGAACGGCGTGGCTGGCGCTGGTCGCGATCGGCGTGGTGGCGGTCGCCAAGGCCTTCTACTCGCCGGCCGCCCAGGCGGCGCTGCCCAACGTGCTGGAACCAGACGAGTTGGCCGCCGGTAACGCCGTGGCCGGCTCGGCCTGGGGCACCATGACCGTGGTCGGCGCCTCGCTCGGTGGCGTGCTCAGCACCGTTGCCGGCCCGTACGTCTGCTTCTGGGTGGCGGCGGTGGGCCTGGCGCTGGCCGCGGGCCTCGCCACGCGGATCCGCCGGCCGTTGCAGGCACCGCGGGACGCCGACCAACCGGCCCAGCGGACCTGGACAGCCGTTCGCGAGGCGCTCGGCTACATCGGTCACCGTCCCCGGGTGCTCGCGCTGGTCACGGTGAAGTCGGCGGTGGGTCTCGGCAACGGCGTGCTGACCGTGTTCCCGTTGCTGGCCGGCGTGTACGGCGTCGGCCCGCTCGGAGCTGGCCTGCTCTTCGCGGTGCGCGGGGCCGGGGCGTTGGTGGGGCCCATCCTGATGCGTCGGGTGCTGACGAACCGAGCCTGGCTGCTGCCCGGGCTCGCGCTGTCGATGTCGCTCTACGGCCTGTCCTACCTGGGCGCATCGGTGGTCCGTTGGTTCCCTCTGGTCCTGCTGCTGGTCTTCGTGGCGCACTTCGCGGGCGGCAGCAACTGGGTGATGTCGAACTTCGCCCTGCAGGGCGAAGTTCCGGACCGGTTGCGCGGGCGGGTCTTCGCCACCGACATGATGCTCGCGACGCTGGCGATCTCGGTGAGCCAGCTGGCGGTGGCCCTGGTGGTGGACGTGGTGGACGAACGGGTGGTCCTCGCCGGCTGCGGGCTGGTCACCCTCGTGTACGCGGTTGGTTGGCGGATCGCCACCCGCGGGCTCTCGCTCACCGACCCGGCCGCCGAGCCGGTTCCGAACCCGGCCGGCTGACACGGGCGGTCCCATGCTGCGGGCTCGAAACCGAACAGTCGGTGCCGGGACCTAGCATGAGCGCGTGCCGACGAACTTCACCGCCGAGCCGGTCCGTGTCCGGGTCCCCGCGACCAGCGCCAACCTGGGCCCGGGCTTCGATGCGCTGGGTCTCGCCCTCGGGCTCTACGACGACGTGGCCGCCGAGGTCGCGTCGGGTGGGGTCCGGGTGACGGTGACCGGGCAGGGTGCCGGCGAGCTGCCCGACGACGACCGGCACCTGGTGGTGCGGGCCATGCGGGCCGCCTTCGACGTGCTCGGCGCTCACCCCGACGGGCTGAGCGTGGAGTGCGTCAACCGGGTCCCCCAGGCGCGTGGGCTGGGCTCCTCGTCCGCCGCGATCGTCGCCGGGGTGCTGCTGGCCCGTGCCCTGGTGACCGACGGCGAGCACCTGCTGGACGACGCGGGCGCGCTCCGGTTGGCCGCCGAGATCGAGGGCCATCCCGACAACGTCGCGCCGTGCCTGCTCGGCGGCTTCACGTTGGCCTGGTCCGAGTCGACCGGTGCCCGGGCGGTGTCCCTGCCGGTCGCCGACGGGGTCAGGCCAACTGTTTTCGTCCCGGCCGAGCGTGGATTGACCGCGACCGCGCGGGCCGCGTTGCCGGCCACCGTGCCCCACGGCGACGCCGCGTTGACCGCTGGGCGGGCGGCACTGCTGGTGCACGCGCTCACCGCCGACCCGACCCTGCTGCTGCCGGCCACCGTCGACCGGATCCACCAGGATTACCGCGCAGCCGGCATGCCAGGCACATCTGCCCTGGTCAGCGCGTTGCGAGCGGCCGGTGTGGCGGCTGTGGTCAGTGGGGCGGGTCCGACTGTGCTGGCGCTCAGCGAGCCCCCGGCGGGCTTCCCAGTGGGAACAGACTGGCAGATCTGGCAGTTACCGATAGACGTCAGCGGCGCCCGGCTTGCGTGGGGTAGACTTGGACACGCCGAGCGGGACCCTGTTGCCGCAGGTCGGAAGAGTTGATTACGCTCTAGACCTAGCACAGCCGCGAAGCACGCGATCTCCTGCGGGTCGGCGCACCCCGAAGCTCTCGGCGGTAAGCCCGTCACCCCTGCCAAAGGCCCACGCCGCACCGCAGTTTCCACAGGTCGCCGCAGACGGCGAGACCTGCTCACCGACTTTGGTGAGTCGGGATACCGACCGGCTGCTGTGTCACAGACTCCCGCGACGCGTCCTTGCGAGGCGGGTGCACCGAGGCCGCCCGGCCACCTGAGCACCGACTCCGGGCAGTCCCGGCCTTTATCGAGGGAAGGAATCCATTGAGCGACACCACCGACGTGACGTCGGATGTTTCCAACGTCGCTGGCGATGCCACCGCCGCCGCTCCCGCCCGTCGTCGGCGTAGCGGCACCGGTCTGTCGGCGATGCTGCTGCCAGAGCTGCAGAGCCTGGCTGCGTCGCTCGGAATCTCCGGCACGGCTCGCATGCGCAAGGGCGAGCTGATCGCCGCGATTTCCGAGCGGCAGGGCGGCAACGCCGCCGGGACCCCTCGACCGCGGGCCGAGGTCGCTGCCGCGGCCGCTCCGACCCGTGAGGGGTGCGCGCCGAGGTGCGGGAAACCGCCGACCGGCCGGCAGCCGAAGGGCGCAGTGCCGAGCAGGCGCCGTCCGAGCCGGCCGCCGAGACCGAGGGCCGTAGTCGCACCCGGCGGAGCCGGACCGCAGCGGCGGAGACCCGTCCCACTGAGGCGCGCGCAACTGAGGCGCGTCCTACCGAGGCGCGTACCAGCGAGGCGCGTACCAGCGAGGCGCGTACCGACGAGGCGGAAGCCGGCGAGCGGGCCGACCGTGGCGAGAACCGCCGCGAGCGGGCCGAGCGTCCGGAGCGTGCCGAGCGGACCGACCGGGCCGAGCGTCCGGAGCGTGCCGAGCGGACCGACCGGGCCGAGCGTCCGGAGCGTGCCGAGCGGACCGAGCGGACCGAGCGTCCGGAGCGGACCGAGCGGACCGAGCGTCCGGAACGCGCTGAGCGTGCCGACCGGGCCGAGCGTCCGGAGCGGGGCGAGCGTGCCGACCGTGGCGAGCGTTCCGACCGTGGCGAGCGCAACGACCGTGGCGAGCGTGCCGAGCGGGGCGAGCGCAACGACCGTTCGGAGCGTTCCGACCGTGGCGAGCGCAACGACCGTCCTGAGCGCAACGACCGGGGCGACCGTAACGACCGTGGTCAGCGTGTCGAGCGTGTCGAGCGGGACAGCGACGACGACGACGAGGGCGGCGGCCGGCGCGGCCGGCGCAGCCGTTTTCGGGACCGTCGCCGCGGGCGCGGCGAGCGCACCGAGACCGGTACCGACACCGGTGGGCGTGAGCCGCAGGTCAGCGAGGACGATGTTCTCGTTCCGGTGGCCGGCATCATCGACGTGCTGGACAACTACGCCTTCGTGCGGACGACCGGTTACCTGGCCGGCCCGAACGACGTGTACGTCTCGATGTCCCAGATCAAGAAGTACGGCCTGCGCCGCGGTGACGCGATCACCGGTGCGGTGCGGGCGGCCCGTGAGGCCGGCAACAGCGGCGACCAGCGGCGCGACAAGTACAACCCGCTGATGCGGCTGGACACGATCAACGGGATGGAGCCGGAGGAGGCGCGACGCCGGCCGGAGTTCTACAAGCTCACTCCGCTCTACCCGCAGGAGCGCCTGCGTCTGGAGACCGAGCCGCACATCCTGACCACCCGGGTCATCGACCTGGTGATGCCGATCGGCAAGGGTCAGCGGGCACTCATCCAGTCACCGCCGAAGGCGGGTAAGACGATGGTGCTGCAGGCGATCGCGAACGCGATCACGCACAACAACCCGGAGTGCCACCTGATGGTGGTGCTGGTGGACGAGCGGCCCGAAGAGGTCACCGACATGCAGCGGTCGATCAAGGGCGAGGTCGTCGCGGCCACGTTCGACCGTCCGCCGCAGGACCACACGACGGTGGCGGAGCTGGCGATCGAGCGGGCGAAGCGCCTGGTTGAGCTGGGGCACGACGTCGTCGTGCTGCTCGACTCGGTGACCCGCCTCGGTCGGTCGTACAACCTGGCGGCGCCGGCCAGCGGCCGGATCATGTCGGGTGGTATCGACTCCACCGCCCTCTACCCGCCGAAGCGCTTCCTCGGCGCGGCTCGCAACATCGAGAACGGCGGCTCGCTGACCATCATCGCCACGGCGCTGGTGGAGACCGGATCCATGGCGGACACGGTCATCTTCGAGGAGTTCAAGGGCACCGGCAACGCGGAGCTGAAGCTGGACCGGAAGATCGCCGACAAGCGCACCTTCCCGGCCATCGACGTCAACCCGTCCGGTACCCGTAAGGAAGAGGTCCTGCTCGCGCCGGAGGAGTTGGCCATCCTCCACAAGCTGCGCAAGGTCCTGCACTCGCTGGACTCGCAGGCGGCGATGGACCTGCTGCTCGACAAGCTCAAGAAGACACGTACCAACATCGAGTTCCTGATGCAGATCGCGAAGTCGACGCCGGGGGAGTAACGATCCCCGGTTGACGACGAAGGGGCACGGCCACAGCGGCCGTGCCCCTTCGTCGTGTCCGCCCGCGGTGAGGGCGGCCGGAGCCCGCCGTTGGTGGAATTTTCCTTCGGTTCAGTCGAGAGGTCTTGAAACTTCTATTCACTGCCGGGTTGACTGTCGTCCATGCGTACCCGCAGACGATCCGCCCGTCGCACCACCGGCGTCCTGCTGCTGACGCCGCTGCTCGCCCTGGCCGCGCCGCTGCCGGCCGCCGCCGCGCCACCGGCGCCGCCCGGCGCCGCCGCGTCCACCATTGCCGCCTCCACCATCGCCGCGTCCACCATCGCTGAGGACGCGCCGCCCGCGTCGTCCCGGCCGGCCGGCTCGGTCAGCCTGGCTGCCGACCCCGCATCCGCGACCTCCCCGACCGCCGCCGTGGGTGGTCTGGAACCGGCCGGCGGTCTGGAGACCACGAAGTCCACCCGGCCGGTCGCGCCGGGCGTGCAGCTCACGTCCTTCGACCGGTACGACGCCGACGGCTGGCTGCGCGCCGACGCGCTCACCACCGACCTCGCCGGCGGCTCGACCGTCGACTACGTCAACTCCGGTGCGGTCAGCCGGGCCGAGCCACTGCGGAAAGCGGTGGACGACTCGCGCGCGGTTGCTGCCGTCAACGGCGACTTCTTCGACATCAACAACTCCGGGGCCGCCCAGGGCGTCGGCGTCCGTGACGGCGAGCTGGTCCAGTCGGCGGTCAGCGGTCACCGCAACGCGGTGGCGGTCACCGCGAACGGGCTCGGCCGGGTGATCGAGGTGAACTTTGACGGCAGCGCCACCCTGCCCACTGGGCCGGTCCCGCTGACCCAGTTCAACAATATGGTGCAGGCCGACGGCATCGGCGCGTTCACCGAGCTGTGGGGGACGTACTCCCGGCAGCGTGCCGTGGAGGGCGCGGCCCGCGTGGTCGAGGTCACCGTGACCGGCGGTCGGGTGGCCGCGGTGACCGGCGTGGCCGGCAGCGGCCCGATCGTCGCCGGCAGCACCGTGCTGCTCGGCCGCGACGCCGGCGCGGACGCGCTGGCCGGGCTCCGCACCGGTGACCCGGTGACGGTGGCCTGGCGGCCGAAGCCGTCCGACGGCAGCACCCTGCACGCGGCGATCGGGGGCGGCAACGTCCTGGTCCGCGACGGCGTCGTGCAGAGCATCGCCGACCCGACGCTCGCCCCACGCACGGCGGTCGGGTTCACCGCGGACGGCCGGAAAATGATCATGCTGACGGTGGACGGGCGTCAGGCCGACAGCCGCGGCGTGACGCAGACCGAGATGGGCCGGATGATGGCCGAGATGGGTGCCCACCACGCGCTCAACCTGGACGGTGGCGGCTCATCCACGCTGCTGGCCCGGGAGCCGGGCGCGCCGGCCGTGCAGGTGGAGAACGGCCCCTCCGACGGCAGCGAACGGGCCGTGCCCAACGGTCTGGCCATCTACGCGCCGAAGGGCAGCGGCCGACTCACCGGCTACTGGGTCGAAACGGCCAGCGACCCCACCGCCGCCCCGGGAGTCTCACCTGTGCGCGGTGGCCGGCCCGACCGGGTGTTCCCCGGGCTGACCCGCACCCTCACCGCAGCCGGCTACGACGAGACGTACGGTCCGGCGGCCGGCGAGCCCACCTGGCGGGCCACCCCGGCGGTACGCGGCCGGGTCGATCGCGACGGGGTGTTCCACGCTGGGGCACCGGGGGCCAGCACGGTCACCGCCTCGCGTGGCCGGGTCACCGGCTCGCTGGGCCTCACCGTGCTCGGCCCGCTGGCCCGGATCGGCACCACCGCACAGCGGGTCGGTCTGACCGGCCGGGACGGCAACGCCCTGGTCGGCGTGGTCGGGTACGACGGCGAAGGCAACACCGCGCCGATCGAGCCGGCCGACATGACCCTCGACTACGACCGGGACCTGCTGCGGATCACTCCCACCGACGACGGCAACCTGACCGTCACCGCGTTGCGGGACACCGGCTCCGCCCTGGTAACCGTTCACGTCGGACGCAGGAGCACCGTCCTGCCGGTCACCGTCGGGCTGACCGACGTTCCGGTCGCCGGCTTCGACGACGCCGCGTCCTGGCGGTTCAGCCAGGCCCGGGCCAGCGGGTCGGTCGCGCCGGCGCCCGGGCACACCGGCACCGGCCTGCGAATGTCGTACGACTTCAGCCAGTCCACCGGCACCCGGGCCGCGTACGCCGATCCGCCCGCGTGGATCGAGGTGCCCGGCCAGCCGCAGGCCTTCGGCATGTGGATCCACGGCAACGGCACCGGGGAGTGGCCCAGCCTGCACCTGCACGACGCCCAGGACACCCAGCACGTGCTGCGTGGCCCGCTGATCACCTGGACCGGCTGGCGGTACGTGGAGTTCGCGGTTCCGGCCGGAGTGCAGTACCCGGTCCGGGTGCGTCGCTTCTACGTGGCCGAGACGAACGCCGCCGCGCAGTACACCAGCGAGGTAATCATCGACGACCTGGTGGCGAAGGTGCCGCCCACGGTCGACGTGCCGGCGGTGGCCCCGCGTACCGATCGGGTGGTGGTCCGCGACGGCACGGTGGACGGCGCGCCCTGGCGGTTCGCGGTGCTCTCCGACGCCCAGTTCGTCGCCGCCGAACCGGACAGCGACCTCGTCGCCCAGGCCCGGCGGACGCTGCGCGAGGTGCGGGCGGCCCGGCCGGACTTCCTCCTGATCAACGGCGACTTCGTGGACACCGCCTACCCGGCGGACTTCGCGCTGGCCCGACGGATCCTCGATGAGGAGTTGGGCGACGCGCTGCCCTGGTACTACGTGCCCGGCAACCACGAGATCATGGGGGCCCCGATCAGCAACTTCGAGGCCGCGTTCGGTGCCACCTCACGGGTGTTCGACCACAACGGCACCCGGTTCGTCACGCTGAACTCGTCCAGCGGGACGCTACGCGGCGGCGGCTTCGACCAGGTACGGATGCTGCGCGAGACGCTCGACGCGGCGGCCACCGACCGGCGCGTCGGCTCGGTCGTCGTCCTGCACCACCACCCGGCACGCGACCCCAGCCCGGCGCAGGCCAGCCAGCTCGGCGACCGCAAGGAGGCGGCGCTGCTGGAGCAGTGGCTGGCCGACTTCCAGCACCGCACCGGCAAGGGCGCGCTGTTCGTGGGCGGGCACGTCGGCACCTTCCATGCCGACCGGGTGGACGGGGTGCCGTACGTGATCAACGGCAACGCGGGCAAGACACCGTCCACCCCCGCCGACCAGGGCGGCTTCACCGGCTGGACGGAGTTCGGCGTGGACCCGGTGACCCCGGCCGAGGCCGACCGGGCCCGCCGTGACCCCCTCGCCGAGGGGGCACGCTGGGTGGACGCGGAGTTCCACGCGCACGTCGACCGGCTCACGGTGACCGCCCCGGCCAGCGTCGCGGTCGGCACCCCTGCCGAGGTCACCGCCACGCTGACCCAGCCCGGCGGGCGTACGGTCCCGGTGGCCGCACCGGTCAGCGCCGACTGGTCGGCCTCGCCGGGGGTGCACATCGGCTCGGCGGCGGGAGTGCGCCCGTGGCACACCGCCCGCTTCGACCCGGCCACCGGCACGCTGACCGCGCTCCGCCCCGGCGCACCGATACGCCTGACGGTCGACGTCAACAACGTCCGCACCGAGGCCACCGTCGCCCTCACCCGCTGAGGTGTGGGCCCCTCGCTATCGCCTACAGCGGGGGGCCCGCACACCTCAGAAGTCGCCGTCGGCCACCTGGAAGACGGTGAGGCCGAGGGCTCGCCACATCTGGACCACCTGGACGCGGTCGTCGAAGACGCCGGCCACCCGGTAGCGGTCCCGGATCTCCCGGTCGTAGATCTCCCGCTTGACGATCGAGTCCTTGCGCGAGTCGCCGACAGCGCGCAGGTGCAGGCCGAGGTAGGGGACCCGTACGTGGCGGGCCAGCCACGCCTCGGTGGCCGCGCGGGCGGAGCCGTCCCGCCCGGAGCAGAAGACCACCCCGTATCCGGCGGCGTGCATCGCCCGGACCGCCGCGATCACCGCGGTGTTCGGCTGGTCCTCGCCGACCCGGGTCATGTCGTACGGGCTGCGTGAGACGGCCAGCGCCACGGTGCCGTCGATGTCCACCAGGACGATCTCCGGTGGCTCGGTCGACGGCGGGTGCACGACGGCGGGGGGCCCGGTGCGGGCCTGCGGCACCGGCAACGGCAGTGCCCGCCCCTCCAGGTACCGCTCGTGCAGCCGGCGGATCGCGTCCGCGCCGACCTGGTCGGCAGCCGGGCGGGCGGCGTCGCGGCGCAGGCACTCGGCCAGCGGTACGTCGGTGAAGTCGTGCACCTCGAACTCCGCGCCGTGGCGGGCGGCCAGATCGGCCCAGCCTCGCAGCGTCCGTGCGCGCAGGTTGGTGTCGTCCACGCAGACGTCCGCTCGGGCCTGCAGCAGCGCCTCGACCTGGGCCCGCTGTACGGCGGTCACCTGCGCCTCGGCCCACTGGGTGAAGAGCCGCTCGCCGTGCAGCATTCGGCGCAGATCGTCCCGGTTGACCCGCAGAACGGACGGCTGGAGCGTGCGGGCGAACGTCGTCTTACCCGAGGCGGGCAGTCCCCGGGTGGCGATCAGGCGGGTCATCGGCACACCTCCGGCTCGACGGGCGTACCCCTCACGGGGTACCGGGCGGCGGTCCGCCGGGTGGGCGAATGCCCGGCCGGGGGGCGGGAATGCGGACGGGGAGGCACGTGTTGACGATGCCGGACGAGGTGTGCGGCCCGATTACCGGGTCGGCTCAGGCCCATGGCACACTGGTCAATCGGCCACCGGTTCCGGTTCACGCCCGAGCCCGTCGCGTACGGCGCGACGAGCGATGACGGCGACCCGGCGACCACCAACGAGAGGACCGAGCGAGATGAAGGCAAACATCCACCCGGAGTACGTGACCACCGAGGTCAGCTGCTCCTGTGGCAACACGTTCACGACCCGCAGCACCGCCAAGGGCGGGGCGATCCACGCCGAGACCTGCAGCGCCTGCCACCCGTTCTACACCGGTAAGCAGCGCGTTCTCGACACCGCCGGCCGGGTCGCGAAGTTCCAGCAGAAGTACGCCAAGGTTCAGGCCAAGAAGGCCAAGTAACTCCTCGTTCGGCGCCCGCGTCCGGTTTCATGCCGGACGCGGGCGCCGTCCGCATTTCGCGCAGTTTTTGGCACGCACCGTCGAAGGAGCATCCGCAGCATGAGCAGCGAGCGTCTGGCCGGCCTCCTCGACGAGTACGCGGAGCTGGAGAAGCGGTTGGCCGATCCGGCCATCCACGCCGACCAGGCCACTGCGCGCAGGGTCGGCCGCCGGTACGCCGCGTTGGTGCCGCTGCACAAGGCCGCCGATGAGCTGGAGCAGGCCCGCGCCGACCTGACCGCGGCTCGCGAGCTGGCCGCCGAGGACCCGTCGTTCGCGGGTGAGGCGGAGGCCATCGCCGTGTCCCTGCCGGTGCTGGAGGAGCGCCTCGCCGAGCTGCTCATTCCGCGCGACCCGCACGACGCCAAGGACGTGATCGTCGAGATCAAGGCCGGTGAGGGTGGCGAGGAGTCGGCGCTCTTCGCGGGTGACCTGCTGCGGATGTACACCCGGTACGCCGAGCGGCACGGCTGGATCACCGAGGTGATCGACGCACAGGATTCCGACCTCGGCGGGGTCAAGGACGTCTCCCTGTCGATCAAGACCAAGGGTGTGCCGGAGGGCGGCAACGGCGTCTGGTCGCGACTCAAGTGGGAGGGCGGCGTGCACCGGGTGCAGCGCGTCCCGGTCACCGAGTCGCAGGGCCGCATCCACACCAGCGCCGCCGGTGTGCTGGTGTTGCCGGAGGCCGAGGACGTCGACGTCACCATCGACCAGAACGACCTGCGTATCGACGTGTTCCGCTCGTCCGGCCCGGGCGGCCAGTCGGTGAACACCACCGACTCGGCGGTGCGGATCACCCACCTGCCGACCGGCATCGTCGTCTCCTGCCAGAACGAGAAGTCCCAGTTGCAGAACCGGGAGCAGGCGATGCGGATCCTGCGGGCCCGGCTGCTCGCCGCCGCCCAGGAGCAGGCTGACGCCGCCGCCTCGGATGCCCGCAAGGCGCAGGTGCGCACGGTGGACCGCTCGGAGCGGATCCGCACCTACAACTACCCGCAGAACCGGATCACCGACCACCGGATCGGCTACACCGCGTACAACCTGGACCTGGCACTCGCCGGCGAGCTGGACGGGGTGCTGGACGCCCTCACCGAGGCCGACCGCGCGGCCCGCCTTGCCGGCGACACGGAACTCACCCGCCGCTGACGGCCACACGCGGCCGTCCAGCCAGGCGCGCGGCGGCCATGCGCGGCCATCCAGCCAGGCGCGACGTCGTCGGCGCGGGCGATCAGCTCGCGCGGGGTCGGGACTTGGCGCGGAGCATTTCCCGGTCGGCCTGCTCGAAGGCGACGCTGAGCGCGTTTCGTAGCCCGCTGCCGCCGGAGACCTCCGCGAAGCCGATGCTCACCCCGACCGGGGTCCCCGGCACCAGCGACTCCCAGTCCTCAAGTCGGACGGCGGCCTCGATCCGGCGGGCCACCTCGGCGGCCTCGGCCATGCCGGTGTCCGGAAGCACCACCACGAACTCGTCACCGCCGTAGCGGGCCACGAAGTCGCCCCGGCGCATCACCCGGTTGATCACCCCGGCGATGCGTTGGAGCACCAGGTCGCCGGAGTGGTGGCCGTGGCGGGTGTTGACCGCCTTGAAGCCGTCCAGGTCGCAGACGCCGATCACCACCCGCTCGCCGCGGGTGACCACGGCCGTGATGTACCGCTCCAACCGGCGCCGGTTGGGCAGCCCGGTGAGCGGATCGGTCAACGCTTCGCCCTCGAACCGCGCCGCTTCGCGGCGCATCTCCTCGTGGTCGATGCGGGCGGCGATGCCGTCGATGTAGACGTCCCGCAGGCGGTCGTTGCGCTGGGCGGCGAGCCGGAACGCCAGCCGGTCGGCCCGATGCGCCGCCGCGTGGTCCCCGGCGCGGGCCAGCGCGATGCTGCGCAGCCGCGCGGGCTCGGCCGCCCCGAGCGTCTCGGTGGACACCTGGATCGTGTCCAACCGGGTGACCGCCTCGATCGGCCGCCCGTCGGCGACGGCGAGGCACACCTGCCCGAGCTGACGCATGTCGCGGGCGCGGGCGCTGTCCCCACCGTGGCTGATCAACCGGGCTGGCTCGGCGTCCCCGTCGGTTTCCACCTGGTCGCCGAGCGCGGCCTGTCGGGCCGCCGCGTAGCCGTACGCGGCGAGGCTGCTCGGGCGCAACCGGCCGGCCCGCCCGGTGCGGACGAAGCGGGCCAGGTCGGCGGCCACGTCCCGGAGCACCCGCAGACAGCCGTCGCTGTCGCCGTTGTGGTCCAGTGCCACGGCGTTACGCAGCCGGATGCCCGGCGCGGCGAACGTCTCCTCCGGGATTCCGGCGGTCAGCCCGAGCTGCCGGGCCCGCTCGATGGCGCCCAGCGCGTACCCGTGGAAGCTGAGGTAGCTGTAGGCCATGGCCAGGTCGTGCCAGCCCCAGGCGGTGTCCCGGTCCGGGTCTTCCACGGCGCCGAGTGCCCGGGCGGCTCTGACGAGGTGCGTGACGCAGCGGTCCAGTGCACCCTGGTGGTGGGCGGCGAGCGCGGCCAGCGCGTTGAGGTGCCCGTGCAGGTATGGCTCGGCGAGGTCACGGACCGCCGCCGACGCCTCCTCGATGGCTCGGGTGAACTCCGCTGTCCGACCGAGATTGATCAGCGCGGAGAGTCGCTGCACCATCGCGTCCGCTCGCGCCGCCGGGTCGGTTGTGGTGCGGATCACACGCTCCAGCAGGACGTACGACTCTGCGGAACGACTGGCCTCCTGCAACGCCCGGGCGTGCGTGAGGGCGTCAACCTGGTCATCGACCCGGTCGAGCCAGCCCACTCGCGAACCTCCTGTCGTGCGCGCCTGGGCGCACCTTTCGTCACGTCGCCCGCGACGCTTCATGATTATGTCGTGAGTACTCTGCCGCAACACCCCCCCGAAGGGACAGGTCCCACCCGCCCGTCCGCCGCAGTGGCCCGAGCGGCCCGCGCGCTCGCCGCCGCCGGGGTCGGCTCGGCCCGGGTGGAAGCCGAGTTACTGGCCGCGTACGTGCTGGGGGTGCCCCGGGGTCGGCTGGCGCTCGCCGACGACCTCGACGCCGATCAGGTGGCGCGGCTCGACGGCCTGACCCGCCGTCGTGCCGGGCACGAGCCGTTGCAGCACCTGACCGGCCGGGCCGGGTTCCGACACCTCGAACTGGCGGTCGGCCCGGGTGTCTTCGTGCCGCGGCCGGAGACCGAGCTGCTGGCCGGCTGGGGCGTCGAGCAGGCCCAGGGCCGGCCCGACCCGGTGGTGGTCGACCTGTGCAGCGGCTCGGGCGCGATCGCGCTGGCGGTGGCTCAGGAGCTGCCGGGGGCACGGGTGATCGCGGTGGAGCGGTCCCCGGCGGCGTTGGTCTGGTTGCGGCGCAACGCGGCGGAGCGGGCCGCGGCGGGGGACCGGCCGATCGAGGTGGTCGAGGCCGACGTGACCGCGCCGGACCTGCTGGAGGCCCTGGTGGGCCGGGTGGACGTGCTGCTCTGCAACCCGCCGTACGTGCCGGACGCTGTGGTGGTCCCGCCGGAGGTCGCCGGGCACGACCCGGCGGAGGCGGTCTTCGGCGGAGCGGACGGGCTGGCGGTGATCCGGCCGGTCGTCACCCGGGCGGCGGTGCTGCTGCGGCCGGGCGGCGTGTTCGGTGTCGAGCACGACGACACACACGGCGCGGCGGTGCCCAGGCTGCTCGCCGAGGAGGGCTGGTTCACCGCCGTCACGGAGCATCAGGACCTCACCGGACGCCCCCGCTACGCCACCGCGTCCCGACGGGCGGACGGCCAGCACGCCCCGATCGGCGCGGCGTGGCAGACTGACTCCTCGTGATGCTCTACGACTGCCGGTCCCCCGCCGATCGGGACCGCGGCATCGCTGCGGCGATCGAGGCGGTCAAGAACGGCGAGCTGGTCGTTCTTCCGACGGACACCGTGTATGGGATAGGCGCGGACGCGTTCACCCCGTACGCGGTCAAGGCGCTGCTGGACGCCAAGGGCCGGGGGCGGCAGATGCCGCCGCCGGTGCTGATCGGCTCGCGGCACACCCTGGACGGGTTGGTCTTCTCGCTGCCCACGGCCGCACGGGACCTCGTGGAGGCGTTCTGGCCTGGCGCGTTGACCATCGTGGTCGAGCACTCGCCGAGCCTGCAGTGGGACCTCGGCGACAAGACGGGCACGGTCGCGGTGCGGATGCCGCTGCACCCGGTGGCGTTGGAGGTGCTGCGCGAGACCGGCCCGATGGCGGTCTCGTCGGCCAACAAGACCGGCCAGCCCGCCGCGGTGACCGCCGAGGAGGCGCGTGACCAGCTCAGCTACTCGGTGCGGGCATACCTGGAGGCCGGGCCGTGCCCGGACCCGGTGCCCAGCACGATCGTGGATCTGACCGGTGAGGTGCCGCAGCTGTTGCGGGCCGGGGCGATCCCACTGGAGAAGCTGCGCGACGTGGTGCCGGATCTCATCGACGGCCGGGGGGTCTGAGTGCCCCCGTTCACGGTCCTGCACGTCTGCATGGGCAACATCTGCCGCTCGCCGATGGCGGAGCGGCTGCTTGCCCTCGCGGTGCGGGAACGGTTGACGCGGCGTGCCCAGGACCCCGCTGGGGCCGAGGAGTTGGTGCACAGCCACAGCGCCGGCACGGGTGGTTGGCACGCGGGCGAGGAGATGAACCCGCCGGCGGCGCGGCAGGTCACCGGCCGTGGTGGGGACGTCGAGGGGTTCGCCGCGCGCAAGCTGCGCTCGGACCACATCGACGCCGCCGACCTGGTCCTGACCGCCACCGCCGACCAGCAGGAGTACGTGGTGGCGCTGCGCCCGGACGCGGCCGCCCGCACGTTCGTGCTGGGTGAGTTCGGCCGGCTGCTGGCCGCGGTGGACGCCGCCGCGTTGCCGCCGGGCGACGCGACCCCGGAGGCCGTGTACGCCAGGGGTGTGGCCCTGGTGGCGGCGGCGCACGATGCCCGGTTGGGCGCTTCGGCGCTGCCCACCGATGATCTGGACGACCCGTGGGGTCGCGGCGACCAGTGCTTCAGCCGGGTCGCTGACGAGATCGAGGAGACAGTCCACCCGCTGGCCGGCGCACTGCTGCCCTGAGCGCGGTGCGAGTTTCCTCCGGGTTTGGGGAAAACCCAGGGCTAAAGGGGCGTTCCGGGTCATTCTGAACGGGTCCTAGCGTGACCGGCTCCTGCGGGGAGAGCTGATGATCCGGGCCCGACTCGACAAACTGCTGACCGTGGCGATCGCCGGTGTACTGGCCGGGTTGCTGCTGGCCGCAGCCGCCCTGCCGGCGGCCCTGGTCCTCGGGATCGGCTTCAGCGCCCTGTCCACGCCGTACTCGGAGCTGCCGAACACGCTCCGTACGCCACCCACTGCCCAGCGATCCAACCTCTACGCCAACGACGGCACCACCCTGATCACCTCCTTCTACCAGGAGGACCGGGTGGACGTGCCGCTGCGCGAGGTGGCCCCGGTCATGCGCCAGGCGATCGTGGCCGCCGAGGACGTCCGGTTCTACCAGCACAGCGGGGTGGACCTGCGAGGCGTGGTGCGGGCGTTCACCGTCAACAAGCGCGACGGCCGGACCCGGCAGGGTGCCTCCACGCTGACCATGCAGTACGTCCGCAACGTGCTCGGCAACGACCCCCGGCTGACCGAGGCGCAGCGCGAGGCCGCCACCGAGGTCACCACCGTCCGCAAAATCCAGGAGATGCGGTACGCGCTCGCGCTGGAGCGGGAGCTCGACAAGGAGGAAATCCTCGCCCGCTACCTCAACATCGCCTACTTCGGCGCCGGGGCGTACGGCATCGCGGCGGCCAGCAAGCGCTACTTCTCCCGGTCCCCGGCCGAGCTGACCCTGGCCCAGGCGGCGCTGCTGGCCGGCCTCGTCCGGTCGCCGGACAGCGACGACCCGATCAACGGCGACGCCGACAGCGCGCTGGTGCGGCGGTCGTACGTGTTGGAGCGGCTGGTGGAGTCGGGGCAGGTGCCGGCGGACGCGGCGGCGGCGGCGCACAACGAGCCATTGCAGCTACGGCCCAGTGAGACCCCGAACGACTGCACGGGGGTGCCCGAAGCCCACAATGATTGGGGCTTCTTCTGCGACTGGTTCACCCGCTGGTGGAGCAACCAGTCCGCGTTCGGGGCGACGGCCGACGAGCGGCAGCGCACCCTGCGCCGGGGCGGGTTCTCCATCGTCTCGTCGCTGGATCCGGGGGTGCAGCGGGTCACCACCGAGCAGGTGCTGAAGATCTACCGGCCGACGAGTGCCGAGGCGGCGCCGACCGCGGTGGTGCAACCGGGCACCGGGCGGGTGCTGGCGATGTCGGTGAACCGCACCTACAGCGTGGCGGACAACCCGGTCGGGCAGAAGAACCGCCCGAACACGGTCAACCAGTTGATCGCCGGCGGCGGTGCGATCGAGGGGTACCAGGGCGGCTCCACGTTCAAGCTCTTCGCCATGCTGGCCGCGTTGGAGTCCGGCCTGCCGCTGTCGACCGATTTCGTGGCTCCGACCCAACTGCTCACCCGCTTCCCGGTGACCGGAGAGGCGAGCTGCGACGGTCACTGGTGCCCGGCGAACGCCAACCCGTCGTCGATGGATGGTCCCCGGAACATGTGGAGCGCGTTCGGCCGCTCGGTGAACACGTACTTCGCCTGGCTCACCGAGAAGGTCGGCGCCGACCGGGTGGTGGAGATGGCCGAGCGGCTCGGCATCATGCTGCGGGCCGACTCCGACGCGAAGCTGGCCCGCTACGGCGCGAAGAACTGGGGTCCGTTCACCCTGGGCGTGGCCGCGACCACACCGTTGGACCTCGCCAGCGCGTACGCCACGGTGGCGGCCGAAGGAACCTGGTGCGCGCCGCTGCCGGTGGTCTCGATCACCGACTCGGGCGGGCGGCCGGTCGACGCCGCCAAGCCGGACTGCCGGCAGGTGCTCGACGCCGACGTGGCCCGGGCGGCCACCGACGCGGCCCGCTGCCCGGTCGGCGACCAGTCGATGTACGGGCGTTGCGACGGTGCCACCGCATCCGGCCTGCGCGCGAAGCTCGGTCGTCCGGTGGCGGGTAAGACCGGCAGTTCGGAGCGCTACGAGACGGAGACGGTGGTGGCGTTCACGCCGCAGCTCGCGGTCGCCTCGATGGCGGCGAACCCGGACGATCCCCGGGACGCGGTCGGTCAGGCGGTGCAGGCCCAGATGGTGAACGCGGTGGGCGAGGTGCTCGCCGCCGCCCTGCGCAACCAACCGGTCCGCGACTTCGTCCCGCCGAGCGAACGAACCGCCTTCCAGGTAACCGAAGCCCGCGCCGGCAACTAACCCCCCAGCCCCCCGCCCAGTCCAGTCCAGTCGATCATGGAATTGTGGTGGGCGCTAGCTCCACAAACACCCCTTTTGTAGGGCACCACAACTCCATGATCGACACAGGGAGCGGTGGGGGGGCGGCGGGGAGCGGTGGGTGGGGTGGGGGGATCAGGGGGTTTGTTCTGCGTTGCGCGCTATGTTGCGGGCCATTCCGCCGAAGACCACCGCGTGGAAGGGTGCCACCGATCCCCAGTACGCGTGCCCGCTCAGCCCGCGTGGCAGGAAGACCGCGCGTTGCTGGTAGCGGCTGCGGCCGCCGTCGGCCGGTAGCACCCGCATCTCCAGCCAGGCCCGGCCGGGCAGCCGCATCTCGGCGCGCAGCCGCAGCAACTCGCCCGGAATGATCTCCTCGACCCGCCAGAAGTCCAGCGCCTCGCCGACCTGTAGGCGATGCGGGTCGCGTCGGCCCCGACGCAGCCCGACGCCGCCGACCAGCCGGTCCAGCCAGCCCCGGATCGACCAGGCGAGCGGGAACGAGTACCAGCCGTGTTCGCCGCCGACGCCCTCGATGACCCGCCAGAGCGCCGCGGGTGGCGCATCCACTGCCCTCTCCCGGACGTCGGTGTAGGCGGTGCCGCCGGACCAGTCCGGGTCGGTGGGCAGCGGCTCGGCGGGCGCGTCCGGGCCGCTCGCGGTCGACCAGCGGGTCTCCACCTGGGCATCGCGCACCTTGGCGAGCGCCAGAGCCACCGCCTCGTCGAAACCGGTCAGCCCTCCGGGTGGGTCGGGCACGTACCGGGCGATGTCGTGTTCGTGTGCGACAGCCTCGTGGATCAAGCTCTCCACCAGGGGACGGGCGATCGCGTTCGGCACCGGGGTGATCAGGCCGACCCAGTGTGAGGAGAGCGACGGGGTGAGCGGACGGACCGGCACGATGATCCGCCGTCGCAGCCCGGCCACCCGCGCGTAGCGCTGCATCATGTCGAGGAAGGTCAGCACGTCCGGCCCGCCGATGTCGAAGCCCCGGTTGACCTCCGGTGGCAGCGACGTGCAGCCGGCCAGGTAGCGCAGCACGTCTCGGACCGCGATCGGCTGGATCCGGTTGCGGACCCAGCGTGGGGTGACCATGGCGGGCAGCCGTTCGGTCAGGTAGCGCAGCATCTCGAACGACGCCGAGCCGGAGCCGATGATCACCGCGGCGCGGAGCACCGCCGTGGGCACCCCGCTGGACAGCAGGATCCGGCCCACCTCGGCCCGGGACCGCAGGTGCGGGGAGGGGACCTCCTCGTCGGACGCCGGCTCCGGGCCGCCCAGGTAGACGATCCGGCGTACGCCGGCCGCGCGGGCCGCCGCCGCGAAGTTGGTCGCCGCTGTCCGGTCGGCCTCCTCGAAGTCGGGCCGGCCCAGCGAGTGCACCAGGAAGTAGGCGACGTCCACGTCGGCGAACGCGGCGGGCAGCGTCTCCGACCGGCTCAGGTCCCCCTCGACGATCTCGGCCGCTGAGGCCCAGGGCACGTCGCGCAGCCGCCCGGCCTTGCGGGCGAGGCAGCGGACGGTGTTCCCGTCGGCGAGCAGCAGCGGCGTCAGCCGCCCGCCAATGTATCCCGTGGCTCCCGTGACGAGGCATCTCACGGGTTCCAGTGTGCTGCCCCCTAGACTCGTTCGCTGTGGACACCGAGACGAGCACCTTCTGGGGGCCGGATTTCGCGCAGCTCAGAGCCACCGACCCGGAGATCGCCGGGGTGGTCCTCGGCGAGCTGGACCGGTTGCGGGGCGGCCTGCAGCTCATCGCCAGCGAGAACCTGACCTCGCCGGCGGTGCTGGCCGCGCTCGGTTCGACGCTGACCAACAAGTACGCCGAGGGCTACCCGGGCCGGCGCTACTACGGCGGCTGCGCCGAGGTGGACCGGGCCGAGGAGATCGGCATCGCCCGTGCCAAGGAGCTCTTCGGGGCGGAGCACGCCAACCTCCAGCCGCACTCCGGGGCGAGCGCCAACCTGGCCGCGTACGCCGCGCTGGTGCAGCCGGGGGACACGGTGCTGGCGATGGACCTGCCGCATGGTGGGCACCTCACCCACGGCAGCCGGGTGAACTTCTCCGGCAAGTGGTTCCACCCGGTCGGCTACCCGGTCCGGCCGGACACCGAGCAGCTCGACTACGACGAGGTACGGGACCTGGCGCGGGCGCACCGGCCCAAGCTGATCATCTGTGGTGCCACCGCGTACCCCCGCCTGATCGACTTCGCCCGGTTCCGGGAGATCGCCGACGAGGTCGGCGCGTACCTGATGGTGGACGCCGCGCACTTCATCGGCCTGGTCGCCGGCCGGGCGATCCCGTCCCCGGTGCCGTACGCCGACGTCGTCTGCGCCACCACCCACAAGGTGCTGCGCGGCCCGCGCGGCGGCATGATCCTCTGCCGCGAGTCGCTGGCCCAGCGGATCGACAAGGCGGTCTTCCCGTTCACGCAGGGCGGCCCGCTGATGCACGCGGTCGCCGCGAAGGCGGTCGCGCTGCGCGAGGCCGCCCAACCGGAGTTCCAGACGTACGCCAGGCAGGTGGTCGGCAACGCCCAGGCGCTCGCCGCCGGGTTGGCCGACGAGGGGATGCGCCCGGTGTCCGGCGGCACCGACACCCATCTCGCCCTGATCGACCTGCGGGAGCTGGGGGTGACCGGCGCCGACGCCGAGCGACGCTGCGACGCCGCGTCGATCACCCTGAACAAGAACGCCATCCCGTACGACCCGCAGCCGCCGATGGTGGCCTCCGGCATCCGGGTGGGCACGCCGAGCGTCACCACGCAGGGAATGCGGGAGGGGGAGTTGCGGCAGGTCGCGACCTTGATCGCCCGTGCCGTGCGGGCCGATCCCGGGGCACCGGGCGGCGCCGACGAGCTGACCCGGGTCGGTGCCGAGGTGGCTGAGCTGGTTGCGGCGTTCCCGGCGTACCCCCGTGGCTGAGCCCGGGATGGTCGAGGCGGACGCCGACCGGCGCTGGCGGCTGCGACACCTGCCGGTGCTCCTGGCCGCGTCGGCGGCGCTCGCCGCGGTCGCCGCCGTGGTGGGCGGGGTGACCGGCGGCGCGACGGCCGCGCTCGGCGGGGCGGCCGGCGTCGGCGTCACGGTGCTCAGCTACACCCTCACCACAGTGGTGTTGGCCCGGGCCGACCAGATCAACCCGCAGTTGCTGCTGCCGCTCGGGCTGGGCCTGTACGTGCTGAAGTTCACCCTGCTGGGTGTGGTGATGGTGGCGGTGGCATCCACCGGCTGGCCCGGGTTGATCCCGCTCTGCCTCGGCATCGTCGCCGGGGTGGCAGTGTGGACGGCGGTGCACATCTGGTGGCTGACCACGGTGCACGCCCGTCGGCCGCGGGGCTGACCTGGCCGTCGGCCGGTCGTCGTCCCAACCAGCGGACGCGCCGCAATGTGTCGGCCTCCGGTCATTTTCCGACGGGCGGAAGGGGAGTAGCGTGCCCACAGACGACGGCGCCCACGAGATGCCCACACAACCACGGTTGTGCGGGGGGTGAGGCACAGCCTCGTCTTCCCGGCTGATATCGTTCGCCCCGTCATGGCTGGTGACCAAACCCCCCGTCCCGCCGGTGAACCGGACGATTATCCGTCCGGCGCCGGTCAGGGTTGGACCGCGCTCAGCTACCTCATCGGAGGCATGCTCGTGTGGGGTTTCATCGGCTGGCTGGTTGACCAGTGGCTCGACACCGGTGGCGTCGCCACTGGGATCGGCGTCGTGCTCGGCATGGCCGGGGGGATCATCCTCGTCGTCCGCCGGCTCGGCACGCCTACTTAGGAAGGGACGCGGTGTTCGGACAGGCGAACGTTCTGGCAGCGGGCCAGGCGGCATTCCCACCCAGTGTGGAGGACTTCTACCTGCCCAGCATCCTGCCCTGGGGTGCAGAAAATTCGTACTGGTTCACCAAGATCACGGCGATGGTCTGGATCGCGGTCGGCGTCCTGATCATCTTCTTCCTGGCGACCTACCGGAACCCGCAGCTGGTGCCGACCAAGAAGCAGTGGTTCGCCGAGTCGATCTACGGCTTCGTGCGGAACAACATCGCGGTCGACATGATCGGTCACGCGGGTGTGCGGTTCGCCCCTTACTTCACGACGCTGTTCTGCTTCGTGCTGTTGACGAACGCGTTCGCGATCATCCCGTTCTTCCAGATCTCGCCGAACTCGCACATCGCCTTCCCGGCGATCCTCGCGATCATCAGCTACGTGCTGTTCAACTACATCGGCATCCGGCACCACGGCTTCGTGAAGTACTTCAAGAACTCGCTGATCCCGCCGGCACCGTGGTACATCCTGCCGCTGCTGATCCCGATCGAGCTCTTCTCGACCTTCATCGTCCGGCCGTTCTCGCTCGCGGTTCGTCTCTTCGCGAACATGTTCGCCGGTCACATGCTCCTGCTGGTCTTCACGCTCGGCGGCTTCGCCATGCTGAGCGCAAACGCCTGGCTGGCTCCGGTTTCGGTGCTCTCCTGGGTGATGACCATCGCGCTCACCTTCCTTGAGTTCCTGGTGATCTGCCTGCAGGCATACGTCTTCACCGTCCTCACTGCCAGCTACGTGCAGGGCGCGCTCGCCGACGAGCACTGATCCACCGCACCATCCGTTGTCGTCCCGCGTGAGAGTCACGTGTGATAACCAGGAGGAACCACACCAATGGACGCTAGCGTTCTCGCCGAGGTCACCGGTAGCACCGCTGCCATCGGCTACGGTCTCGCCGCCATCGGCCCGGGCATCGGCGTTGGCCTGGTCTTCGCTGCCTACATCCAGTCGACCGCCCGTCAGCCGGAGTCGTCCCGGATGACCCTGCCCTACGTCTGGATCGGCTTCGCCGTCATCGAGGCGCTGGCGCTGCTGGGCATCGCCTTCGGCTTCATCTGGGCCGGCACTGCAGCCTGATTCCGCCCTTCGACCGGGAGGTAACCATGTTTTTCCTCGCCGCTGAGGGTGGTGAGTCGACCCACAACCCGATCATCCCGCTCTGGCAGGAGATCGTGGTTGGTTCGGTCGCCTTCGCCGTGCTCTGCTTCGTGTTGATGAAGTTCGTCTTCCCGCGCATGGAGCAGACGTTCCAGGCTCGGGTCGACGCGATCGAGGGCGGCATCAAGCGCGCCGAGGCCGCCCAGGCCGAGGCGAACCAGCTGCTCGAGCAATACCGCGCCCAGCTCGCTGAGGCTCGGACCGACGCCGCCAAGATCCGTGACGACGCTCGGGCCGACGCCGAGGGCATCCGGCAGGACATCCTCGCCAAGGCGCGGGAAGAGTCCGACCGGGTCATCCAGGCTGGCAAGGACGCGCTCGCCGCCGAGCGGGCCACCATCGTGCGTGAGCTGCGCATCGAGGTCGGCACGATCGCGGTGGACCTGGCCAGCAAGATCGTCGGTGAGTCGCTGGCCGACGAGGCGCGGCGCAAGGGCACCGTCGATCGGTTCCTGGGCGGCCTTGAGAGCACGGGGGCCCGCTGATGCAGGCCGCCAGCCGGGAGTCGTACAAGGTCGCGGCCGAGCGCCTCGACGCGTACGTCCGCGGCACCGACGCGGTCGCCGTGGCTCATGCCGCGAACGACCTGCTTGCCGTGGCCGGGCTGCTGCGACGGGAGCCTCGGCTGCGCCGGGCGCTCTCGGACCCGGCCCGGTCCGGCGCGGACCGCGCCGAACTGCTCGGCGGGATGCTGCGCGGCAAGGTCGGCGATGGCGCGCTCGAACTGCTCGCCACGCTGGTCTCCGGCCGCTGGTCTGCACCGTCGGAGTTGCTCGACGCCGTCGAGCGGCTCGGCGTGGAGGCGGTGCTGGCCAGCGTCGAAGCCGCCGGTGACCTGGGCGAGGTCGAGGACGAGCTGTTCCGCTTCGGGCAGGTCGTCGCCGGCCAGCCCGCGCTCTCGGCGGTGCTGTCCAACTCCGCGGCTCCGGTGGACCAGCGGGGGGTCCTGGTCGGCGAGCTGTTGGCCGGCAAGACTCGCCTGGCCACCGTCCGTCTCATCGAGGTGGCGCTGTCCGGCTTCGGGGGGCGCTCCTTCGGCGGATCGCTCACCCGGCTCGTGGAACTCGCCGCCGAACGGCGGGACCGGCAGGTGGCGTACGTCACCGTGGCGGCCCCGTTGAGTGACGAGGAAGAGCGCCGGCTCGGTGCGAGCCTCGCCGCGATATACGGTCGAGAGGTCTCCGTCAAGCAGACGGTCGACCCCGCGGTCCTGGGCGGCGTGAGCGTTCGGGTCGGCTCCGACCTGTACGACGGCACCATCCTGCGCCGCCTCAACGAGACCCGCAACGCGCTCGCGAAGCGCTGAGCGGCTCTGCCGCCCAGCGATGGGGCGGCCCGCCGCGCAGCGCCCGGATTGACAGACGCCATTCGGACCGGTTGGTACTAGGTATCCCGGGCCCCTGAATTTTAAGGAAGCAGAGGATGGCCGAGCTGACCATCTCGACGGAGGAGATCCGCGGCGCCCTGGAGCGCTACGTCTCCTCTTACTCGTCCGACGTCTCCCGCGAGGAGGTCGGCACCGTCGCCGACACCGGCGACGGTATCGCCCACGTCGAGGGCCTGCCCTCGACCATGACCAACGAGCTCCTGGAGTTCGAGGACGGCACGCTCGGCGTGGCGTTGAACCTCGACGTCCGGGAGATCGGTGTCGTCGTTCTCGGTGACTCCGCCAAGCTGGAGGAGGGGCAGCGCGTCAAGCGCACCGAGCGGGTTCTCTCCGTTCCGGTCGGCGATGCCTTCCTCGGCCGCGTGGTCAACGCGCTTGGCGAGCCGATCGACGCGCTTGGCGACATCGCCAACGAGGGCTTCCGCGAGCTGGAGCTGCAGGCTCCGAACGTGATGTCCCGGCAGTCCGTCTCCGAGCCGCTGCAGACCGGCATCAAGGCCATCGACGCGATGACCCCGATCGGTCGGGGTCAGCGGCAGCTGATCATCGGTGACCGGAAGACCGGTAAGACCACGGTCGCCCTGGACGCCATCCTCAACCAGCGGGACAACTGGCGCACCGGCGACCCGAAGAAGCAGGTTCGCTGCATCTACGTCGCCATCGGCCAGAAGGCCTCCACGATCGCCTCCATCAAGGGGCAGCTCGAGGAGGCGGGCGCGATGGAGTTCACCACCATCGTGGCCTCCCCGGCCTCCGACCCGGCCGGCTTCAAGTACCTCGCCCCGTACACCGGCTCGTCCATCGGGCAGCACTGGATGTACGGCGGCAAGCACGTCCTGATCGTCTTCGACGACCTGAGCAAGCAGGCCGAGGCGTACCGGGCCGTGTCGCTGCTGCTGCGTCGTCCGCCGGGCCGTGAGGCGTACCCGGGTGACGTCTTCTACCTGCACTCCCGCCTGCTGGAGCGCTGCGCGAAGCTCTCCGACGAGCTGGGTGGCGGCTCGATGACCGGCCTGCCGATCATCGAGACGAAGGCCAACGACATCTCGGCCTTCATCCCGACCAACGTCATCTCGATCACCGACGGCCAGATCTTCCTGGAGACCGACCTGTTCAACCAGGGCGTTCGTCCGGCGATCAACGTCGGCACCTCGGTCTCCCGGGTCGGCGGCGCCGCGCAGGTCAAGCCGATGAAGAAGGTCGCTGGTTCGCTGCGGCTCAACCTTGCCCAGTACCGCGAGCTGGAGGCGTTCGCCGCCTTCGCCTCCGACCTGGACCGGGCCTCGCAGAACCAGCTGAACCGCGGTTCGCGCCTGGTGGAGCTGCTCAAGCAGCCGAACTACTCGCCGTACCCGGTGCAGGAGCAGGTCGTCTCGGTCTGGGCCGGCGTCGAGGGCAAGCTGGACGACATCCCGGTGGGTGAGGTCAAGCGCTTCGAGTCGGAGTTCCTCCAGTACCTGCGTCACAAGCACGCGGGTGTGCTGGCCGGAATCGCCGACAACCAGTGGAACGATGACATCATCGGCTCCCTGGACACCGCGATCAGCGAGTTCAAGCAGGTCTTCCTCGGCAAGGAGGACGAGCGTCGGGTCAACGACGAGCCGGCCAAGCCGCTCGAGGGCGACGAGAACCGCGAGACGGTGACCCGCTTCCGCGACGGCGCGACCGACCGCCCGGCCGAGAGCTGATCCCATGGCCGCTCAGGTACGCGTTCTTCGTCAACGAATCCGCTCGGCGAAGTCGATGAAGAAGATCACCAAGGCGATGGAGCTCGTGGCGACGAGCCGGATCGCCAAGGCTCAGGCCCGGGTGCAGGCGTCCCTGCCGTACGCCCAGGCCATCACCGGTGTGCTCACGGCGCTGGCGTCCAACGCGCGGATCGACCACCCGCTGCTGACCCCGCGCGAGCGGGTGCGGCGGGCGGGCGTCCTGGTGGTCACCAGCGACCGTGGCCTGGCCGGCGGCTACAGCTCCAACGCGATCAGGATGGCGGAGTCGCTGATCGCTCGGCTCAAGGCGGACGGCAAGGAGCCGGTGCTCTACGTCATCGGGCGTAAGGGCGTCGGGTTCTACCGGTTCCGCGACCGGTCGATCGAGGCGAACTGGACCGGGTTCAGCGAGCAGCCGTCGTTCGAGGACGCCCGTACCGTTGGTGAGACGCTGATCAAGGCGTTCACGGCCGGTGCGGACGACGTCGACGGCAGTGCCGGGGCGGACGGGGTGCTCGGCGTCGACGAGTTGCACATCGTCTACACCGAGTTCCACTCGCTGATGACGCAGACCCCGGTCACCAAGGTCATCGGTCCGATGCAGGTGGAGGACCGGCCGCGCTCCGAGGGGCTGCTGCCGGCGTACGAGTTCGAGCCGGAGGCGGAGGCGCTGCTCGACGCGCTCCTTCCGAGGTACATCAACACGCGGATCTACGCGGCGTTGATCGAGTCGGCGGCGAGTGAGTCGGCGGCACGGCGGCGGGCGATGAAGAGCGCCACCGACAACGCCGAAGACATGATCGACAAGTACACGCGTGAGATGAACTCGGCCCGGCAGGCCGGGATCACCCAGGAGATCAGCGAGATCGTCGGCGGCGCGAACGCGCTGGCCGCGTCGGGAAGTGAAGTGTGATGACTGCACCAGTAGAGACCAAGACGGCCACGGGTCGCGTGGTCCGGGTCATCGGCCCGGTCGTCGACGCCGAGTTCCCGCGCGACGCCATGCCGGCCCTGTTCAACGCCCTCAACGTCAAGGTGAACCTGTCGGGCGGTGAGAAGACGCTGACCCTGGAGGTTGCCCAGCACCTGGGTGACAACCTGGTCCGTGCCATCTCGATGCAGCCGACCGACGGCCTGGTTCGTGGCGCGGAGGTGAAGGACCGGGGTGAGCCGATCACCGTTCCGGTGGGCGACGCGGTCAAGGGCCACGTGTTCAACGCGATCGGCGAGTGCCTCAACCTCACCGAGGGTGAGACGCTCCAGGCCGACGACCGGTGGGGCATCCACCGCAAGGCCCCGGCCTTCGCGGACCTGGAGCCGAAGACCGAGATGCTGGAGACCGGCATCAAGGTCATCGACCTGCTCGCCCCGTACGTCAAGGGCGGCAAGATCGGCCTGTTCGGCGGCGCGGGCGTGGGCAAGACGGTGCTCATCCAGGAGATGATCACCCGGGTGGCCCGCAACTTCGGTGGTACGTCGGTGTTCGCCGGCGTGGGTGAGCGCACCCGTGAGGGCAACGACCTCATCGCCGAGATGACCGAGTCCGGCGTCATCGACAAGACCGCGCTGGTCTACGGCCAGATGGACGAGCCGCCGGGCACCCGGCTGCGGGTGGCGCTCTCCGCGCTGACCATGGCGGAGTACTTCCGGGACGTGAAGAAGCAGGAGGTGCTGCTCTTCATCGACAACATCTTCCGCTTCACGCAGGCCGGTTCGGAGGTGTCCACCCTGCTCGGCCGTATGCCGAGCGCCGTGGGTTACCAGCCGACCCTGGCCGACGAGATGGGCGAGCTCCAGGAACGGATCACCTCCGTCCGGGGCCAGGCCATCACCTCCATGCAGGCGATCTACGTGCCGGCGGACGACTACACCGACCCCGCCCCGGCCACCACGTTCGCCCACCTGGACGCGACCACCAACCTGGAGCGGTCGATCTCCGACAAGGGCATCTACCCGGCCGTGGACCCGCTGGCGTCCTCGTCCCGGATCCTCGCCCCGGAGTTCGTCGGCGCCGAGCACTTCCAGGTCGCCACCGAGGTGAAGCGGATCCTGCAGCGCTACCGCGACCTGCAGGACATCATCGCCATCCTCGGTATCGAGGAGCTCTCCGAGGAAGACAAGATCACCGTGGCTCGGGCCCGGCGGATCGAGCGCTTCCTCTCGCAGAACACCTACGCTGCTGAGCAGTTCACCGGCGTGCCGGGCTCGACGGTCCCGATCAAGGAGACCATCGAGGCGTTCCGCAAGATCAGCGAGGGTGAGTACGACCACTTCCCCGAGCAGGCGTTCTTCATGTGTGGCGGTCTCGAGGACCTTGAGGCCAAGGCTGCGGAGCTGATGAAGGACTGACAGCTCGATCGAATCTGCAACAAAAAGACTGCCCCGGCAATGCCGGGGCAGTCTTTTGTTCATGTTCGCGTCTTACCATCGTCGCGGTCCGTTACTCGTGGTCGTCGGTCCCGACCCACCCGAGATACGGTCGGTCCGCGCGCTCACCTGAACGAGCGTTGATCTTTGCAACCTTTCGGCGACGTGCGCCCGTCTTCCTCCTCGTGGGCGTAACGAACGGAGATGCTCGTGGGTAAGGCCGGCAAGAGTGGCCGCAAGAGGTCCGTCTGGCGGGGTGTGCCGCGCTGGGCCAGGATCTGCACGGTGTTCGGCACTGTGCTGACCGTGCTCAGCGGGGCGGTGCTGGTCGGCACTGAGGTGCTCATGGCGCGCTACGAGGGAGCGGTCGGCAAGGCCGACCTGTTCGGCGATCAGGCGGCGGGTGCCCAGGCGAAGAAGAGCGAAATCAAGGGCCCGCTCAACATCCTGCTCGTCGGCATCGACCCGCGTACGCCGACGGCGGCGCCCCTTGCCGACTCGATCATGGTGCTGCACGTGCCGGCGTCGATGGACCGCGCCTACCTGTTCTCGCTGCCGCGAGACCTCTACGTGCACATCCCGGCGTTCAAGAAGGCCGACTTCCTCGGCGAGACGACGAAGATCAACGCGGCCATGTCGTTCGGCAGTAAGGTGCCGGGGGGCAACCCCGACGCGGCGCGGGGCTTCGAGCTGCTGGCCACCACGGTGCAGAACGTGACGGGCATCAAGCGTTTCGACGCCGGCGCGATCATCAACTTCACCGGGTTCCAGAAGATCGTCGATGCCATGGGCGGCGTCGACATGTACATCGAGCGGGACGTGAAGTCCGAGCACAAGCAGCCGGACGGTAAGCCACGGCCGGGCAATACGCGCGGCGAGGGCTACGTCGGCCCGCAGGCGATCTACAAGAAGGGCAACCACCACCTCAGCGGGTGGCAGGCGCTGGACTACGTCCGGCAGCGTTACCCGAAGAACGGCGTCCCGGACTCCGACTACGGCCGGCAGCGCCACCAGCAGCAGTTCGTCAAGGCGATGGTCGGCCAGGCGTTCAGCTCCGACGTGGTGGCCAACCCGATCAAGCTGGACAAGGTGCTCCGTGCGGCGGGCCAGTCGCTGATCTTCAACGGGCGGGGCAACAGCGTGGTCGACTTCGGGCTCGCCCTGAAGGACATCCGCCCCAACACCATCCAGATGATCAAGCTCCCCGGTGGTGGGGTCTTCGACGGCAAGAAATACCTGGGCGAGCAGTTCCAAGCAGGTGTCCCAGACTTCTTCACCGCCCTGCATGGCGAGCAACTCGACCCGTTCCTGCTGGAGCACCCGGAATTCCTGAACAAGACCAAGTAGGCGTGGCGCAGTTCTCCCCAACCCGTGTTGGGGGCGCGGCGGCGTCAGGCTAGACTTTCGGCAATCCGTAGCCGCAGCAAGGAGACAGCGTGGCACAGCAGCTTCACGTCGAGCTCGTCGCCGTCGAGGAGAAGGTCTGGTCGGGTGACGCCGAAATGGTCGTCGCTCGGACGACCGAAGGCGAGCTCGGTGTCCTGCCGGGGCACGCGCCGCTTCTCGGCCAACTCGCCGAGCCTGGCCAGGTACGCATCAAGCTTGCTGGCGGTGAGCAGGTCTCCTACGACGTGGCCGGCGGCTTCCTCTCGGTGAGCGCAGACGGCGTCACCGTGCTGGCTGAGAGCGCAACCCCGGTTTCCGCACAGAGCCGCTGAGTCATACCGGGGATGGAGATCGTCGAAGGGTTCGGGATCGGCGTTCTCGTCATCCTCGGCGCGCTGCTCATCCTCTTCGGCCGGCGAGCTCTGGTCACCCGCAGCGGCGGCATCATCCGGCTCAGCGTCCGGGTCACCACTATGCTCGACGGCCGTGGCTGGTCGCCCGGCTTCGGCCGGTTCGCCGGTGACGAGCTGCGCTGGTACCGGATGTTCAGCTTCGCGATCCGGCCCAAGCGGGTGCTGTCGCGCAAGGGGCTGGCGGTGGAGCGCCGCCGGTTGCCCGAGGGTCAGGAACGGCTCTCCATGCCGGCCGACTGGGTGATCCTCCGCTGTACCAGTCACCACGCACCGGTGGAGATCGCCATGGCGCGGTCGACCGTGACCGGTTTCCTCTCCTGGCTCGAGGCCGCCCCTCCGGGGGCGGTCTCGCCGCGTGTGGCCTCCCAGGACTGGCCGGCTGCCTGACCCCTCGCGCCGGGGTTGTCGAGCGGGCGTGATCAACACGGTATTGGCGATGTCGGGGTGTCCTGGTGGCTTGGACACCCCGACATTGCTGATCGGGAGTTGATCACGGGACCGCCAGCCCTGGAGCAGCGTCAGCCGTACGGCGAGGAGTCAGCCTCAGCTACGCGTGGCGGCGGTCAGATCGGGAACACACACCTCGACGTGGTGCAGAGCACCGACGTTCAGCGCTTGCCGCCCGGCACCCATAACACATCTCCAGCCGGATTTGCCGTTCTTGACAGGATAAAGAGCAGATCGGAGAGCCGGTTGAGATACTTTGCCGGGAGCGTGCTGGTCCGTTCCGGATCGTGGCTGACCAGCGCCCACGCCGCCCGTTCCGCACGCCGGGCGACGGTCCGCGCCACGTGCAGCAGCGCCGCACCCGCGGTGCCGCCGGGGAGGATGAAGGAGTCGAGCTTGCTCAGGCGTGCGTTGTACTCGTCGCACCAGCCCTCCAGGCGCTCGACGTACTCCTCGGTCACCCGCAGCGGCGGATACTTCGGCTCCGGCTCGACCGGGGTGGACAGGTCGGCGCCGACGTCGAACAGGTCGTTCTGCACCGACCCCAGCACACCGCGCAGTTCGTCGTCGAGCTCGCCCAGGGCGAGCGCGACGCCGATCGCCGCGTTGCACTCGTCGACATCCGCGTACGCGGCGATCCGTGGATCGGTCTTCGGCACCTGCTCGTTGTTGCTCAGCCTGGTCATGCCGGCATCGCCGGCCTTGGTGTAGATGCGCGTGAGGTGGACGGCCATGACGCACAGCCTACGGATTCCCGATCTGACGATCCCGGTGCGGCCGGACAGCACCGCCAGTTGGCCGGTGGTGGCGGGCCCTGGCGACGCTGGCGATGCGGCGGTCAACGATGTCGACGTCATCCGGGTCCACGGTGACGCCCGACTGGCCGGCACGGTGCACGTGGTTGGCGCCAAGAACTCGGCGCTGAAACTGATGGCCGCCGCGCTGCTCGCACCGGGCCGCAGCGTGATCACGAACGTCCCACGGATCACCGACATCGCGATCATGGGGGAGGTGCTGCGCCGGCTGGGCTGCGACGTCCAGTTCGACGCGGACGACCCGGTCGACCCGATGGTCGCTCGCGGTGGCGTGGCCCGGTCCCGTTCGGTGACCATCGACGTGCCCGACCAGCCGGGCGCGGAAGCCGACTACGACCTGGTCCGACGGTTGCGGGCGTCGATCTGTGTGCTCGGCCCGCTGCTGGCCCGCCGAGGGTACGTGCGGGTGGCCCATCCCGGCGGCGATGCCATCGGGTCACGTGGGCTGGACATGCACGTCTCCGGGCTGACCCGGATGGGCGCGGAGATCTCCGGTGAACATGGGTTCGTCATCGCCTCCGCCCCGCACGGGCTGCGCGGCGCGGACATCGTGTTGGACTTCCCCAGTGTCGGTGCGACCGAGAACCTGGTGATGGCGGCGGTGCTGGCCCAGGGCACCACGATGATCGACAACGCGGCCCGGGAGCCGGAGATCGTCGACATCTGCACGATGCTCAACGAGATGGGCGCGCGGATCTCCGGCGCGGGCACATCCACGCTGCGGATCACCGGGGTGCCCGGTCTGCGCCCGGTGCGGCACGCCACGGTGGGGGACCGGATCGTCGCCGGCACCTGGGCGTTCGGCGCGGCGATGACCCGCGGAGACGTGACGGTGACCGGGCTGGATCCGGCGTACCTGGAGGTCGCGCTGGACAAGGTGGTGGCGGCCGGCGGCCTGGTGGAGACCCGGGGGGACGGCTTCCGCGTACGAATGGACGACCGACCCCGGGCGGTGGACGTGGTGACGCTGCCGTATCCCGGCTTCGCCACCGACCTGCTGCCGATGGCGATCGGGCTGGCGGCGGTCAGCGACGGAGCCTCCCTGATCACCGAGAACATCTTCGACGGTCGGTTCATGTTCGCCAACGAGATGATGCGGCTCGGCGCGGACATCAAGACCGACGGGCACCACGCGGTGGTCCGCGGACGGGACAGGCTCTCCGGTGCCCCGGTGCGGGCCACCGACATCCGCGCGGGCGCGGGGTTGATCATCGCGGGGCTCTGCGCCGAGGGGGTCACCGAGGTCTCCCACGTGCACCACGTCGACCGGGGCTACCCGGACTTCGTGGCCGACCTGCGTGCACTCGGGGTGGCGGTCGAGCGGGGCACCACGCCGGAGGAACCCTCGCTGGACATCTGACGCCGACGCCGACCAGGCCAGGGGCTGTTGGGTCTCCCGACAGCCCCTTAGTCGTCGTTCAGGCTCGCCGACTAGGGTGCAGGCAGGCACTCAATCGCAGCGAGGGAGAAGTAGATGGCGGGTCGACTCGCGGTCGTCGGGGCTGGGTTGATGGGTTCTGGCATCGCCCAGGTGGCGGCGCAGGCGGGCTGGCAGGTGACGCTGCGCGACCTGGACGAGGCCGCCACCACCCGAGGGCTCGGCGGCATCCGGAAGTCGCTGGAGAAGTTCGCCGAGAAGGGCCGGATCGAGGCGTCCGAGGTCGAGGAGACGCTCGCCCGGATCACCCCGACCACCGATCTGGAGGCGGCGGCGGACGCGGACATCGTGGTCGAGGCGGTCTTCGAGCGGCTGGAGATCAAGCACGAGGTGTTCCGCGCCCTGGACAAGATCTGCAAGTCGGACGCGGTGCTCGCCACCAACACCTCGGCCATTCCGGTCACCCAGATCGCCGCCGTGACCGAGCGGCCCGAGGCGGTCGTCGGCACCCACTTCTTCTCCCCGGTGCCGATGATGCAGCTCTGCGAGCTGGTTCGCGGTTACAAGACCAGCGACGCCACGCTGGACACCGCACGGGCCTTCGCCGAGGAGATCGGCAAGACGGTGGTGGTGGTCAACCGGGACATCGCCGGCTTCGTCACCACCCGGCTGATCTCCGCCCTGGTGGTGGAGGCGGTCAAGCTGGTCGAGTCCGGCGTGGTGTCCGCAGAAGACCTGGACACGGCCTGCCGGCTGGGCTTCGGTCACGCGATGGGCCCACTGGCCACCACCGACCTGACCGGCGTGGACGTGCTCCTGCACGCCTCGAAGAACATCTACACCGACACCGCCGACGAGAAGTTCTTCCCGCCGGAGTTGCTCCAGCGGATGGTCACCGCCGGTGACCTGGGCCGCAAAACCGGCAAGGGCTTCTACACGTACTAAACCCACCGCCCCGCGCCCCGCCGCCCCTCCCCGCCGCCCCTCCCCGTCGATCTAGGGCAAAGCGCTGTCGTTGGAGATCAACAAACGACAACGAGCCCTAGATCGGCGGGGAGGGGCGCGGGCGCGGGGAGGGGAGGGGCGGGGCGTGGGGGTGGGGCGGTTAGCCGTCTCGTTTGGTGGTCCAGCGGAAGGTGGTCATGCAGAGCACCACACCGATCACGCACCACAGGGCCAGTACTAGCGCGACTCGGCCCAGCTCGAACGAGCCGCCCGGCTCCTGAGCGCCGAAGCTCTCGGGCAGGAAGACCGACCGCAGCCCCTGGCACATCCACTTGAGCGGGAACAGCGCCGCCACCTGCTGCATCCAGGTGGGCAGGTCGGTGAAGACGAAGAACACCCCGGAGATGAACTGGAGCACCAGGGCGACCGGGGTGACCACCGCCGAGCCGCTGCGGGCGGTGCGGGCCAGCGACGAGATCGCGATGCCGCACAGCGTGCACGCGGTCACCCCGAGCACGGCGACCCAGCCGAAGGTGAGCCACTTGCCGGCGGTGCCCGGCAGGTCGAGGTCGAACAGCGCCACCGCGACGGCCAGCAGCAGCGCGGTCTCGGCGATGCCGATCGCCACCACCATGATCACCTTGCCGGCGAACCAGACCCACTTCGGCATCGGCGTGCCCCGGTAGCGCTTGAGCACGCCCCGGTCCCGCTCGATCGGGATCCAGATGCCGAGGTTCTGGAAGCTCACCGTCATCAGGCCGGTCGCGATCATGCCGGTGATGAAGTATTGGGTGAACTTGACCCCGCCGCCGATCGTGCCGTCGAAGATCGCCGCGAAGATCAGGATCATGATGATGGGGAAGCCCATCGTGAAGACCACGGACTCCCGGCTGCGCAGGAACTGGGTGATCTCCAGCCGACCCTGGCGCAGGGCGAGCGCGCCCGCCCCCGGCCGCCGGCCGCGGGTCGCGGTGACCGGCGTCGCCGGCTTCGTCGTGGTCGTCATCGCGCGTGTCCGATCATGGTGAGGTAGACGTCCTCCAGGGTTGGCCGGGTCACCGTGAGCCCGGGGACCTCGCCGCCGTGACGCGCGGCGAGGTCGGCCACGAAGGCCGTCGGCGTCGCGCTCTGCGCGCTCTCCAGCGTCCCTTCCGGGGTACGCCAGGAGACCGTCGCCAGGGCCTCCTGCCGATTGCCCAGCCGGTTGGGAGCGGCCACCTCGACCAGCCGACCGCCGGCGATCACGCCGACCCGGTCGGCGAGGGACTCGGCCTCGTCCAGGTAGTGGGTGGTGAGCACGATGGTGGTGCCGGCCGCCGCGAGGTCGCGGATCAGCTCCCAGAACTCGCGGCGGGCCTCCGGGTCGAAGCCGGTGGTCGGCTCGTCGAGGAAGAGCAACTCGGGGCGGCCGATGATGCCCAGGGCCACGTCCAGGCGGCGCTTCTGCCCGCCGGAGAGAGTGTGTGTGCGGGCCTTCGCCTTGCCGGCCAGCCCGACCCGCTCGATCACCTTCTCCGGGTCGTCGGCGTCCGGGTAGAAGCCGGAGAAGTGCCGGATCACCTCGGCCACGGTCAGCTCGTCGAACTCGCCGGTGCCCTGGAGCACGATGCCGACCCGGGAGCGCCAGTCGGCGTCAGGTTTGGCCGGGTCCGCGCCGAGCACGGAGACCTCGCCGGCATCCCGGTGTCGGTAACCCTCCAGGATCTCCACGGTTGTGGTCTTGCCGGCGCCGTTCGGGCCGAGCAACGCGAACACCTCGCCACGGTGCACGTCGAGATCCACGCCAGCAACCGCCACGTTTTCGCCGTACGCCTTGCGCAGCCCCCGTACGGAGATCGCCAACTCATCATCCATGGCGTCCAGTGTGCGCCTGACCAGGGCTGCCTGGTGCCCCGGGTATGGCGGTCCGCGCCATTGCGCCCGTTTGGCACCCGGACGTCCCCGACATGGACCTGTGTGGTTTTCCACAGCCCCTTTTACTGAACGGTAACTTAAACTCCGGCCATGGATGAGACGGCATCTTCGCCTCGACTGCCCGAGCGGGACCGCCCGTGGGTGATGCGCACCTACGCCGGCCACTCGTCGGCCGCGGCGACCAACGCCCTCTTCCGCCGCAACCTGGCGAAGGGGCAAACCGGCCTCTCGGTCGCCTTCGACCTGCCCACCCAGACCGGGTACGACCCGGACCACGAACTGGCCGCCGGTGAGGTCGGCCGGGTCGGTGTGCCGGTGGCCCACCTCGGCGACATGCGGGCCCTCTTCGACGGCCTTCCGCTCGCCGACATGAACACCTCGATGACCATCAACGCCCCGGCGATGTGGATGCTCGCCCTCTACGGCACCGTGGGGCTGGAGCAGGGCGCCGAGCTGGCCCGCTGCGCCGGCACCACGCAGAACGACATCATCAAGGAGTACCTGTCCCGGGGCACGTACATCTTCCCGCCGGCGGCGTCGCTGCGGCTGACCGCCGACGTCGTGGCATACACGCTGAGCGAGATGCCGCGGTGGAACCCGGTCAACATCTGCTCGTACCACCTCCAGGAGGCCGGCGCCACGCCCGTGCAGGAGGTCGGCTTCGCGCTAGCTACCGCCGTCGCCGTGCTCGACGCGGTCCGCGACTCCGGTCAGGTGCCGGCCGAGCGGATGGGCGACGTGGTCCAGCGGATCTCGTTCTTCGTCAACGCCGGGGTGCGCTTCGTCGAGGAGATCGCCAAGATGCGCGCGTTCGGCGTGCTCTGGGACCAGATCACCCGGGACCGGTACGGGGTCACCGAGGCCAAACAACGTCGGTTCCGCTACGGCGTGCAGGTCAACTCGCTCGGCCTCACCGAGGCGCAGCCGGAGAACAACATCCAGCGCATCGTGCTGGAGATGCTCGGCGTGACGATGTCCCGCGATGCCCGGGCCCGTGCGGTGCAACTGCCAGCCTGGAACGAGGCGCTCGGCCTACCCCGCCCCTGGGACCAGCAGTGGTCACTGCGGATGCAGCAGGTCCTGGCGTACGAGTCGGATCTGCTCGAATACCCCGACCTCTTCGCCGGCTCGCACGTGATGACCGCGCTGGTCGACGAGATCGTCACCGGGGCGCGGGTCGAACTGGACAAGGTGCTGGAGTTGGGCGGTGTGGTCGCCGCCGTGGAGACCGGCTACCTCAAGAGCGCCCTGGTCGCCGCACTGGCCGAGCGCCGTCGCCGAATGGAGTCCGGGGCCGACGTCGTGGTCGGGGTCAACCGGTACGCCGAGACGGAACCCTCCCCGCTGACCGCCGCCGGTGCGGAAGCCGTCGAGCAGGTCGACCCCGCGGTCGAGGCGGCCGCCGCTGACGGCGTACACCGGTGGCGGGCCGACCGGGACGCGACCGCCGTCGACGCGGCTCTTTCCCGGCTGCGCGCGGACGCCGCGACCACCACGAACCTGATGCCGGCCACCCTGGAGTGCGTGCGTGCCGGGGTGACCACCGGCGAGTGGGCCGGCGCGCTGCGTCAGGTCTTCGGTGAGTACCGGGCGCCGACCGGCCTGGCCGGCGCCACCGGCAGCGCGGGCGACCCGGGCCTCGCGGCCGTCCGCGAGCGGGTCACCGCCACCGCCCGGGAGTTGGGCAGCGGTCGGCTGCGGCTCCTGGTCGGCAAACCCGGCCTGGACGGGCACTCCAACGGCGCGGAGCAGATCGCGGTACGCGCCCGCGATGCCGGCTTCGAGGTCATCTACCAGGGCATCCGGCTGACCGCAGGGCAGATCGTCGCCGCTGCCGTCGAGGAGGACGTCGACCTGGTCGGGCTGTCCGTGCTCTCCGGGTCGCACCTGGCCGCCGTGCCCGCGGTGCTCGACGGGCTGCGCGCCGCCGGCCGGGCGGACCTACCGGTGGTCGTGGGCGGCATCATCCCCGCCGGTGACGCGGACACGCTCCGGGCCGCCGGGGTTGCCCGGGTCTTCACCCCGAGGGACTTCGCCCTCACCGGCATCATCGACGACCTGGTGACGGTCATCCGGAGCGCCAACGACCTGCCCTGATCCGGCTCTGCTTCAGAGCTCGCTGGGTCAGCGGCCGGCGTACGTCATGCAGTCGGCCATGTCGTTGTCCGGGCCGACCCGGATGGACGCCGCGTGACACTCCAACTGCTCGTTGTGCCGGCAGTCGGAGCGCTGACAGGCGCCAACCTGGGCGATCAGGCTGTCCACACCGCCCCGGATCGGCGACTCGACGAAGGTGTGGCAGTGCGCGTGATCCATGCTGCCGATCGTGATCGCGAAGGCGTGGCAGTCACCCGACTGGTTGTACGCGCACGCGGCGACCACACATTCCTGGACTCGGGGCATCTCCAACGCTGCAGTCATGCCAACCTCCTCTAGTCTTTTGCCCGATCGTAGGCTTTTGTCGCTCTTTCCTGCCCCGATATGGCCCCCGGCCGATCGGCAGATCCGCGCCCGAACGCCCCGCGACGACTTGATCGACTCGCTTTCCTTGACGGCGCGGTGTCCCGACGCCCGGGACGCCCCGGATTCCAGGAACCCGAGTCGATCAAGCCATCCCGCCCGGTCCCGGGTGCCGGCCAGCGGCGTACGACCTTGTCAGACTCGGAAACCGGCGGCGCGAGCCGCTTCGCGTTCCCGGCGGCGTTCGGAGCGTCGGCGGAAGAACCAGAAGATGAAGACCACCAGGCCCAGCAGGAAAGCCAGCACCAACACCGGCAGGATGATCGCCACCAGGGAGACCACCACGCTGGTGGCGTCCTCGGCGGTGCTGGCGACCGGGGCGCCGAACCCGGCGGTGGTCGCGTTGATGACGGGTCGTGCCGCGGACTTGAGCAGGTGCACACCCAACGCCAGCAGCACGCCGGTGACGACCGGCACCCACTGATGGGACGAGAAGAAGCTCCCCGGGTCGCTGACCGTCACCGTCTCCGACGAGGATCCGGCGCCGAAGGCCAGGCCGCCGGCGGTGGGCCGGACCATGGTCTGCACCACGTCGTTGATGTGGTCGACCACGGGCACCTTGTCCGCCACCGTCTCGACGACCAGCAGCACGGCCAGGATGACGATGACCCAGCCGTTGCCGAGCCAGGTCCAGCCGCTGGGGAGGTCGATCAGGTCGGTGTAGCGGCCGAGGAGACCGAGGATGAGCAGGGGTATGTAGGCGTTCAGGCCCGCCGATGCGGCGAGGCCAGTGCCGGTGAGGACTTCGAACACGAACCCAGCATCGCATCGACGCGCCAGTGCCGCTCGCTGGCGACTGGTGGGTACTCGGTTACCCTCGTCGGGTGCGGTTGGTCATTGCGAAGTGCTCGGTGGACTACGTCGGACGGCTCTCGGCTCACCTGCCGCTGGCCACCCGGTTGCTGATGGTGAAGGCGGACGGGTCGGTGTCGATTCATGCCGACGACCGGGCGTACAAGCCGTTGAACTGGATGAGCCCCCCGTGTCGGCTGGAGGAGGCCCCCGGTGTGTGGCGGGTGGTCAACAAGGCTGGCGAGGAGCTACGGATCACCCTGGAGGAGATCTTCCAGGACACCTCGTACGAGCTGGGTGTTGATCCGGGCCTGCGCAAGGACGGGGTGGAGGCGCACCTGCAGGAGTTGTTGGCCGCCAACCCTGGCGCCCTGGGCGAGGGGTTCACGCTGGTCCGCCGCGAGTACATGACGGCGATCGGCCCGGTCGACCTGCTCTGCCGGGACGCGAACTCCGGTGCGGTCGCCGTGGAGGTCAAGCGGCGTGGCGACATCGACGGGGTGGAGCAGTTGACCCGCTATCTCGAGTTGATGAATCGTGACCCGCTGCTCAGCCCGGTTGCCGGCGTCTTCGCAGCCCAGGAGATCAAGCCGCAGGCCCGGGTGCTCGCCACCGACCGGGGCATCCGGTGTGTGGTCGTGAACTACGACAAGCTGCGGGGCATCGAGAAGGACGAGCTGACCCTCTTCTGATCGGCTCAGCTCCCGGTACGCACCGCGATCAGAGACTTGGGTAGGCCGAACACCCGCTCGACCAGCATGCTCGAGTCGGGGAAGTAGTGGCGCATCTGCGAGCGGTCCAGCAGTTCGGTCCAGAGCACCTGGTGGATGGCGACGTCATGGCTGCGGGTCGGCTTGTGCCCCAACGGCCAGCGTTGGGCGAGCGCGGTGCGTAGGCGTACCGGTAGGAACTGCATCCCGGGTGCGATCCAGTGTGGCTCGATGGGGAAGTAGCGGTAGGGCGTCTGCACCCAGTGCCGGTCGGCCAGTGAGCGGGTGGTGGCGGCGAAGCGCAGCCGGCGTTCGTGCCCGCCCACATGCTCCAGCACGGAGTTTGAGAAGACCATGTCGTAGTCGCCCTTGGCGAGGTGCGACGGCAGGTCGCAGGCGTCGGCCTGTTCGACGTGGGCCCAGTCCGGCACGACGGCGGGCGGCTGCTCCAGGTTGACGACGGTCACCCGGGCTGGCCGGACGGTGGCGCGGTGCCAGGTGCCGAGCCGGCCGCCGAGATCGACCACGTGCATGTCGCCGATGTCGGGGAAGGTGCGTGCCAGCCAGTCCGCGCGGTGGCGACGCCGCCGGGCGCTCCATGACTGGTCACTGTCGACAAGGCGGTAGCGCAATCGATTGTGGCCCATTTAACGCAATGTACCGCCGTGAACACGGGGTACAAACATGCGGATACGCCGATCTTTGTTGAAGATCGGCTATCCGACAATCACCTTCCGTACATCACCTTGATGGCCTTGACGAGTCGGGCCACGTCGGTCGGGGTCCGTTCGAAGGTCATCGACGGCAGTAGCGATCGTGCGCGACGCCGGGTGATCGCCTTGGCCCGGCCGAATTCGCGCAGCCCGTCCTCCCCATGGATCCGCCCGAAACCGGAGTCGCCGACCCCGCCGAACGGCAGGGTGGACATGCCTGCGAAGGTCAGGGTGGAGTTGATCGAGGCCATTCCGGAGCGCAGCCGCCGGGCGATGGCCACCGCGCGCCGTCGGCCGAAGACCGAACCGCCCAGGCCGTACGACAGGGCGTTGGCGCGGGCGACGGCCTCGTCGGCGTCGCGGACCCGGCTGATGGTCAGCGTGGGGCCGAAGGTCTCCTCGCGGACGGCGGCCGAATCCTCCGGGACGTCCACGAGCACGGTCGGGTGGACGTACGGCGGCTGCACCGCGCTCGGGCCGCCGAGCACGGCACGTCCGCCCGAGGTGATCGCCGCGTCGATGTGCCGGCGGATCACGTCGAGCTGTTTGGGCATGGTGATCGGGCCGATGTCGGTGCCCTCCGCCCCGACGGTCAGCTGACCGGCGCGGGCCACCACCTTGTCGACGAAGGCGTCGAAGACCGAGTCGACGGCGTACACCCGCTCGATGCCGATGCAGGTCTGACCGGCGTTGGTCATGCCGCCCCAGACGCACGCCTCGGCGGCGGCGTCCAGATCGGCGTCGCTGTCGACGATCATGGCGTCCTTGCCGCCGCCCTCGATCAGCACCGGGGTCAACGTCTCCGCGCAGGCGGCCATCACCTTCCGGGCGGTGGCGGTTGAGCCGGTGAAGGCCAGCTTGTTGACGCCGGACCGGCACAGCGCCGCGCCCACGTCGCCCAACCCGTGCACGGCGGTGAACACCGGCTGCTCGGGCACCACCTCGGCGAAGCTGTCCACCAGCCACTGGCCGACGGCGGGCGTGTACTCGCTCGGCTTGAGCACCACGGCGTTGCCGGCGGCCAGCGCGTACGCGGCGGAGCCGATCGGCGTGAAGACCGGATAGTTCCACGGCCCGATCACGCCGACCACGCCGTACGGCTGGTATTCGAGGTGCCCGGAGAACTCGGCGAGGATGAGCCGGGACCGCACCCGGCGCGGGCCGAGCACGCGGCCGGCGTTGCGGGCGGCCCAGTCGATGTGCTCGATCGCGGTGACGATCTCGACGATGGCGTCGGCGATCGGCTTGCCGCCCTCGACGTGCACCAGCTCGGCCAACTCTTCGATCCGCTTGGCGAGCAGAGCGCGCCACCGCAGCAGCCGTTCGCGGCGGCCGGTGAAGCTGAGCCCGGCCCACCACTCGCTGGCCGCGCGGGCGCGGTCGACAGCCCGCCGCACGTCGTCGTCGGTGGCGACCGGGAGGCGACCGGCCTCAGCGCCGGTGGCCGGGCTGGTCGAAACCAGCCGGCCCGCCTCGATGACCGGGACACCCGGGACATGCACAGCCGTCATGGCGGAAGTCTAGACCCGAGAATTACTCGCCGGTAGGTCTCCGATCCGGGTCGGTGTGACCGGCGTCGCACCGCCCCGACCGATCGTTGATCAGTGCAGGTCAGGGAAGTGATGACGAGTGCGGCCCGCCCGAATCGTCGAACGGTAGATGGCCGGGAGGTGACGAGGAGCTGACCGGCCGGTCGGTATTGCCGACTACTGTCTGATGGCAAGCTGACGCGCGGAGTGACGGTGCGGGGTGGAGGGCTGACTGTCCATGGAGGAACGTCCGGAACTGATGCCGCTGTTGACGGTCGCGGGTGGGCCGATGCGCGGGGCGAGCTTTCGACTGCGGGTCGAAGCGCAGGTGATCGGCCGGGCGCCGACCTGCCACGTGGTGATCAACGACCCGCACCTGAGCCGTTGCCACGCTGAGGTGTGGTTGACCCCGGAAGGCCCGTCACTGCGGGACCTGGGCTCCACCAACGGCACCTGGCTCAACGATCGCCGGATCACCGAGGTGGAACGACTCTCCGACGGCGACGTGATCCGGCTCGGCCGTACCGAGCTGCGCCTGTTCGATCCCGGGGTGGCGCACACCGATCCGGTGGGGCTCAGCTTCGGTCCGTCCCGGCGGGACGTCCGACCGACACTGCCGCTGCCGTTGGCCACGCCGCCCAGCGCGCGGCGCTGACCGCGCGCCGGCACCCGCCGGGATGTCCTGGCGGTCGGCCACACCGGGCAGCGCCGCCGGGTGGCTCTCCGGCACCTGGACCGGCGAAGGCCGGCGTGGCAGCATGCCGCGGATGGAGACCGAGCAGCGGACCGTGACGGCGAACGGCATCACCCAGGCGGTACGGGTGGCCGGCCCGCCGGATGGCACACCGGTGCTGCTGATCCACGGCAACTGCTCGTCCGCGCTGTTCTGGGAGCCGCTGGTCCGGCGTCTGCCGCCGACGCTGCGGGTGGTCGCCCCCGACCTGCGGGGGTACGGCGACTCCGAGACGGCCCCGGTTGACGCCACCCGAGGCCTGCGGGACTTCGCCGACGATGTAGCCGCCCTGCTGGACGATCCGACGCTCTTCGGTGCCGACGCTCGTCCGGTGGTGGTCGGGCACTCCCTCGGTGGCGGAGTGGCGATGCGACTGCTGGTCGACCATCCGCACCGGGTGGGCGCGCTGCTGCTCGCGGCACCGGTCTCCCCGTACGGTTTCGGCGGCACCCGCGACCTGGCCGGCACGCCGACCACCCCCGACTTCGCCGGCACCGGCGCCGGCACGGCGAACCCGGACTTCGTCGCCCGGCTCGCCGCCGGCGACCGTGAGACCGAGGCTCCGGCGAGCCCGCGCGCCGTGCTGCGGGCCACCTACGTGGCCGATCCGGCCTCGCTGGGCACGGACGAGGAACTGCTGCTGGACACCGTGCTCTCCACCGCCACCGGGGACGACAACTACCCCGGAACGGCGGTGCCCTCGGATAACTGGCCGGGCACCGCGCCGGGGGAGCGCGGCGTGCTCAACGCGCTCGCGCCGACCTGGTTCCGGCTCGCCGACGAGTTGGTGGCCGTCGCCGACAAACCCTCGATCACCTGGGTACGCGGCGACGCCGACGTCATCGTCTCGGACACCTCGCTGTTCGACCTGGCGTACCTGGGTTCGCTGGGTCTCGTGCCCGGCTGGCCCGGCGAGGAGGCCTGCCCGCCGCAGCCGATGGTCGGCCAGACCCGGGCGGTGCTGGAGCGGTACGCGGCGGCCGGCGGTGCGTACCACGAGGTGGTGCTGCCCGGCTGTGGTCACAGCCCGCACCTGGAGCGCCCGGCGGAGTTCGTCGCGGAGCTGCTGGCCCTCACCACCGTGCCCGCCGCCTAGAGGCGGGCCCGGGTCACGGGGCGCAGCCGTGGGTGAAATATGCCACGGCGCCTCGACAACCCAGCGTCACGTGGCAGACTCGCGCGCATAACCTTAGCGGCCGTTCAGTGGTCGTGCGGAGTCTCTGGGGAGGCTGGTCATGGCGCGCGAGTTCAGCACCGTGGGCGTGGTGGGGCTGGGCACCATGGGTGCAGGCATCGTCGAGGTCTTCGCCCGCAACGGCATCGATGTGCTGGCGGTCGAGATCTCCGAGCCGGCGCTGGAACGTGGTCGGGCCACCCTCACCGGCTCCACCGACCGGGCGGTGGCCAAGGGCAAGCTCGCCGCGGCGGACCGCGACGCCCTGCACGAGCGGGTGCACTTCGCGGTCGGGCTGGACGCGCTGCACTCCGTCGACCTGGTCATCGAGGCGGTGCCCGAGCACCTGGACCTCAAGCAGCGGATCTTCGCGGAGCTGGACCGGGTCTGCCGGCCGGAGACCATTCTCGCCACCAACACCTCGTCGCTGAGCGTCACCGAGATCTCGGTGGCCACCACCCGGCCCAACCAGGTGATCGGCATCCACTTCTTCAACCCGGCGCCGGTGATGAAGTTGGTCGAGGTGGTCCGCACGGTCGTCACCTCGCCCGAGGTGGTCGCCGACGTGGAGGCGCTCTGCGCCCGGCTCGGCAAGGTCGACGTCACCATCAACGACCGGGCCGGCTTCATCGCCAACGCGCTGCTCTTCGGCTACCTCAACCACGCCGTCAGCATGTTCGAGTCGCACTACGCGACCCGGGAGGACATCGACGCCGCCATGAAGCTCGGCTGCGGCCTGCCGATGGGCCCGCTGGCGCTGATGGACCTGATCGGCCTGGACACCGCGTACGAAATCCTCGACACCATGTACCGGCGCGGCGGGCGGGACCGCCGGCACGCCCCGGTGCCGCTGCTGAAGCAGATGGTGACGGCGGGGCTGCTCGGCCGGAAGTCCGGTCGGGGTTTCTACACCTACGAGCGGCCCGGCTCGCCGGTGGTCGTACCGGATGAGGCGACGCCGGTGGCCACGGAGGCGGCGGTCGCCGACGGTGCGCGAGCCATCACCAAGGTCGGCGTGGTGGGCTCCGGGACGATGGCCACCGGGATCATCGAGGTCTTCGCGAAGGCCGGCTACGAGGTCGTCTCGGTGACCCGTGGCATGGAGAAGTCCGCGAAGGTCTGCGAGGCGGTGAAGACCTCGCTGAACAAGGGCGTGGTGCGCGGCAAGCTCGCCGAAGCCGACCGGGACGCCGCGCTCGGCCGGATCAGCTGGTCGGCCGCGCTCGACCACCTCGCCGACGTCGACCTGGTCGTCGAGGCGGTGGTCGAGGAGTTGAGCGTGAAGAAGGCGCTCTTCGCGAGCCTCGACGAGATCTGCAAGCCGGGCGTGGTGCTCGCCACCACGACCTCGTCGCTGCCGGTGATCGACGTGGCGATGGCCACCCACCGGCCGGCTGACGTGGTGGGGCTGCACTTCTTCAACCCGGCGCCGATCATGCCGCTGGTCGAGGTGGTCCGCACCATCCGCACCTCGCCGGAGGCCACCGCCACCGCCCGGGCGGTCTGCGCCACGCTCGGCAAGACCGGCGTGGTCTGCGGCGACCGGTCCGGGTTCATCGTCAACGCGCTGCTCTTCCCGTACCTGAACGACGCGGTGAAGATGTTGGAGGCCAGCTACTCGACGGCCGACGACATCGACCACGCGATGAAGTTGGGCTGCGGCTACCCGATGGGCCCGTTCGAGTTGCTCGACGTGGTCGGGCTGGACGTCTCGCTGGCCATTCAGCGCGAGCTGTACCTGGAGCTGCGCGAGCCGGGCTTCGCGCCCGCGCCGCTGTTGGAGCACCTGGTCACCGCCGGCTACCTGGGCCGCAAGACCCGCCGCGGCTTCCGCGACCACTCGCACCGCTGACCAGGTCAACGCCCGAGGGCTCCGGCGGCGTCTGCTGGGTGTGACCTTCGAGGAGTACGTCGGCAGCCGCGGCCCGGCCCTGTTCCGGCTGGCCCGGCTGCTGACCGGTGACGAGCACCGGGCCGAGGACCTCACCCAGGAGGTGCTGTCCCGGGCGTACGTGCACTGGCGTCGGATCTCCCGCGCCGACCGGCCCGACCTGTACGTGCGCCGGATGCTGGTCAACGCCAACAACTCCTGGTGGCGCCGCCGATCCAACCGCGAAGTGGCCGTCGACACCTTCGCCGACCGGCCACACCGTGCGGACGTCGGCGGGGAGGCGGCCGACCGCGACGCCATGTGGCGGCTGATCCTCGGCCTGCCCGACCGCCAGCGGGCGGTGCTGGTGCTGCGCTACTACGAGGACCTCGACGACGCGACCATCGCCCAGATCCTGGAGTGTTCGCCGATCACCGTCCGCACCCACGCGATGCGGGCGCTCGCCAACCTCCGGGCGCGCTGCGGTGCCCCGGCCACGAACGGGAGCCGATCGTGACCGACCTCGACGAGCGGATCAACCGGACGCTGCGGGAGCGCGCCGACGGCAGCGTGGACACCGACCGGCTGCTGGCCGCCGCAGTGGGCCGGGGTCGCACCCGGTTACGCCGCCGGCGTACCGCCGCTGGCACCGCCCTCGGCCTGGTGGCCGTGCTCGGCGTGGGCGTGGCCATCGGTCCGATGGGGCTCCACGGCTCGGACTCGGACGACGTCCCGCCAGGGCTCGGCCGGCCGGCCGACGCCGTGGTTGCCGCGATGCCGCCCCGGGCCGACGGCGTAGCGGGAGCGGCCGACCGCCCGGACCTGGTTGGCGCCGACGCGGGAGTGTTGCACTTCGGGTTCGCCCCGAACGGGCCCCGGTACCTCAACTGGTCGGTGCGGGACGGTGTGGAGAGCGCCGAACTCGACGTAGGCGGGCGAACGGTCACCCTGGAGCTGGCCGCGTCGGCCGACGTACTGCGCAGGGGCGCCCAGGGCGTGTTGGCGATGGTGCCGGAGCTGTCCAGGAACGGCGTCTTCGACGGATCGGTGTCGCGCGACGATGGCCTGAACGGTGTGCCGATCTGGCTGCGGCACTGGCAGCCAGCCCCCGGGGTGTATGCCCGGGCGGGCGTGGTCGCCAAGGACCAGAGGGACCTGTTCGACGTCGCCGCCGCGCTGCGGCTGGACCAGGCGTACCGCTGCGGGGGGCCGCTGCGGCTCACGGCACTGCCGCCGGGCACCCAGATCACCGGCTGCGAGGCGTGGGTGGGAGAGCTCCCGGGCCGGCTCGCCGTTCTGTTGATGGTCGCCCGGGCCAGCGCGCCCGGGATCCGGGTCGATCTGGGTCACACGATCGGCGTCGCCGAGGCCCGCAACAAGGGCAACCGAACGATCGGCGGCAAACCGGTCTACCGCTCTCCCCAGGGCGACTACCTCGAATTGCTGGGCCTCTCCGAGGCTTCTCATCTGAGCGTCGACTTCGGTTGGCCAGCGCAGGGGTACACCGAGGAGGACGCGGCCACCGTGCTGGAGGGGGCGCAGGTGGCCGAGCACCTGGACCAGCCCGAGACCTGGTGACCGCCCCGGGTCGGTCCCGCCCGACGGACCGTACGCTTGGTGACTGTGAGCCCCCGTCGCAATCGCCCTCGCCGGGACGACAACGCCAACCTGGACGCCGACCGCGTCCGGCAGGGCGTCGCCTCGGTGCAGCAGTGGACCGACGGCGCCTGGCAGGTACGCGGGATCGGCGCGGGCGCGTCGGTCAAGACGTACCGATGCCCCGGCTGTAACCAGGAGATCCCACCCGGGGTGGCGCACCTGGTGGCCTGGCCGGCGGACGGCCTGGGTGACCTGACCGACCGGCGGCACTGGCACAGCGGCTGCTGGCGTGCCAGGGAGCGACGCGGCCCGGCGGTGCAGCGCGGCCGGGGCGCCCCGCGCTACTGAGCGATCCCGGCTGGGGCCCCGCGCCCCGGGCTTAGCGACCTGGATCACCCTGTTCGTGCCTGGGCGGGCGGCGGCGGCGAGTTCGGGACAGACTTGGGTGGTGAGCACAGCGATCCGCGCGTCGTCGATCCTGCCCGGCCGCCGGGAGGACATCGAGCTGCACACCGCCGACGGTCTACGGCTGGTCGGTGAGCTGGCCCTGCCGGCCGACCGGCCGCCGGTGGCCACCCTGGTCTGCCTGCACCCGCTGCCCACCCACGGCGGGATGATGGACAGCCACGTGTTCCGCAAGGCGGCCTGGCGGTTGCCCGCGCTGGCCGACCTGGCCGTGCTGCGGTTCAACACCCGGGGCACCAGCAGCCTGCGCGGCACCAGCGAGGGAGCGTTCGACGGCGCGGTGGGGGAGCGGTACGACGTGGCCGCCGCCATCGAGTACGCGGAGTTCGCCGAGCTGCCCAACATCTGGCTCGTGGGGTGGTCGTTCGGCACCGACCTGGCTTTGAAGTACGGCTGCGATCCGGCGATCGCGGGGGCGATCCTGCTCTCCCCGCCGTTGCGCTTCTCGGCCCCGGAGGACCTGGCCACCTGGGCCGCCTCCGGTCGGCCGGTGGTGGCGCTGGTGCCGGAGTTCGATGACTACCTGCGTCCGGCCGAGGCGCGGGAGCGGTTCGCCGCGGTGCCGCAGGCCGAGGTCGTCGGGGTGCCGGATGCCAAGCACCTCTGGGTGGGCGACGCGGAGACGGTGCTCGACGAGATCGTCCGGAGGGTCAATCCCGCCGTCGAGGTGCCGCTGCCAACGACCTGGGACGGCCCGATGGAGGCCGGTGACGTCAGCGCGTACGCCGACCGGACGGTCGCCTCGTTCGCCGACACGCCCGTCCCCGGTCCGCTCGCGGATCAGGCTGACTGACCCGGGCCGTCAGCGGATCTCCTGACGGGGCAGCACCACCTCGCGCAGGATCAGTTGCAGCGCGGCCACCGTGGGGATGGCGATCAGCGCGCCCACCACGCCCAGCAGCGCCACCCCGAGCAGCGCGGCCAGCAGGGCGGCCACCTCGTTGACCTCCACCGAGCGCCGCATCACCTTCGGGTAGATCAGGTAGTTCTCCACCTGCTGGTAGATGAGGAAGAAGACCGCGCAGGCGATGCCGATGGGCAGGTCGGAGGCGAAGCCGACCAGGCTCACGATCACCGCGCCCAGGGTGGCCCCGATCTGCGGGATCAGGTCGGTCACCGCGACCACCACGGCCAGCGCGAACGGGTACGGCAGCCCGACGATCAGCGCGAAGACGAAGGTGGTCGCGCCGGCCAGCACCGCGATGCTCAGCGCGCCGACCATGTAGGCGCCCACCTTGGCCAGGATCTCGTCGCCGATGAGCTGCACCCGCTCCCGCCGCGACCGGGGCACCAACGAGTAGCCCAGGGAACGCAGCCGGTTGAAGTACGCCAGGAAGTAGATGGTCAGCACCAGCACCGTCAGCGTCCGGAACACCGTGCCGAAGATCAATTGCGCGCCGCCCAGCACCCCGCCCAGCGCCCGACCCACCGTCTGGGCGTTGGCCGCGCTCTGCACCCGCTCCACCACGTCGTACCGCTCCACCAGGTCATTGACCGTCGGGTTGCGGCGCAACTCGTCGAGCAGGCTCGGGATCTGGTCGATGAACTGCCCCGACTGAGTGACGATCGGCGGGACCAGCGCCACCACGCCACCGCAGAGCAGCAGCACCACGGTCAACGCGACCACCGCCACCGACAGGCCGTGCGGCACGCCCCAGCGGGTTAGCCGGACCACCGCCGGGTTGAGGCCGACCGCGAGGAAGAGCGCGATCACCACCAGCACCAGGATGCCGCCGGCATTGCGAATCCCCAGATAGAGGGTGTACGCCAGCAGCACGCCCAGCGCACCCGTGAAGCCGATCAGGAAACTGCTGCGGCGCAGCGGACGGCCCGGCGTACCGAACTTTCCGGACGGGACGGCTGGCGGCTCATCCGGGTCGATCCCCGGCGCGGGGACCGGCACCGGAGGCGGCGTTTCCGCCGGTGGTGTTTCGGCCGTCGGCGCTCCAGTTGGCGGAGGACCGGGGGGCGCGTCCGGATCGTCGGCTGACGGGCCGTGCTGAGGCATCACGACTCCCTGGTCAGGCGGTGGGACGACGGGCGACAGCGACGAACGCCCGCCAGGCGGCCGGCGCGAACACCAGCACCGCACCGGACGGGTCCTTGCTGTCCCGTACGCCGACGGCCCCGGGCAGGTTGTCCGCCACCTCGACGCACTCGCCGTTACCGCTGCGGCTGGACGTACGCCAACGTGCGTCGGTCAGGTCCATGACGTCACAACTTCCTTCATCAGTTCGATCGACTGCTGGCGGGGCAGTGCAGTGTTTCTGATCATCTCCCAACGCGCCAGCAGCGTAGCCACCTCATGGTCGCCATCGACCACGAGGCCGTCAATCTGGTGCTCCATGTGCCCCACCCAACCGCCGTCCGCGCCGCGGGCCAGGTTGAACGGACCCGACAGGCCAACGTGCAATCCGACCTCGGCCGGAACGATGTGCAAGCTGACGTGGGGTCGTGCCAGGCTGGCGACCAGTTGGGTGATCTGCTCGACCATCAGTCCTCGAATGTCTTCTCCGCTACGCCGCAGCACCAACTCGTCAATGACCGCGATGAACTGCGGCGGCTCCGGCTGAACCAGCAGCGACTGGCGATCCAGGCGGGCGTGTACCCGTCGTTCCACCTCTTCGTCGCTGAGTAGATCGTCGCAGCGGATGACGGCGCGGGCGTAGTTTTCGGTCTGAAGCAGGCCGGGGATCAGCGTGGGTTGGAAGCAGCGCAGTTGGCGGGCGCTGCGCTCGGCGTCCAGCCAGGGCCGGAACCAGCTCGGCTGGCCGTCCCGCTCGGCGAGCTTGAGCAGATAGACGAGCAGGCCGCCGGTGGTCAGTACCTCGTCGGCGCGGGCCAGGAAGAGCCGGTCCAGCGGACGCTGACCCAGCTCCAGCGCGGACACCATCGAGCCGGAGTAGTGCACCAGCCGGCCGAAGTCCTCCTGACTCATCCCGGCGGCGGTCCGTAGCCGGCGCAACTGGGCGCGGATCATGTCGGCCGTCGGCGCGGCGTCGCCTTCCACAGTGCCTCCGCAGTTGGGGGGTTGTCTCCACCGGCCGGCCCGGCGGGCCACGTCATTGACGCAGTCACGCCGCCAGACGCGACGATGCCTTCCGACCGTAGCGGTGTCCTCAGCAGACTGTCACGTACCGGATGACCGGCTTCCGCCGTGCCGAAGCCCTGTCGCCCGGCGACACCTGTGTTTCCTGTCGAGGAGGTCACCTCATGCCCACGTCTCGCCATGCCGGCCGGTCGCTGCCCGTCACCGTCACCTCGTCGTCGCGGTCGTCCAGCGGCTGCACACCGCCGGGCTCCAGACCAGGTGGTCAGGCGCGTTTGCCGATGTCCGGGCTGCCGCAGCCGCGGCTCGGGCCGTACCCCATGCTTCCCCGACCCTGCGGCGCCCGGACGCCGCACACCCCGCTGCGCCCGATGTGGTGTTGCCGCGCCGACGGCCAGCCCTGGCCCTGTGCGGACGCCCGGCTGCTGCTCAAGGCCGAGTTCGACGCGGACCCGGCGGCGCTGACCATCTATCTCGCTGGGCTCTACCACGAGGCGGCGCACGACCTGTACCAGCTCAACCCCTACGACGGGCCGGCGCCCAGGGAGCTGTTCGAGCGCTTCGTGGCGTGGGGCCCATTCCGTCGCCCGATTATCGACCCACCCCCGGACCGCACCACACCATGACCGGATTCACTCGACATCGCTGATATCGGGGTGTCCGGGCAGCGGGATACCCCGACATTGGCAATGTCGTGTCGATCATGACTCTGGGCCGCGACCGGGGCTCACCGCGCCACGTCGGACAGCGGTCAATCCTTCTCGATGGTGACCTTGCTGGGCTTGGCGCTGCGCTCGTCGGTCGTCGGCTTGGTGGGCCGCTTGCCGTTCTCGCCGGTGCTGGTGATCTTGGTGGGCTTGGCGTCTCGGCCACCCACGCCCGGAACAGCGGCGACTGTCGGCTCGCCGTCCACCCCGGCGCTCGCCGTGCCGCCGTCCACCGTGGTCACCGGCTCGGCGACCGGCCGGGTCGTGGACTGCCCGGCGTCCCCCGAACCGGCATTCACCGGTTGCCTGACGTCGGTGGGCTCGGCCTTGAGTCCGGTGCCCACACCCGAGCCGGACGCCGTGCCCGCATCGGCGGTCACCGAATCGACGTCGGCGGTCACCGTCGCGCCGTCGTCCCCGCCGCCGGGCACGCTCCTGCCCACGCCGTCGCCGGTGGCCGGCGCGCTCGCGGTCGGGCCGTCGATCGGGCCGGCCACGCTCTGCAACCGCTGCTCGGCCATCTGCCGCTGGAGCTCGTCGGACTCCTGCCGGGACTTCCAGGTCTCCTGCCGCAGGTCCGCAAGCTGCTGCTGGGCCTGGGCGATCTCCAACATCACCTGGGCAAGTTGCTGCCGGCCCGCTGCCGACTCCTGCTGGGTGGCCGCCAGGTGCTGCTGGGTGGTGGCCAGGTGCTGCTGGGTGGTGGCCGCGTACTCCTCGAACTGCCGACGGGAGGCCGCGACATGCTCGTCGGCCTTGCGGCGCTTGTCACCGGCCTCGGTCTCGGCCCCGCGCAGCAACTCGGTGGCCTCCGCCTCCGACCGCTGACGCAGCGCCGCCGCGTCCTGCTCGGCCGCCTGGCGGATTCCGGCCGCGCCCTGCTCGATCTCGTTCTTACGAGCGGTGTACGTGGTCTCCAGCTCGTCCTTGCGCGTCGAGTATTCGGTCTCCAGCTCGTTCTTGCGGCCGGAGTATTCGGCCTCCAGCTCGTCGCGGCGGGTGGTGAAACCCGTATCCAACTCCTGCTGACGGCTGGTGAACGCGGTCTCCAGCTCCTGCTGGCGGGACGTGTGCTGCTTGTCCAGCTCATCGCGGCGCTTGGCGAACTCCTGCTCGGCCGTGGACCGCCGCTGCGCCAGCTCCCGGTCGGCGGCCTCCCGACGGGAGTTGACCTCCTGCTCCACGCCGGCCCGCCACGCGCCCAGCTCCTCCTGGGTCTGCGCCCGGGAGTGCTGCACGTACGCCTCAGTCTCGGCGCGCATCCGCTGCACGTACGCCTCGGTGTCGGCACGGCTGCGCTTGGCCGACTCGGAGGCCTGCGTGGTCAGCCGCTCCGCCTCCTGCTGCGCCTTGGCGCGCGTGGCCCGCCCTGCCATCGACGCGTCGTCGATGATCTGCTTGGCCTCCTGCTGCGCCTTGGCGTGGGTGGCCCGACCGGCCTCGGTCGCCGTGTCGGTGAGCCGCTTGGCCTCCTGCAGGGCCTTGGCGTGCACCTCCTTGGCGGTCTCCCGCAGGTCGTTGGCCTCCTGCCGAGCGTTGGCCAGCGTCTCGCGGGCCGTCTCGCGCAGCTTGGTCGACTCCTGCTGGGCCCGGGTGTGGATCTCCTTGGCGGTGTCCCGCAGCTGGGTGGCCTCTTGCTGGGCCTTTGCCAGGGCGTCCTGCGCCGTCTTGAGCAGCTGCGCCGACTCGTCCTTGGCTGACCGCAGGGTCGCTTCCGCCTCGGCCCGGCGGGCGGCGCTGTGCCGCTCCTCCTCGGTACGCCGTGCGGCGAGGGCGATCTCGAAGTCCTTCAGTGCCCGCGCGGCCTGCTCGCGGGCCTCCTCGATGATGTGCTCGGCCGCGGCACGGCGGGCCTCGATCTCCACGTTCGCATCGGACAGGATCTGCTCGGCCAGCTCTTCGGACTGAGTGACGATCGAGCCGACCAAGGGACCGAGGTGCTTGAACGAGGCCCGGTCGACCACGTTCATCTGCTTGCGCACCTGGGTCAGGTCGCGCTGGAGCACCTCGACCTGGCCGGCGAGCTTGTGGATCTGTGTATACGCCTGTTCCCGTTCGGAGGCGAGGGTCGCGATCTCGTGCTCGGCACGCGCGACATACCGGTCGACCTGTTTCTTCTCATACCCCCGCAGAGCGGACTCGAAGCTGGGCTCCGTCGTCACGTCCCCGCCGAGAGCGAACAGTTCCTCGCCGTGCGACATGCCCCCATCCTCACACGCAACGGGCCCTGCTGGGGCGATACGGACGCCCCTTGTGGGAGCTACTTCACTCCATTCCGGCCAGGGGAGACCACGGGCTGGGAAACGCATACGGCGCGAGGTGGCACCGGTTACCCAGTGTCACCTCGCGCCGTCGATGCCCCAAACTCGACGCCCTCGGGTCAGCCGGCGGTCTCCGCCGGCACCCGCTCCTGACCGCCCTCGGTCTTCTTCGCCTCCGGCTTGGCCGCCGGAGCGGCCGCCGCCGGCATACCCGGGACGATGCCGGCGAGCCCGGAGAGCATCTGGCCCAGCTGCGAGGTGACCGCGTCCTTCTGCCGGGTGAGGTCGTCGACCTCGCGGCGGGCGGCCTGCGTGGTCAGCTCGGCCTCGGTGCGGGCCTCGGTGAGCAGGCGCTGCGACTCGGCCTTCGCCTCGTTGAGCGTCTTCTCGGAGTGTGCCTTGGCCTTGTCCACCGTCTCGGCGGCGTTGCGCTCCGACTCGACCCGCCGAGCCTCGGCACGCTGCTCGATCTCCTTGGCCCGCTCCTGCGCGGCCCGCGCACGCTGCTCGGCCTCGCTGACCATCTTCTGGGTCTGCGACACCTGGGCGGCGTGCCGCTCGGATTCCTCACGCTCGGACTTCTCACGGCGCTCGGCCAGCTGGAGCTCCAGAGCCTGGAGGTCCTTGTCACGCTTGTCCCGCGCGTCGGTCAGCAGCTTGGTCGCCTCGGCGCGCTTCTCCTCGGCCTCGCGGGCGGCCTTCGCCCGCTGCTGGGTGATCTCCCGCTCGGCGGTGGCCCGGAGGGTGGCGACCTCCCGCTCGACGGTCGACTTCAGCTCGGCCACCTCGTGCGCGGTGACCGTACGCAGCTGCTTGGTCTCGCGGTCGGCGTCCGCGCGCAGGGTGTCAGCCTCACGGCGGGCCTGCACCCGGACCTCGGCGGCCTCGCGCTCGGCAGCGGTGCGCAGGTTGCCCGCCTCGCGCTCGGCGCTGGCCTTCATGGCCGCGGCCTCGGCGCGCGCCTTGTCGGTGATCTCGCGGGCCTCGAGGCGGGCGGCGGAGAGGATGCCCTCCGACTCGCGCTTCGCCTCGTTGCGGTGGTCGTTGGCCTGTTCCTCGGCGAGCCGGAGGATCTGCTCGACGCGGGTGCCGAGCCCGGAGAGGGTGGGTCGGCTGTTCTCTTCGAGCTGCTTGTTCGTGTCGGTGAGCTTCTGCTCCAGCGCACTCATGCGCTGCTCGGCTTGGCGGAGCCGACGCTGGGCGTCGTTCATCCGCTGCTCGGCCTCGGCACGGGCCTGCTCGGACTGGGTCAGCGCGGCGGTCATCCGGCCGAGGAAGTCGTCGACCTGGTGAGTGTTGTATCCGCGCAGGCCGACGGTGAAATCTGGCTGCGAGTTCGCGTTATCGAAGAACGCGAGAGGGGAGGACTGCTGCTGGGGCATTGGGACATACTGGCAGACGCCCCAGGGTGCTTCGCAAGAGCGGTGCGAAGCTTTCGTGCCCTCTTTACATGGTCAACTGCCGCGATCGGCGGGGGTGGACCAATCGGCGATCTTGGCAGGTCCCGGGCAGGTCGGACGCCACGGAGCGTGACGCGGAAAAGGGCCCCGGGGGGTTACCCCGAGGCCCTTTGTTCGATCCGTGCGGGTTTCCGCTAATGGGGCGGAAGAACAATGGCCGATCACCGCATTGGCCATCCAGCGTTCAACCGTCCGTCCGGTGGTGCCGGTCAGTGCCCCGGAACCGGCAGTGCCGGTGCGCCCCCGGAACCGGCGGTGCCGGTCAGTGCCTCTGGAACCGGCGGTGCCGGTCAGTGCCTCTGGAACCGGCGGTGCCGGTCAGTGCCCCCGGAACCGGTTGATCGCGTCCTCGTGCCGGGCCCGGAACTCCCCGTCGCGTACGCCCAGCCCGTCGGTGGGTGCGAGGCAGCGCACCCCGACCTTGCCCTGGTGGGCGTTGCGGTGCACCTCGTACGCCGCCTGGCCGGTCTGCTCCAACGGGTACGTGCGGGACACCGTCGGGTGCACCTTGCCGAGCGCGACCAGCCGGTTGGCCTGCCACGCCTCGTGGTAGTTGGCGAAGTGGCTGCCGACGATCCGCTTGAGGTGCATCCACAGGTAGCGGTTGTCGTACTGGTGCAAGAAGCCGCTCGTGGATGCGCAGGTGACGATGGTCCCACCGCGCCGGGCCACGTAGACGCTGGCACCGAACGTCTCCCGACCCGGGTGCTCGAAGACGATGTCCGGGTCCTCGCCGCCGGTCAACTCACGGATCCGCTCGCCGAAGCGCCGCCACTCGTCCGTGTCCTGGGTCTCCTCGTCCTTCCAGAAGCGGAAGCCCTCCGCCGCCCGGTCGATGACCAGCTCAGCGCCCATCTTGCGGCACAACTCGGCCTTCTCCGGCGACGAGACGACGCAGACCGGGATCGCGCCGCCGTTGAGCGCCATCTGGGTGGCGTACCCGCCGAGGCCACCGGAGGCGCCCCAGATCAACACCACGTCGCCCTGCTTCATGTTGGCCCCGTGGTGCGAGACGAGCTGCCGGTACGCGGTGGAGTTGACCAGCCCGGGGCTGGCGGCCTCCTCCCAGCTCAGGTGCCGCGGCTTGGGCATCAGCTGGTTGGCCTTGACGATGGCCAGCTCGGCGAGCCCGCCGAAGTTGGTCTCGAAGCCCCAGATCCGCTGCTGCGGGTCGAGCATGGTGTCGTCGTGCCCCGCCGCGTCCTCCAACTCGACGGAGAGGCAGTGCGCGACCACCTCGTCGCCGGGTGCCCACCGGGTCACCCCGGGGCCGGTGCGCAGCACCACGCCGGCCGCGTCCGAGCCGACCACGTGGTACGGCAAATCGTGCCGGCGGGTCAGCTCGGAGATCCGGCCGTAGCGCTGGAGGAACTTGAAGGTGGGCAGCGGTTCGAAGATGCTGGTCCACACCGTGTTGTAGTTGATGGCGCTGGCCATCACTGCGACCAGGGCTTCGCCCGGCCCGAGTTCCGGCGTCGGCACCTCCTGCACGTGCAGCGCCTTGCGGGGGTCCTTGTCCCGGGTGGCCATGCCGTCGAACATCCGGGCCTCTTCGGCGCGGACCACCACACCCCGGTAGCTCTCTGGTACGGGCAGCCTGGCGACGCTGGCGAGCTCGCGGTCTGGATCGTTCGATTCCTCCGCCGCCATGATCGCTTCGAGGATGTCCTGCACGGTGACCTCCGGTTCGTCCGCACCCGCACGGGCCTGGGTGCTGCCATCGTCGGCGCCGGTGGGCACGACCGCCATGTCGGCATTCGACACATCCGGCACCGGTCGCGCTCCTGTGGGGCCGGACGTTACTGAACGGTAGCTAGGCCGGGAAGTCCTCTGTGAAAAACTGCATCGGCCGATGCGTGAAGGTGTCCGGCCGCCCCGCCAACCGCGCACTGACGTGCGCGCAAACGGACTTCACGGGGGTACGGGTGCCAACAACTTCAGGGATGTAGGTGCCTCCGCCGCGCCTGAGGCCACTACATCCCTGAAGTTGTGCGGATCTTGACGTCGGGGCCCGGCGCGGGTCCGCCCGAGGTCGGGGCGAGCGCGCTCGGGCGGTCAGTGGGAGGCGGCGGGCTCGACGAGTTCGACGAGGACGCCGCCAGCGTCCTTCGGGTGCACGAAGTTGATTCGCGAGTCCGCGGTGCCACGTCGCGGTGCGTCGAAGAGCAGCCGCATCCCCCGCGCGCGCAGCGCCGCGCAGGCCGCGTCGATGTCCACCACGGTGTACGCGACCTGCTGCACGCCCGGCCCGTTACGGTCCAGGAACTTGGCGATCGTCGACTCCGGGGTGAGCGGGGCGAGCAGCTGCACACAGCCGCCCTCGGTGGTCGGCCCGACAGAGAGCATCGCTTCCCGGACGCCCTGCTCGGCGTTGGTCTCGATGTGTACGCAGCGCATCCCGAACGTTCGCTGGTAGAAGTCGATCGCGGCGTCCAGGTCGGCCACGGCGATCCCGACGTGGTCAATCTTGCGGAGCCCGATGTCTGTGACGTAGTCCGCACCGGGCTCGACGGGGGAGTTCTCAGCCATGGCGCTAGTCTGACCGAACAATCGTTAAGGCGTACAGCTCGGCACCCCTTCGGAGGCAGGCATGGCTTCGGTGATCGTCAGCGGCGCGCGGACCCCGATGGGCCGGCTGCTGGGCAACCTCAAGGACCTCCCGGCCACGAAGCTCGGCGGGATCGCCATCAAGGCGGCGCTGGAGCGTGCCGGCGTCAGCCCGGACCAGGTCCAATACGTGATCATGGGACAGGTGCTGCAGGCCGGCACCGGTCAGATCCCGGCGCGGCAGGCCGCGGTCGAGGCCGGCGTGCCGATGTCCGTGCCGGCGCTGACCATCAACAAGGTCTGCCTCTCCGGCCTGGACGCCATCGCCCTGGCCGACCAGCTGATCCGTGCCGGCGAGTTCGACATCGTGGTGGCCGGTGGCATGGAGTCGATGACCAACGCCCCGCACCTGCTGATGGGCCAGCGCACCGGCTACAAGTACGGCGACGTGGTGGTCAAGGACCACATGGCGCACGACGGGCTCAGCGACGCGTGGGACTGCTGCTCGATGGGCGAGTCGACCGAGCGGCTCGGCACCAAGCACGGCATCTCCCGCACCGAGCAGGATGCCTTCGCCGCGGCCAGCCACCAGCGGGCCGCCGCGGCGCAGAAGAACGGCCACTTCGCCGAGGAGATCGCCCCGGTGGTGATCCCGCAGCGCAAGGGTGACCCGCTGGTGATCAGCGAGGACGAGGGCATCCGCCCGGACACCACCGTCGAGTCGCTGGCCAAGCTGCGCCCCGCCTTCGCCAAGGACGGCACCATCACCGCCGGCAGCTCGTCGCCGATCTCCGACGGCGCCGCCGCGGTGCTCGTCATGAGCAAGGCCAAGGCCAAGGAGCTGGGGCTGACCTGGCTCGCAGAGATCGGTGCGCACGGCAACGTGGCGGGCCCGGACAACTCCCTGCACTCGCAGCCGTCGAACGCGATCAACCACGCCCTGAAGAAGGGCGGCCTGAGCGTCGCGGACCTGGACCTCATCGAGATCAACGAGGCGTTCGCGCAGGTCGGTGTGCAGTCCACCCGTGACCTCGGCATCAGCCCGGACAAGGTCAACGTCAACGGCGGCGCGATCGCGCTGGGGCACCCGATCGGCATGTCCGGCGCGCGTCTCGTACTCACCCTCGCCCTGGAGCTGAAGCGGCGCGGCGGCGGCACCGGCGCGGCGGCGCTCTGCGGCGGCGGTGGCCAGGGCGACGCGCTGATCATCCACGTTCCGGGCAAGGCTGAGAACAACCAGTGAGCGCGAGGAGTGAGCCGATCTTGCGAGCCCCGCAGTCGCGAACAGAGACGGCGCAGTGAGCGAAGCGGCTGAGCACGTCCCGGCAGCGGGCACCACGTCGGTGCGCCGCAGTCGGGACGTACCGCTGCTGGTCGAACGTGCCCGCACGGGCGACCCCCGCGCGGTGGCCCGACTGATCACGTTGGTGGAGAACGGCGACGCGTTGCTGCCGGCAATCGCCGCCGCGCTGGCACCGTACGCCGGGCAGGCGCAGGTCGTGGGGCTGACCGGTTCGCCCGGGGTGGGTAAGTCGACCACCACGAACGAGCTGGTCCGCGCGCTGCGGGCGCGTGGGCACCGGGTCGGCGTGCTGGCGGTCGACCCGTCCAGTCCGTTCACCGGCGGGGCGATCCTCGGCGACCGGGTGCGGATGCAGGACCACGCCACCGATCCGGGCGTCTACATCCGGTCCATGTCCAGCCGGGGGCACCTCGGCGGGCTGGCGGCGGCGACGCCGCAGGCGGTCCGGGTGCTTGAGGGCGCCGGCTGCGACGTAGTGCTGGTGGAGACGGTCGGCGTCGGGCAGGCCGAGGTGGAGGTCGCCTCGCTGGCCGACACCACGCTGGTGCTGCTCGCCCCCGGCATGGGCGACGCGATCCAGGCGGTCAAGGCCGGCATCCTGGAGATCGCCGACGTGTTCGTGGTCAACAAGGCCGACCGGGACGGCGTCGACGCCACGGTCCGTGACATCCAGGGCATGATCGCCCTCGGTGAGCGCGGCCCGGGGCAGTGGCGACCGCAGGTGGTCCGCGCGGTCGCCTCGCGGGGCGAGGGCATCGACGACATCGCCGCGGCGATCGACAAGCACCGGGGCTGGCTGGTCGAGCACGGCGAGCTACGCCGCCGCCAGGAGGCGCGGGCCGCCGCCGAGGTCGAGGCGATCGCGCTCGGCGTGCTCCGCGCCCGGATCGGTTCACTGCGCGACGGTACGCAGTTGTCCACACTCGCCGCCCAGGTGGCCGAGGGCGCGAATGACCCGTACACGGCAGCGAACGAGTTGCTCGCCCAGCTAGCCCGCTGACCCCCGCCGCGCCGATCTAGGGCTGGTTGTCGTGAGTTGATCTCCACGAACGACGATAGTCCCTAGATCGACGAGGCGGTAAGCTCGCGGATGCGCGAGGTCGCTTCGCGTGCGGCCGGAGGCCGGCAGTCGTTGGTGAGGGCGGGAGCGGGACGTGGACCACGAGGCGACGCAGGAGCTGACCACGGCGTCGGCGGCGGCCGGCGGGACGACGCAGGTCTCCGACGAGGTGATCGAGAAGATCGCCGTCGCGGCGGCCCGCGCGGTGCCTGGTGTGGCCGAGTTGGGCGGGGACGTGGCCCGGTTCTTCAACTCGGTGCTCGACCGGGTCGGGCTGGATCAGGTGGGCGACGCCCGGCGTGGCTGCTCGGCCCACGTGACCGGGGACGCCGCCGTGGTCAACCTGGTGTTGGTGATCCAGGCCGGTCAGCCGGTGCCGGAGATCACCGGCCAGGTGCGGGCCCGGGTGACCGAGGCGGTCGAGGCGTACGGGCTGCGGGTCGACGAGGTCAACATCCGGGTCGACGACGTGGCGATGGACGCGCCCGCAGCTCCGACGGCCTGACCCACGACAGGTCGGACTGGCTAGATGCCGGCCGAAGAAGCTTGTCGGGCGTGACGGTGGGCTCCATGCTGCGGTGAGGGCGGCGAAGACAGCGTCGGCCGTAGAGGTAGCCGCCCAGCGTGCGTGTCCCGGTGGGTGCCCCTATGCTCCTGGCGTCAAGATCCTTAATGGACGATCTCACCAGGATGGAGTAAAGATGGCGAAGAGTTCGCGTCATCCCCGCCGCCGCACCCTCATCGCTGCTGCCGCCTTGGCCGGCGGCTTGGTGCTGGGCACCGCCTCGCCCGCTCTTGCGGACTACAACAGCCCGATGTACCCGACGATGGCGGCGTGCAAGGCGGCGCGGCCGACGTACGTGTCGTCGTGGACGTCGCCCCAGCAGTGCTGGCCGATGTACAACTACAACGGCACCGTGGTGGTTGGTTACATGTTCCTCGTGAAGACCCGCTACTGAGATCGGTCTCCTGACCTCGGCTGGCGGTGGGCCGCCGGTGGCAATCGTGCGGGGATGACATACGTCCGTCCGTCGTGGCACCGGAGACGCCTCATTCCGGTGCGACGGTGGCAACGGCCACCGTCGCACCGGCACCTGGCGGGAGTTGGACTCTGGTCGGGCCCACGTACTCGGCCTGCCGGCCGACCTGGAATTCACGTTACCCACGGGTACGACGTGACTTAGCGATCGTTCAGGTGGGGGCCTTACACTCGACGTGCAGTCGAGGACCCGAGGAGGAGCCCTGCTCATGGACGCCGACGAGATCGACGCCGGACGGGCGCGCTGGCAGGCCCGGTACGACGCCGCGCGCAAACGGGACGCGGACTTCACCACGCTTTCCGGGATGCCGGTGGAGCCGGTCTACGGGCCGCCGGAGGGCAGCGCGTACCCGGGCTTTGAACGGATCGGCTGGCCGGGCGAATACCCGTACACCCGGGGTCTGTATCCGACCGGCTACCGCGGGCGGACCTGGACGATCCGTCAGTTCGCCGGCTTCGGTAACGCCCAGCAGACCAACGAGCGTTACAAGATGATCCTCGGCGCCGGCGGCGGTGGCCTCTCGGTCGCGTTCGACATGCCGACGCTGATGGGCCGCGACTCCGACGACCCGCAGGCGCTCGGCGAGGTCGGCCACTGCGGCGTCGCCATCGACACCGCCACCGACATGCAGGCGCTCTTCGACGGCATCGACCTGGCCGGCGTCACCACCTCGATGACCATCTCCGGCCCGGCCGTGCCGGTGTTCTGCATGTACCTGGTCGCCGCCGAGCGGCAGGGCGCCGACCTGTCCAAGCTGGACGGCACGCTGCAGACCGACATCTTCAAGGAGTACATCGCGCAGAAGGAGTGGCTCTTCGACCCGGAGCCGCACCTGCGCCTGATCGGCGACCTGATGGAATACTGCGCCCGGGAGATCCCGCGCTACAAGCCGCTGTCGGTCTCCGGCTACCACATCCGCGAGGCCGGCTCGACCGCCGCACAGGAGTTGGCGTACACGCTGGCCGACGGTTTCGGCTACGTGGAGCTGGGCCTTTCGCGAGGCATGGACGTGAACGTCTTCGCGCCGGGGCTGAGCTTCTTCTTCGACTCGCACCTCGACTTCTTCGAGGAGATCGCCAAGTTCCGCGCCGCCCGCCGGATCTGGGCCCGCTGGCTGCGCGACGTCTACGGCGCGACCAGCGAGAAGGCCCTCTGGCTGCGGTTCCACACGCAGACCGCCGGAGTGTCGCTGACCGCGCAGCAGCCGGTCAACAACGTCGTACGGACCGCCGTCGAGGCACTGGCGGCGGTGCTCGGTGGGACCAACTCGTTGCACACCAACGCGCTGGACGAGACCCTGGCGCTGCCCACCGACGAGTCCGCCGAGATCGCCCTGCGTACCCAGCAGGTGCTGATGGAGGAGACGGGCGTGGTCAACGTGGCCGACCCGCTCGGCGGCTCCTGGTACGTCGAGGCGCTGACCGACAAGATCGAAGCCGAGGCGGAGGAGATCTTCGCCCGGATCCGGCAGCTCGGCGGGGACGGGCCGCACCAGATCGGTCCGATGACCTCGGGCATCCTGCGTGGCATCGAGGACGGCTGGTTCACCGGGCACATCGCCGAGTCGGCCTTCGTCTACCAGCAGGCCCTCGAAAAGGGCGACAAGAAGATCGTCGGGGTCAACTGCCACGCCGGCACGGTCGCCAAGGAACTGGAGATCCTGCGCATCTCGCACGAGGTGGAGCTGGAGCAGCGCCGGGTGCTCGCCGAGCGCAAGGGTGCCCGGGACGAGTCGGCGGTCCGCGCGGCGGTGACCCGGATGGTCGACGCCAGCCGTACCGACGAGAACATGATCCCCGCCATGCTGGACGCGGTCCGCGCCGAAGCGACCCTGGGCGAGATCTGCGACGCGCTCCGCGCCGAATGGGGCACCTACCGCGAACCCGCCCGCTTCTAACCCACCCCACCCCACCCCACCCCACCCCACCCCACCCCACCCCCGCGATCTTGCATTTGCTGTCCCGGCAAACGGTGTGAATGCCGCTTTCTGGCGGCAGAAAGTGCAAGATCGCGTGGGTGGGCCGGGGTCTGGGGTGGGGCTCGGGGCGGGTTTGGGGGTGGGGCGGGATGGCGGGGTGAGAGTTGCAACGTCGGGGTTGCGGGTGAGCAGAGATCGGGGGCTCACGTGCGAGACTAGGTAACCATGAGCGACCCACGGATCACCTCGTCGATCTTCACCCGCGGCGCGGTCGACCTCAGCACGCTGCGTGGCCCCGCACCAGCCAGTACCCGCCCCGGCACGCCCCCGCAGGGCGGCCCGTCCAACGGCACCCCCGGCGCGTCAACCGCCGGCGGTGACACCGCCATCGTCGACGTCACCGAAGCGACAATCCAGTCCGAGGTGCTCGATCGGTCGATGGCCACACCCGTCGTCGTGTTCTTCGGCGCGGCCGGCTTCCCGGAGAGCGACGAGTTCGCCCCGGTCCTGGAGCGGCTGAACGCCGAGGGCGGCGGCACCTGGGTGCTGGCACGGGTCGACGTGCAGGAAAACCCGCGAATCGCCCAGATGTTCCGGGTCCAGGGCATCCCCATGGTCTACGCGGTCGTTGGCGGTCAGCCGGTCGATGCCTTCTCCGGAGTGGTGCCCGAGGCGCAGCTGCGGCAGTGGCTCCAGGCCGTGCTCAAGGCCGGCGGAGTGGCCGTGGCCGAGCCGGAGGACCCCCGCCTCGACGAGGCGGACGACGCCCTGATGAGCGGCGATCTGGACGCCGCCGAGCAGGCGTACCGGAAGATCCTGGCCGACGCACCGGCGGACGCCGCGGCCACGGCGGGGCTGGCCCAGGTCGGGGTGGCCCGCCGGGTGGCCGGCGCCGACCCTGCCACCGCGCTGGCCGCTGCCGAGAGCGCCCCCGACGACGTGGCCGCCCAGCTGCTGGCCGCCGACATCGAGGTGCTCAGCGGCCTGGCCGAGCAGGCGTACGCCCGGCTCGTCGGTCTGGTCCGGCGCACCGCCGGAGAGGACCGCGAGACGGTCCGTCAGCACCTGGTCTCGCTCTTCTCCATCGCAGGCCCGGACGATCCGGCGGTCGCCTCGGCACGCCGGGCACTGGCCAGCGCCCTGTTCTGAGTTCGTAGCACGCCAGCGCGGGCCGGCGTTCCGGCCGGCCCGCCCGACCACCGAGGACGGGAGCTCATGATGCGCCGGATCGCCGTCCTCGACGCGCCGACAAATCTCGGTCTGCGGCCGCCGACGTCCACGTCGGTCCCCGGTTGCGCCAAGGCGCCCGGCGCGCTGCGCGACCATGACCTGCTGGCCCGGCTGCGCGCCCGCGACGCCGGCTGCGTCACCCCGGCCCGGTACGACCCGGGCGACTGGCGACCCGGCGACGGGGTGTGCCACGCCCGGGAGATCGCCGACTACTCGCTGGCCCTCGCCGAACGGATCGGCTCGATCATCGACCGGGGCGAGTTCCCGGTGGTGCTGGGCGGCGACTGCTCCGTGCTGCTCGGCTCAGCGCTGGCCATGCACCGTCTCGGTGAGGCCGTCGGCGGGCGGATCGGGCTGGTCTTCGTCGACGGGCACTCCGACTTCCGGCACCCCGGCAACGCCTCCTACGTCGGCGCGGCCGCCGGTGAGGACCTGGCCCTCGTCACCGGGCGCGGGCAGGCCGACCTGGCCGCGTTGGAGGGGCGCCGGCCCTACTTCCGCGACATCGACGTGGTGGTGCTCGGCATTCGTGCACAGGACGAGTACCGGCTCGATCTCCAGGCCGCCGGGATCACCACCCGACCGGTGCCGGCGCTGCGTGCCGAAGGCGCCGCCCGGACGGCACAGTGGGCTCACGAGCAGCTCGCCGACTGCGCGGGATACTGGGTGCACATCGACGTGGACGTGCTCGACCCCGCGGTGATGCCCGCCGTGGACGCCCCCGACCCGGGCGGGATCGCCTTCGCCGAGCTGGAGATCCTGCTCGCCGGCCTGGTCGACACCCCGCACTGCCTCGGCGTGGAGCTGACCGTCTTCGACCCCGACTACGACCCGGACGGCTCGTACGCGGCCGAGATCGTCAACACCGTGGTCGCCGGCCTCGCCCCGGTCACCGCCCCGGAAGCGGTGCCGCCCCGGCTGCTGTCAGCCCGGACGACCCCTGGCCCGCGGCGCGGTAACGGCCGGAACACGGCCGCCAGCGAGCGACTCAACGGCCCGCGCACCGCGCCCAGCGACAAGTCTGAGTACGCCGCCCCGGACTTCTCCGTCGATGCCGGTTCGACGGCCGACGACGAGCCGTCCGACGTGCGTGCGGGAGAGCCGTCCGACGTGCGTGCGGGAGAGCCGTCTGGTGTGCGGGCGGTGGAGCTGACCAGCGTGCGTGCGGGAGAGCCGTCTGCCGTGCGTGCGGCTGGGCCGTCTGGCGTGCGTCCGGCCGAGCTGTCGGGCGAAGGCGCGGAGGAGCCCTCCGGCGTGCGTCCGGGCGGGCTCTCCGGAGTGCGTGCGGCCGAGCGCGCCGGTGCCGACGTTGCGGGCCGGCTGCCCCTCGGTGGCCTGGCCCCGGCGGAGTCGGACCCGCTCGGCATCCTCGGCCCGAGCCACTCCGGGTCGGCCGGCGTCCCGGGTGCGGCCGAGCGGGAGCCGGTCGGCCCACCCGCGTCGGCAGGCCCAGGCATGCTGCGGCGCCCGTCGCCGCCCGTTCCGGACGCCGCCGACCACCCCAACGCCGACACGGCCTGATCCACCCGCCCGGCCACGCGGCTACCGCGGCTGCGTCCGTGCGGCCTCACGCCGCTGGGGCCGCCCGGCCATAGGCCGTCCCACCCGCGCGGGGGCATGATCGTCACGGCTTTGGTGTTATCGGGGTATCCGGTTGGCGGGATACCCCGATTTCATTGAGCCGGAGTGGATCAACGCGTGAGCGGTAGGCGGGGTCAGGCGCTTGAGTGGCACTGGTGGTCAGGGGGTGGGGAGGGCGCGGAGGAAGCGCTCGGCGATCGGGACGGCTGAGGCCGTGCTGGCGCCGCCCTTCTCCACGAAGACGGCGAACGCCACGTCGCCCCGCCAACCGACGAACCAGGCGTGGGTGTTCGCCGGGTTGTCGTCGTACTCGGCGGTGCCGGTCTTGCCGTAGACCTCGCCGGGCACGTCCTTGAGCGCGCTGCCGGTGCCGGTGGTGACCACCTCGCGCATCATCGCGCGCAGCGCAGCGACCGATTCTGGCTTGAGCTGCTCACCCGCCGGGGCTGGCTTGGCCGGCGCCGGGTCGATCAGCAGCTTCGGCTGCTCGAAGTGGCCACGGGCGACGGCGGCGGTGGCACCGGCCATGGCCAGCGGGCTGACCAGCGTGGTGCCCTGCCCGAACGAGGCCGCTGCCTGCTCGGCCAGGCTGCCGCCCGTCGACACCTTGCCGGTGAAGGCGTCCGTGCCGAGGTCCCACTGACCCTCCAGGCCCAACGAGCGGCCCGCGGCGGCCAACCCGTCGCCGTCGAGCTTCGGTGCCAGCGAGGCGAACGCGGTGTTGCAGGACTTGGCGAAGTCCGTGCGGAACGGCACCGAGCCGAGCTCGAAGTTGTCCGAGTTCTTGAAGGACCGACCGTCCACGGTGAAGGTCTTCTTGCAGTCCACCGGCCCGTCCAGAGTGACCGCGCCGCGGTCCAGGAGGCCCAGTGTGCTGACCATCTTGAACGTGGAGCCCGGCGGCACCTGGGCGTTGAAGGCCAGATTTTCCCCGACCGGTCCGGGGCCGTTGGCGGCGGCGAGCACCGCGCCATCGCTGATCCGAAGCGCCACCAGCGCGGATCGGCGCGACTCGGCGCGTAGCGCACCGTCGGCCGCGTTCTGGACGGCGACGTCCAGCGTGGTCTTCAGCGCCTGCCCGGGCTGCGGCTCCCGGCGGAACAACTCGGTGCCGGTGGATTCCAGCTTGCCGCCCTCGGCGGGACGCTCGACCACCACGGTCAGCCCGGGGCCGCCGCGCAGTTGCTCGTCGTAGCGGCCCTGCAGCCCGCCGTGCCCGACCAGGTCGCCGACGACGTACCGGTCGGGGTGCGCGGTCAGGTCGTCGGCCTGTGCCGGGTCGACCGTGCCGAGCACCGCCCGGGCGAACTCCCGGGTCGGCGCCAGGTCGACCTTGTCGGAGACGAACTTGGTGCCGGGCAGGTCGTAGATCCGGGGCTTGATCTGCAGGTATGCCTCTTCGCGGAGCGACACCACCTCGACGAAGGCGCCCGGGTCGGCCTTGGCCACCCGCTCGGGCAGGTCGGCCAGGTCGACGGCGGGGACCAGCGCCGGGCGGATCGCCTTGAACGCCGCGTCGAGGTCCTTGACCAGCTTCTTGAGATCGGCGACAGCGTTGGGCTGCACGCCCACCCGGACCACCGGGCGGGGGGTCACGATCGGGTTCCCAGCGGCGTCCAGCACCCCGGCCCGGGTGCTGGCGTCGCGGCGCAGCGCCAACCGGTCGCCCGTGGTGAGCTGCTCGTGCAGCACCCTGGGCTCCCAGATCACCTGCCACTGGTCGCCGTCGCCCTGGGCGAGACGTACCTGCCGGTCGTACGCCCAACGGGTCTGACCGGGCAGGTTCCACTCCACCTGGACGGTCGCGGTCGCGATGTCCGCCTCGACCTTCGGCTCGCCGCGACGCGTCAGCGTGGGCGGGGTGGCCGCCAGCTCACCGGAGAGTTCCTTGATCTCGCGAGTCACCTCGGCCGCCGGCAGCTTGGTGCCGGTCGGGTTGATCAGGCCGACCGCCTGGAGATCGCCGCTGCGCCAACCGCTGAGGAAGGCGTCGACGGTGCGCTGCGGCCCGTCGTCTCCCGAGCAGCCGGCCAGAACGCCGGCCGTCAGCAGCGCCGTGCTGAGGGCCGCGACCAGCCGGCGTGCGGGATTCGGCCGGTGGGGCCGGGGGTACGACAGGGGCATGGAGCTGGTCCTTCCGATCTCAGGCTGCCTCCGCACGGTAGTACGCGAACGATGTCCGCAGCGTCCCGCAGCGGGGCGGCCGCGCCTAAAGACAGGCCGCACCCGTGTGATGAACATCGCGTGGCGGGTATCCCGGAGCCGGCCAACCTCGGACCCGCAACGGGTGAAAGGACAAAGTCCCGATCCGGACGTCTGGTCAGTGGTCCGCCGACGAAGGCGCAGAGCGGCAGGGCCTAGGCTGGGCGGCAGAGTGACCCACAACGCGGTGGGTCGAGGGGAGTGGCACCGATGGACCGGCGTCCGGCGATCAAACCGGAACCCGACCTCCGGCAGGATGACTCCGGCCGGGATGACGACAGCTTCGATTCGGCGACCGACGGGGACGGCTACGGCCGGCTCGACACGGGCGTCACCGGGCTGACGGGGTCGAGCATCGACACCCTCTACGATCTGGGCCTGCCCGCTGAGGCGTTGGCCGACGACGTGGAGGACGCCGAGCTCGACGAACCAGTTCCCAACGCGGAGCGCCTGGTGGCCCAGGCTGTCGCGCTCGCCGGGGACGACCATGACGCGGCGACACTTGTCGGCCGTTTCTGGCGGTTCGCCCCGGACGAGGAGCTGGTCGGCTTCACGGCGGAAGAAATGCTCGACGCGGCCCGGGCGCACCGGGACCTCGCCCAGCAGCGGGTGCCTGGCGAGTTGAAGCTGCGGATCCACGAACCGCACGCGGACCAGCATCACACCGTCGTCGAGATCGTCACGGACGACATGCCATTCCTGGTCGATTCGGTGACCGCGCTGCTCAATTCGTACCACCTGGATGTGCACCTGCTGGTGCACCCGCTCGTGGTGGTCCGGCGTGAGCCGTTGGGCCGGCTCACCGAGGTCTCCGCGGACGTGGAGCCGGACGACGCGATCGCCGGTGACATCATCGAGAGCTGGATGCGGGTCGAGATCGACCCGGTCCGGGACGCGGCTGAGCGGGACCGGCTGCGCCGCGAGTTGCAGCGGGTGCTCACCGATGTGCGGGAGGCGGTGGAGGACTGGCCGAAGATGCGTCAGCGTGCCCTCGCGCTCGCCGACGAGCTGGCCTCGGCCCGCACCTCCGACAACCGCCCACCGGTGCCGGAGAAGGACATCACGGACTCGGTGGAACTGCTGCGCTGGCTCGCGCACGACCACTTCACCTTCCTCGGCTACCGCGAGTACCGGTTGGTGGACGTCCCCGGCGGTGACGCCACCGACCCCGTCGACGGCAAGGCGTTGGAGGCGGTGCTCGGCACCGGTCTGGGCATCCTGCGCTCCGATTCGCCGGAGGCGCGGTCGCTGGCGTCAATGACGCCCGAGGCGCATGAGAAGGTGCTGGAAAAGCGCCTTCTCATCATCACCAAGGCCAACTCGCGGGCAACCGTGCACCGCTCGGCATACCTGGACTACATCGGCTTCAAGGTCTTCAACTCCGACGGCGAGGTGATCGGCGAGCGGCGCTTCCTGGGCCTGTTCTCCACGGCCGCCTACCGGACCAGCGTCCGCGAGCTGCCGGTGGTACGCCGCAAGGTGGCCGAGGTGCTGGACCGCTCCGGTCTGAGTCAGCGCAGCCACTCCGGCAAGGATCTGATCCAGATCCTGGAGACCTACCCGCGCGACGAGCTGTTCCAGATCAAGACCGACGACCTGTACCACGCGGTCATCGGTGTGCTGCGGATGGCCGGCCGCCGGCAGCTGCGGGTGTTCCTGCGTCGGGACGCGTACGGACGGTTCATCTCCTGCCTGATCTATCTGCCCCGGGACCGGTTCACCACGCAGAACCGGCTACGGATGCAGGACATCCTGCTGCGTGAGCTGAACGGTGTCGGGGTGGATTACACCACCCGGGTCACCGAGTCGATGCTGGCTCGGGTGCACTTCATCGTCCGTACCGACCCGACCCGGCCGCCCGGCGACATCGACGCCGACCTGTTGGCCGAGGAGTTGGCCGACGCGACCCGGCTCTGGGACGACGACTACCGGCTGGTGCTGGAGCGCAAGCTCGGCGACGAGCAGGCCAAGCACCTGTTCACCCGGTACGCCGACGCGTTTCCGGAGGGCTACAAGGACGGGCACACGCCGTACGAGGCGATGAAGGACCTGGCGAAGCTGGAGCTGCTGGAGGAGCCCGGCCAGCTGGAAATGCACCTGTTCCGCAAGCAGCTCGCGCCCCGACCCGGCACCCGGGTTCCCGGTGCGGACCTGGCCGAGGCCATGGACGTCCGGTTCAAGGTCTACCGGTACGGCGAACCGATGATGCTCTCCGCCGTGCTGCCGGTGCTGCACTCACTCGGCGTACGGGTCGTCGACGAGCACCCGTACGAGGTGGACCGGATCGACGGTCGGGTCTACCTGTACGACTTCGGCCTCATGCTGCCCGAGGGGCACCACGAGCTGTCCGAGGTGCGCCCGCACGTGGAGAACGCGTTCGCGGCGGCCTGGCGCGGTGAGGCCGAGGTGGACCGGTTCAACGAGCTGGTGTTGCGGGGCGGGCTGACCTGGCGGCAGGTGGTGGTGCTGCGGGCGTACGCGAAGTATCTGCGGCAGGCTGGCACGGTCTTCTCACAGGACTACATGGAGCAGACCTTCATCGCCTACCCGAAGATCGCCGCGCTGTTGGTGGAGCTGTTCGAGACCCGGTTCGCGCCGGGCGGGCTCAGTGCCGAGCAACGTCAGCAGCGCAGTGGTGAGCTGGTGGAGACGATCCGGGGTGCGCTGGACGACGTGGCGAGCCTCGACCAGGATCGGATCCTGCGCTCGTACCTGACGCTGATCGAAGCGACCCTGCGGACGAGCTTCTACCAGAGGCGCGCCAACGGGCGGCCGAAGGCGTACGTGGCGTTCAAGCTCGACCCACAGACCATCCCGGACCTGCCGGCGCCGCGACCGAAGTTCGAGATCTTCGTCTACTCGCCCCGGTTCGAGGGTGTGCACCTGCGGTTCGGGCCGGTGGCCCGGGGCGGGTTGCGCTGGTCGGACCGTCGGGAGGACTTCCGCACCGAGGTGCTCGGCCTGGTCAAGGCGCAGATGGTGAAGAACACCGTGATCGTGCCGGTGGGCGCCAAGGGCGGCTTCGTGTTGAAGCAGAAGCCGGGCGACCGGGACGAGGCGGTCGCCTGCTACCAGGAGTTCGTCGGCGCGATGCTGGACGTCACCGACAACATCGTCAGCGGGCAGATCGTGCCGCCGGAGGATGTGGTCCGGCACGACGGCGACGACCCGTACCTGGTGGTGGCGGCGGACAAGGGCACGGCGACGTTCTCCGACATCGCCAACGAGATCTCCAAGGCCCACAACTTCTGGATGGGCGACGCGTTCGCCTCCGGCGGTTCGGCCGGCTACGACCACAAGAAGATGGGCATCACCGCCCGGGGCGCCTGGGAGTCGGTCAAGCGGCACTTCCGGGAGTTGGGCCTGGACACCCAGACCCAGGACTTCACGGTGGTCGGCGTCGGCGACATGTCCGGTGACGTGTTCGGCAATGGAATGCTGCTCTCCGAGCACATCCGGCTGGTGGCGGCCTTCGACCACCGGCACATCTTCCTCGACCCGGAGCCGGACGCGGCCACCTCGTACGCGGAGCGTCGGCGGTTGTTCGACCTGCCCCGGTCCTCGTGGGAGGACTACAACCCGGAGCTGATCTCGGCTGGCGGCGGCATCTTCCCGCGTACCGCGAAGTCCATCCCGATCACGCCGCAGGTCCGGGCGGCGATCGGCCTGGACGACGACGTCACGCAGCTCTCGCCGCAGGAGCTGATGAAGGCGATCGTCACCGCTCCGGTGGACCTGTTCTGGAACGGTGGCATCGGCACCTACGTCAAGGCGTCGACGCAGACCAACGCCGAGGTGGGCGACAAGTCCAACGACGCGATCCGGGTGGACGGGCGCAACCTGCGCTGCCGGGTGGCGGGCGAGGGCGGCAACCTGGGCTGGACCCAGCTCGGCCGGATCGAGTACGCGTTGACCGGTGGCCGGATCTTCTCCGACTTCATCGACAACGCGGCCGGGGTGGACACCTCCGACCACGAGGTGAACATCAAGATCCTGCTGAACACCGCCGTGGCCGACGGGGAGTTGACCACGGCCGACCGGGACGAGCTGCTGGCCGGGATGACCGATGAGGTCGCCGAGCTGGTGTTGCGGGACAACTACGACCAGGCTCGGGCGATCAACAACGCCCAGGCCCAGGCCGCCTCGCTGCTCCCGGTGCACCGGCGGATGATCAACGAGCTGGAGCGCTCGGGTGCGTTGGACCGGTCGCTGGAGGCGCTGCCGCCGGACGAGGAACTGGCGGTCCGCAACGAATCCGGCCTGACCGCGCCGGAGTTCGCGGTGCTGCTCGCGTACGTGAAGATCGTTCTGGAGCGGGAGATCCTCACCGAGGGTCTGGCCGACGAGGAGTGGACGACCGAGGTCCTGGTCAACTACTTCCCGACGCCGATGCGCGAGCGGTTCGCCGACCGGATGGGCCGGCACCGGCTGCGCCGGGACATCGTCACCACCGTGCTCGTCAACGAGGCGATCAACCGAGGTGGCATCTCGTTCATCTTCCGGGTGGTCGAAGAGACCGCGGCCAGCGCGGCGGACGTGATCCGGGCCTACGTGGTGGTCAGCGAGGTGTTCGGCCTGCGCGACCTGTGGGACGCGGTCGAGGCGCTGGACAACAAGGTTGCGCCGGAGCTGCAGACCAGCGTCTACCTGGACACCCGCCGGTTGCTCGACCGGGCGGTGCGGTGGCTGGTCTCCAACCGGCGCTCGCCGATCGACGTGCCGGCCGAGATTGCCCGGCTGCGCGACGGGGTCGCTCGGTTGCTGCCAGGGCTCGAGGAGCTGTTCTACGGCAACGAGCGGCAGGGCATCGTCGCGCACATGGACTCGATGACCGAGCGTGGGCTGCCCCGCGAGCTGGCGGAGCGGGCGACCCGGTTGATGTACAGCTTCGGCCTGATGGACGTGGTGGAGACGGCGAACAGCAGCGGACGGGACGTCGGCGAGGTGGCCTCGGTCTACTTCGTGCTGTCCGACCTGTTCCGGGTGGACTCGCTGCTGTCGAAGATCTCCCTGCTGCCGAGGGAGGACCGCTGGCAGACGCTGGCCCGGATGGCGCTGCGGTACGACCTGTACGCCGCGCTGGCCGCGCTCACCGCGGAGGTGCTCGACTCCACTCCGGACGACCTGCCGCCGCACGAGCGGGTGCAGCAGTGGGAGCAGTCGAACGCGACCTCGATCCACCGCGCCCGGCGGGCGATGGGGGAGTTCGACGAGTCGCGGGCGGATCTCGCCGCCCTGTCGGTGCTGCTGCGCCAGATCCGCACCCTGGTGCGGACCTCCGCAGCCGCCTGAGTCAGGTACGCCGGACGCGGTCCGGCCGATCGGGTCACCCCGACCGGCCGGGCCGCGTTCGTTCGTCGCGGGTCACGCCACCAGGGTGGCGAAGACGACCACGTTGTCCGGGTAGCTCTTGGCGGCCTTGTCGAACTGGCCGCCGCAGGTGACCACCCGCAGGCTGGGCCGGTCGCTGGGTCCGTACACCAACTCGGTGGGGAAGGCGGTCTTCGGGTACGACTTCACCGAGTCGACCTTGAAGGTGGCCGCCAGTCCGTCGGTCCGCCGCACAATGACGGTGTCGCCGGGGGTGAGAGCGCCGAGGTCGAAGAAGACGGCCGGGCCGAGCACCGCCGAATCCACGTGCCCGACGATCACCGCGTTGCCGGTCTCGCCGGGGCTCGCGCCGGGCTCGTACCAACCGGCCTGCTCGGCCTGTTCGAGCGGGGGAACCTGGACGGTGCCGTCCGGGTTGGTGCCCAACGACATGATCGTCGCGTCGACACCGATCCGGGGGATCTCGATGCTGGTCGGTGCCGAACGGGCCAGCCCGGCTGGCGGGTCCCCCTGGCCGACGGGCTGCCCGTCGATCGCCGGAGCGTCATTTGCGGTGGACCCCCCGGTGACCTCGGGACCGGCCTGGGCCAGCGGCTGCGGCGGTCGGGGAGCGGGCGTGGTCTTCAGGGCGGCGCCGATCATGCCGGCGCCAATCATGGCCATGGTGACGACGACGGCCGCGCCGGCGGCACGCCACGGTCTCCCGTGACGGCCGCCGGCCCGTGTCGTCGTCACGTCAGACGAGCGAACCATCGGTCCGCCGACGACGCATCAGCACGATCCCGCCCAGCGCGGCAGCGCCGAGCACGCTCGCCCCGCCGGTGGCCAGGCCACGGTCGGTGCCGGTGCTGGCGCCACCGTCACCACCGTCGACACCGCCGTGCGGCAGCACGACGAGCTCGCCCTCGCCGCACGAGCCCTTGAGCTCGTAGCGACCCGGCTTCGCGTCCTCGTCGACCTTGGCCTCGCCGTAGTAGACGAACTCGCGCTCCTTCTCCCAGCCCTTGTCGGAGCCGCGCTCGTCCTCGTCCTTGGACTCCCAGCTCTTGTCCGAGCCGTACTCGTCGGAGCCGTGGCCCTTGTTCTCCCAGCCCTTGTCCGAGCCGTACTCGTTCGAGCCCTCGTCCTTGGACTCCCGGCCCTTGTCCGAGCCGTACTCGTTCGAGCCTTCGTCCTTGGACTCCCAGCTCTTGTCCGAGCCGTACTCGTTCGAGCCTTCGTCCTTGGACTCCCAGCTCTTGTCCGAGCCGTACTCGTCGGAGCCGTGGCCCTTGTTCTCCCAGCCCTTGTCCGAGCCGTACTCGTTCGAGCCCTCGTCCTTGGACTCCCAGTCCTTCTTGCCTTCGTCCTTGGACTCCCAGTCCTTCTTGCCTTCGTCCTTGGAGTCCGAGTCCTTCTTGTCGCGGCTGTCTTCGGCGTCCTGGCTGTGCTCCTCGCCCTTCCAGTCCTTGCTGTCCTCGTCGCCATGGGCGTCGGCGGCAGCGCCGCCACCCTGGCCGCCGGGCTGGGCGGCGGGCGGCTGCGGCTTGTCCTTGCCGTCTTCGCCCTTGCCGTCTTCGCCCTTGCCGTGCTCGTCCTTGCCGTTCTCGTCCTTGCCCTCGTGGTCCTTGCCCTTGTCGTCCTTGCCGTGCTCGTCCTTGCCGTTCTCGTCCTTGCCCTTGTCGTCCTTGCCGTGCTCGTCCTTGCCGTTCTCGTCCTTGCCCTCGTGGCCCTTGGAGTCCTCCTCGCGCCACTCGCGGTCCTCGCCCCGGTCTTCGTCGGCCGGCTTGAGCTTGACCTTGCCGGTGACCTTGGACCACACGTACGCGTGCTCCTGCCGATCCGGGCAGATCTCGAGGAGCTTGACCTCGTCGCCGGCCTTGACGACGTGCGGCTTGGCGTAGACCTTGCCGTCGTTGTGGCCGTCGGCGAACGCGATCCCCGGCGCGAACACCAGAAGCGATGCGCCGCCGAGCGCAGCACCCGCAACGACTTTCCCGAGCATCTTCTTAGCCATGACCTGCGTCACTCCATCCCTGTTGTCCTGAGCCCGGCGACAACCGAGCTAAGACCGACGTTAGACCGTTTCACGACTTATGAAGTGAAAGATTCGCGTTTTAACCTTTGGGCCAAGTAAGAGATGAAGGGGTGCTACGCGGCTTTCCGCCGTGTCACACGTCGTCTCGGGCGCCGAACGTCTTTAGGCGCGGCCCACGGTGTTCGGTGCTCGCCGTTCCCCGCCTGCCTGGCTCATCCGGTAGCGGCGGTGCCGGTCTCGCACGTGCCGGTCGGGCGCGCTCGGGGGTATCGTCCGAAACGGGTTCGGGTTGGCCGTCCGCCCGCCAACGCATCGAGCCATTGCCATGGAAGCGCTCCCATGCGAGAATCGGCGCACGCGGTTCGGGAAGCCAAACCGCGCAGGCAGGGGAGTCGAGGGCACCGGTTCACCGGGCGACGTCCCGCCGCAGATCGACCGGTCGTTGCGCCGGTCATGCGCCACCACCACCAATGCCCGTCCGGGTCGGGCACCCCGAAGAATCCTGTTGGTGCCGGCGGCCGTCCGTGCAGGACGCCCACCGGGCCGTCTCGCCGGGCCGTATGCGAGCCCGGTCTCGCCCAAGGAGATCAGTGGCATGAATGTGTGGAGAAGGCTGTCCGGCCCACGCCGGGGCCTAGCGCTCGCCGGCGCGGGCGTCCTGGTCGCCAGCGGCATGGTGATGATCCCGGTTACCGCGGCGCAGGCCGCGACGCAGTGCGACGTCGCCTACACGACCAACGACTGGCCCGGCGGCTTCACCGGGAACGTCACCATCAAGAACCTCGGTGACCCGATCAACGGCTGGACGCTGAGCTGGACCTTCCCCAACTCCAGTCAGCGGGTGCAGCAGGGCTGGTCGGCCGAGTTCAGTCAGTCCGGCAGCCAGGTGACCGCGCGCAACCTGTCCTACAACGGCAACCTCGCCACCGGTGCGTCGACGAGCCTCGGCTTCAACGGCGCGTGGAGCGGCAGCAACCCCAAGCCGACGTCGTTCACCGTGAACGGCGTGGTCTGCAACGGCGGCAGCCCCACGACCCCGCCGCCCACGACCCCGCCGCCGACCACGCCCCCGCCGACCACGCCCCCGCCGACCACGCCTCCGCCCACCACCCCGCCGCCCGGCACCAAGGTCGACAACCCCTACGCCGGGGTGCGCGGGTACGTGAACCCGGAGTGGAAGGCCAAGGCGGACGCCGAGTCCGGCGGCAGTCGGGTCTCCAACAACCCCACCGCCGTCTGGCTGGACCGGATCGCCGCGATCAACGGCACGCCGGACAGCAGCTCCAACGGCGCCTTCGGGGTGCGTCAGCACCTGGACGAGGCGCTGCGTCAGGGCGCCGGGTACATCCAGTTCGTGATCTACAACCTGCCCGGCCGGGACTGCTCCGCGCTCGCCTCCAACGGTGAGCTGGGCCCGAACGAGCTGCCCCGGTACAAGGCCGAGTACATCGACCCGATCGCCGCGATCCAGGGTGAGTCGAAGTACAGCAGCCTGCGGATCATCAACGTCATCGAGATCGACTCGCTGCCGAACCTGATCACCAACACCTCCGGTCAGGCCGGTGGCACGGTCATGTGCGACACGGTCAAGGCCAACGGCGCGTACGTCAACGGTGTCGGCTACGCCCTCGCCAAGCTCGGTTCGATCGGCAACGTCTACAACTACATCGACGCCGGCCACCACGGCTGGCTCGGTTGGGACACCAACTTCGGCCCGACCGCCGACATCCTGAAGACCGCCGCGGTCGCCTCCGGCAGCACGGTCAACAACGTGCACGGGTTCATCGTCAACACGGCGAACTACTCGGCGCTGCGCGAGCCGTACTTCAAGGTCACCGACAACGTGAACGGCCAGACGGTGCGGCAGTCCAAGTGGGTCGACTGGAACTACTACGTCGACGAGCTGTCGTTTGCCCAGGCGTTCCGCGACAAGCTCGTCTCGATCGGCTTCAACTCCGGCATCGGCATGCTGATCGACACGTCCCGCAACGGCTGGGGTGGCTCCGCGCGGCCCACCGGACCGGGCGCGACGACCAGTGTCGACACGTATGTCAACGGGGGCCGCATCGACCGACGGGGCCACCTCGGCAACTGGTGCAACCAGTCCGGTGCCGGCCTCGGCGAGCGTCCCCGGGCCAACCCGGAGCCCGGCATCGACGCCTACGTCTGGGTGAAGCCGCCGGGTGAGTCCGACGGCTCCAGCAAGGAGATCCCGAACAACGAGGGCAAGGGCTTCGACCGGATGTGTGACCCGACGTACGGCGGCAACGCCCGCAACGGCAACAACCCGTCCGGAGCGCTGGCGAACGCGCCGATCTCCGGCGCGTGGTTCTCCGCCCAGTTCCAGGAGCTCATGCGCAACGCGTACCCGGCGCTCTGACCGGATCGCTTCCGCAACCACCCGCCGCCGGCGGTAGGTGAGGCACCGCCGGCGGCAGGTTCCCCCGGGTCCCCGGCCCGACCATCACGGTCGGGTCGGGGACCCCCCTCGTGCCCGGTCAGGGCACGGTGCGCTCGATCGCCGCCCGACCCTGCTCGGCCAGGTCGCGGCGGGCTTTGTCCAGGTTCTCCGGAGTGAGGTCCTGCCCGCGGGCCATCACCAGGTCCTCCGGCTCCCAGGGCTGCTCCGCCCCGGTGCGGATGTTGTCCCCGCCAGCGCCGGTGCCGGTGCCGGTCGCCCCGGTGCCGGCAGCGTAGGGGTCACCGATCAGCTCGTCGGTGCCCGGCGCGAGGTCGTCCGGCCGGCTGCGGGGCTCGGAGAAGGCCGGGGTGTCCCGGTCCGGGCCACCGCCGGTCCGCAGCTGCGGGACGCTGGCGTCATCATCCACCGCCGAGGCCACCTCCGGGCTGTCCTCCAACGGCGGTTGGCGATCGCGATCGGTCATGGTGCTGCCTCCTGGGTCCGACACGGTGCCTGATTTCCCTCGCGTACCCCCTGGTGCCGCGCTCATGCCGCACGGACCGGCCCTCAGGTGCCGGGCTGCTGCTCGTTGGGGGCCGGCGGTTCCGCCGGGCGCAGCCACTGCCAGAGCAGCATGAGCAGGCCGAAGACGAGCATCGCCAACCCCGCCCACAGGTTGATCCGTACACCCTCGGCCTTGTCGATCTCAGCCCGGCTGTCGAAGACGCCGATCAAGGTCACGATGATCCCGTACGCGACGAAGAGCCCGCCGATCACCCGGCGGATGTCGAACAGCCGGGCCGCGGCGGACCGCCGCTGCTCCGCCTGCGCCTCGTCGATCAGCGGATCCTGTGCCGGCTGGCTGTGGTTGTCCATCTGCCGACCCCTTTCCTAGAAGACCGGGATGTAGAAGAGGGCGGCCAGCACGACCGCGATCACACCGAGCAGCACGGGGGACCGGTACCAGACGGCGTCCCCAGCGAGCACGTCGCCCTTCACGTCGACGCCGCCCATCCCGTACACCAGCCCGCGCAGCTCCTCGTCGCGCTTGGGCGCGGTGAGCGGAGTGAGGATCACGGCGACGATCGCCACCGTGACGAACGCGATGCCGGCGCCCCAGAAGCTCTCCTCCAGGTCGGAGTTGAAGCCGATCACCCCGCCCTTGTAGAGCAGATACGTCACCAGCGACGCCAGGGTGCCCAACAGCAACGACCAGAAGCCGGCCAGGGCGCTCATCCGCTTCCAGAACATGCCGATGATGAACGTGGCGAACAGCGGCGCGTTGAACAGCGAGAAGAGCGCCTGGATGTAGTTCATGATGTTGCTGAACCCGGCCGCGATGAACGCGGTGCCGATCCCGACCACCACGGCGGCGACCGTCGCCCACCGGCCGATCCGGAGGTAGTACTCGTCCGACCGGCCGGGACGGATGTACGCCTGCCAGATGTCGTAGGTGAAGACGGCGTTGAAGCCGCTCACGTTGGCTGCCATGCCGGCCATGAACGAGGCGAGCAGGCCGGTGACCGCCACCCCGAGCACACCGTTGGGGAGCAGGTCGCGCATCAGCAGCGGGATCGCGTTGTTGTATTGCAGGTCGCCGCTCTCCGCGCCGAGACCCTTCACGGTGACGAGGGCCACCAGGCCGGGGATCACCGTGACCAGGGGGATGAACAGCTTCGGGTACGCGGCGATGATCGGCGTACGCCGGGCGGCGCTCATGTTCTTCGCCGAGAGGGCGCGCTGCACCTCGGCGAAGTTCGTCGTCCAGTAGCCGAACGAGAGTACGAAGCCGAGGCCGAAGACGATGCCGATCCACTGCGCGCCGAGGGGGTTTGCGGTGCTCGCGGTGTCCTGCCACGTGTGCAGCCCGGCCTCACCGAGCTTGGAGTCGCGCACCGCGTCCATCAGGCCGTTCACTCCGCCGACCTTGACCAGGCCGATCACGGTGACCGGGATGAGACCGGCCAGGATGACGAAGAACTGGAGCACCTCGTTGTAGATCGCCCCGGACAGACCACCGATGGTGATGTACGCCAGCACGATCGCCGCGCCGACCACGACCGCCGTCCAGAGCGGCCAGCCGAGCAGTGCCTGCATGACCAGGGCCAGCGCGTAGAGGTTCACCCCGGCGATCAGCACCTGGGCGACGGCGAAGCTGAGCGCGTTGAACAGGTGGGTGGGGCGGTTGAAGCGCAGCCGCAGGTACTCCGGCACGCTGCGGACCTTCGACCCGTAGTAGAAGGGCATCATCACGATGCCCAGGAAGACCATCGCCGGGACCGCGCCGATCCAGTAGTAGTGCAGCGTCATGGCACCGTACTGGGCCCCGTTCGCGGCCATCCCGATGATCTCCAACGCGCCCAGGTTCGCTGAGACGAAGGCGAGACCGGTCACCCAGGCCGGCAGGGAACGGCCGGAGAGGAAGAAGTCGACGCTGGTCCGGATCGCCCGACGCGCGGCGAAGCCGACCCCGAGGACGGTGACGAAGTACAGACCCAGGATGAGGTAGTCCAGGCCGTTCATGTTCAGGCGAAGACCGCCACCATCGTCCATCCCCGTCACCCTTCGTCCCGCTGACCCGTGGTGGAACGCGCGCGCCGTATTACCCCGTACGCACGGTTTCACTCCCGGTTGTCGAATCGGTCAGACACCACCGATCACCGACACCAAGACGCCCCGGCCGACTGGCCGGGGCGTCTTCGGGTGCGTCGCTCAGCGACCCAGTACGCGGTCCAGGAAGTCCCGGTAGCGGCGTACCGCCATCCGCAGTTCCTCGGTGTCCGCCGAGCCGGTGTCCTGCCATCCGCCCAGCGTGTTCTTCTGCGCGGCCAGGGCCGAGGCGAGCGCCTGGATCGCCTCTTCCACCAGCGACTGTGCCTCGCCGGCTGCGGCTTGCGGATCGTCCACGAAACGCAGCTGCACGTCCCGCCAACGGTCCTGGAATCCCTGCGCGGTGTCCGCGTCCAGGAGGGTGGCCGGCTCCGCCGCGACGGTCGACCCGGCGTCTCGGGACGTCCCGGCCGACTCCAGCGAGGTTGCCGTGCCGGCGGTGGTGACCGGCTCGCCGTCCGCGTCCGGATCGACCATGTCCGGTGTCGCGCTGCCGTAGCCAACCGTATCGACGTGGTCGTCGTCATCGACGTGGTCGTCGTCATCGACGTGGTCGTCGTCATCGACGTGGTCGTCGTCATCGACGTGGCCGTCGGCATCGACGTCCGTGTCGCGGCGGTGCAACTCGGCCGTGGGGTCGGCCCGCAGACCCACCCGCTCGCCGCCGTCGACACCGTCGTCCGGCTGGGCCGTCCGCTCGGCCCGGGGGTCCGGCTGGTCCTGCGGGTTGGGGCTGGCCAGCGCGGAGGCGGCTACCGCGTCGGCCACCGTGGTGGCGCCGAACACCGTCGGCAGTGGCCCCGGCTCGTTGAAACCGCCCTCGTCGGTGGACCGGTCGTCCCGCGGGTGGCGCGGATCGGAGTCGTCGGCCCGCTCGTCGTCAGCCGTGTCGTGCATGGCATCCGGTTCGGTGCGGTTCGTCCGCTCGGGGCCGTCGGTCTGGTCGTCGAAGGTGCCCCGCTCGTCGAGGGCGTCCTCGGGTACGTCCGAGCGGCCGGCCCGGTCGCCTGACGGCGGTACCGGGACGGGCGCGGACCGGACGGCCTCCGGGTGGTCGTTGCTCACCTGCTGCTCTTCCTGGCGCATTGATGGGCCTCCTCAGCGGCTCGTGGCGTCGTGGTCCGGGTGGTGGCGCTGTTCGGGCGTATGGTGACCGACCGGCTCCTCGCCGAGCAGGTCGGCGAAGAGCGCCCGGTAGTGCACGACCGCCTGCCGTAGCTCCTCGGTGCTGGCCTCGCCCCGGGAGTTGCGCAGGTGGATCTCGTGCGCGTCCCGGTAGTTGGTCAGCGTGCGGGCGTGCTCGACGGAGAGGTGGGCGATCTGGTCGGAGAAGTCCCCGGTCGGGTAACCCTGCTCCTCGATGAGCCGGGTGACCAGTTCGTCCGCGTCGCCCACGGTCTCGCCGGGCGAGTCGATGAAGCGGACCTGGAGTTCCTCCCAGGCGGCGCTGTAGCGGGCCCGGGACTCCGGGCTGAGTGGGGTGAGCGTGAGCTCGGCGTGCCGGCGTTCCCGGTCGCGCAGTTCGCGCTCCGCGGCGGACCGGCTGTCCTGCTCCGCCACCACCCGGTCGTACTCCGGCCCGAACCGGTTGCGCAGCGCGCGGCGGCGGCTGAGCGCGCGGGCGGCCAGGGCCAGCACCGCGACGATCACCAGCACGACGAGCACTATGACGATTACCTGCGTGGGCGACATGGGCTCCTCCTTCGTCACCTGGTATTCCCTCCGCGCACTGATCGCCAATCCCGATCCGGGGGACTTTCCTCGCCCGATTCGCGTTCCGGGGTCGGCAGACGTGGTTTCGTGCGGGGGTGATGACGAGGGCCACAGCCCGGGGCACGGCTAAAACTTGACTCGTTCCAGAAAACGCGCTTGGGTGGGGTGATGCACCCACAGACCAGCAAGCCGATCCTCACCACCCGGCAGGGTCACCCCGTGCACAACAACCAGCAGCAGCGGACGGTCGGCTCGCGCGGCCCCGCGACGCTGGAGAACTACCACTTCCTCGAGAAGATCAGCCACTTCGACCGGGAGCGGATCCCGGAGCGGGTGGTGCACGCGCGCGGTTTCGTCGCGCACGGCGAGTTCGAGGCGTACGGGGCCATCGGCGATGAGCCGGCCGCGACGTACACCCGGGCCAAGCTGTTCCAGACCAGGGGCACGAAGACCCCGGTGAGCCTCCGGTTCTCCACCGTCATCGGCGGCCGGGACTCCTCCGAAGCCACCCGCGACCCGCGTGGCTTCGCCGTGAAGTTCCGCACCGAGGACGGCAACTGGGACCTGGTCGGCAACAACCTCCCGGTCTTCTTCATCCGGGACGCGATCAAGTTCCCCGATGTCATCCACTCGCTGAAGCCGGACCCGGTGACCTTCCGTCAGGAGCCGAACCGGATCTTCGACTTCATGGCCAACACCCCCGAGTCGATGCACATGCTGACCTGGCTGTTCAGCCCACGCGGTATCCCGGCCAACTACCGGACGCAGGACGGCTTCGGCGTGAACACGTACCGCATGGTCAACGCCGCCGACGAGGGCGTGCTGGTCAAGTACCACTGGAAGTCGCAGCAGGGCATCGAGTCGCTGACCGAGGAGCAGGCCGCCGCCATCCAGGCGGGCGAGCTGGGCCACGCCTCCAAGGACCTCTACGAGGCGATCGAGCGCGGCGAGTGCCCGCAGTGGGAGCTCAACGTCCAGATCATGAGCGACGACGAGCACCCGGAGCTGGACTTCGACCCGCTGGACGACACCAAGACCTGGCCGGAGGACGCGTTCCCGCTGCGCCCGGTCGGGATGATGACGCTCAACCGCAACGTCAGCAACTTCCACAACGAGAACGAGCAGATCGCGTTCGGCACCGGCGTGCTGGTCGACGGCCTCGACTTCTCCGACGACAAGATGCTGGTCGGGCGGACGTTCTCCTACTCGGACGCCCAGCGCTACCGGGTCGGCCCGAACTACCTCCAGCTGCCGATCAACGCTCCGCGCGAGGACGTCCAGGTGAACACCAACCAGGACGGCGGCCAGATGTCGTACGGGGTGGACAACCGGGGCGGTAACCCGCACATCAACTTCGAGCCGTCGTCCGTGGCCGGTCTCCAACAGGCCGACGAGTCGTACCGGGAGTACCGCCCGTTCGTCTCGGGCCAGGTCATGCGGGCGCCGATCGAGCGGCAGAACAACTACGCCCAGGCCGGTGAGCGCTTCCGCACCATGCCGCAGTGGGAGCGCGACGACCTGGTGAAAAACATGATCAACCTGTTGGGTCAGTGCGACAAGCACATCCAGGAGAAGATGGTCTGGCACTTCAGCCAGTGCGACGACGCCTACGGCCGGCGGGTCGCCGAAGGGCTCGGCATCGCCGACAACGCCTGATCCGTCCCGCAGCACGACGAACGCCCCGCCGGTCCGCCGGCGGGGCGTTCGCCGTTGCCCCGGAGCGGCTCCCGGAGCGTCGATGTCGGCGCGACAGGCGGTAGTGCAACGGCCCTCGATTACGTATCCTGCCCAAGGCGCTCGCGCCGGTGCCCGGCGTCACGGCCGGGCACACAGCCGGCCGGGCGCGTTGCCCGGCGGTGCCGGCACCCCTCCTGCCACCCCTGTACGGGCGAGGTCTGATGAGAACCCGCGACTGGCCGATCCGCTCGAAGCTGACCGCGTTGGTCGTCGCGCCGGTGACCGCGCTCCTGGCACTGTGGATCTTCGCGACCACGCTGACCTTCGGTCCCGCCCTGAATCTGCTCTCCGCCCGCACCCTGCTGTACGACCTGGGTCGCCCCGGCGAGACCGTGGTCACCGAGTTGCAACGGGAACGCCGACTCTCGATGGTGCAGCTCGCCGGCACCACCGAGCTGCCCGCCCTGGTCGAGCAGCGCGAGCGCACCGACCGGGCGGTCGCCGAGCTACGCCGCCGGGTCGACGGGGAGGCTCTGCGCGACGCCGCGGACGACCTGCTGGAGGCCCGGGTCGACCAACTGGTCACCGCCCTGGCGGCGCTGCCGGCCGGCCGGGACTTCATCGACGACCGCAAGATGGACCGGGCCGGTGCGCTCGGCCTGTACAGCGGCATGGTCGCCTCGGCCTTCCAGGCGTTCGCCGGCATGGCGACCCTGAGCGACCCGGACCTCAACCGGCAGGCACTGGCACTCACCGCGTTGGGTCGCTCCCGGGAGCTCCTCGGCCAGAGCGACGCGCTGCTGGCGGGAGCACTGGCCGCCGGACGGTTCGCCGAGGGGGAGCACATCCAGCTCGTGCAGGCCATCGGCAACCAACGGTGGCTTACCGACAGCGCCGTGGCCGACCTGCCCGAAACCAGCCGGGTCGCCTACCAACGGTTGACCGAGGGCGAGGCGTTCACCCGGCTGCGCACGATGCAGGATGCGCTGGTCGCGCCCAACCGGTCCGGTCGGCCTTCGGTCGACGCGACGGCCTGGCAGGCCAGCCACGACGCGGTGCAACAGCAGTTGCGCGACTTCGAGCTGGCCGAGGCCGACGGTCTCACCGACCGCTCGGTGCCGATGGCGGTCCGCATCCTGGTGCGGCTCGGCGCAGCCGGCGTGCTCGGGCTCGTCGCCGTGGTGGTCTCGGTGCTGGTGGCGCTGCGGGTCGGTCGGACCCTGGTGCAGCGGCTCAGCGGCGTCCGCACCGCCGCGATCGAGCTGGCCGAGCACCGCCTGCCGGACGTGGTGACCCGGCTGCGTCGGGGCGAGCAGGTCGACGTCGCCCGGGAGGCGCCGCCGCTGGAGTACGGCAACGACGAAATCGGTGAGGTCGGGCGGGCCTTCACCGAGGTGCAGCGCACCGCCGTCCAGGCCGCGGTGGACGAAGTCACCCTGCGTCGCGGGCTCAACGAGGTCTTCCTCAACATCGCCCGCCGGAGCCAGAGCCTGGTGCACCGTCAGCTGCACCTGCTGGACCGGATGGAGCGGCGCGCCGAGGACCCGGACGAGCTGGCCGAGCTGTTCCAGGTCGACCACCTGGCAACCCGGCTCCGCCGGCACGCCGAGGACCTGGTCATCCTCGCCGGCTCCGCGCCCGGCCGCGGTTGGCGAAACCCGGTCGCGATGGTCGACCTGGTCCGCGGCGCGATCTCCGAGGTCGAGGCGTACGACCGGGTGGACATTCCCGCCGTGCAGCCGGCCGGCGTGCTGGGCCGGGCAGTCGGCGACATCATCCACCTGCTCGCCGAACTGGTCGAGAACGCCACCGCCTTCTCCCCGCCGGACACCCGGGTCGCCGTCGCCGGGGAACAGGTGGCCAACGGGTACGCCCTGGAGATCACCGACCAGGGGCTGGGCATGTCCGCCGCGGCGCTGGAGACCGCCAACACCCGGCTGGCCAGCTCGCCCGAGTTCGACCCGGCGCAGAGCGCCCGACTCGGGCTGTTCGTGGTGGCACGGCTCGCGGCCCGGCACGGCGTACGGGTCCGGTTGCGCTCCTCCGGGGAGGGTGGGGTGACCGCCGTGGTGCTGGTCCCTACCGACCTGGTCACGACCGAGCCGCCGGCCGGCCCCGACCCTGCCACGTTGGGTGCCGTGTCGGCCGACCCGGGCCGGCGGCTGGCTCGGACGGCTCGCCGGGGTGCCGTGCCCCGCACCCGGCGGCCCACGACCCCGTCCGCCGCAGCCCCGCCCGCCCCGTCCACCGAGGCACCGACCTCGGACACGTCGCCGGTCGTGGAGCTCGCTGATGCGGCGTCCTCCGACGAGACGGCCGACGAGCTGGACGGCCTGCCCCGCCGGGTGCGACGTCAGACCCCAGCAGCCCAGCCCCGGTCGACAGTTACCGACACCCCGACACCTCGATCTCCCGAGGAGGTGCGTCGGGTGATGGCTGCTCTGCAGGCCGGCACGGCTCGCGGACGCGCCACCGTCATCATGCCGGCGGCTCCGGCGGCTACGGGGGCACCAGCAGCACCGGCGGCGCCAACCGGCCCGGCGGCCCCTACCAACCCGGCGACGACCCCCGAAATCCCCGACCGCGACTGAGAGGGACGCCTAGTGCGGCATTCGACGAAGCAGAGCGCCGGCCTCGACTGGTTGCTCGACGAGCTGGTGCAACGGGTCCCGGCCGCCCGGGAGGCGGTGGTGCTCTCCGCTGACGGGCTGCTGCTCGGCTGCTCGGCCGAGCAGGAGCGCTCCGACGCGGAGCACCTCTGTGCGCTCGCTGCCGGCTTCTCCAGCCTGGCCCGGGGCGCGAGCCGGCACGTGGACGGCGGACCGATCCGGCAGACGGTGGTGGAGATGGAGTCGGCGTACCTCTTCGTCACCACCGCCGGGCAGGGTGCCTGCCTGGCGGTGGTGAGCGATGCCGACGCGGACATCGGCCTGGTCGCGTACGAGATGGCGATGCTGGTCATCCGGGTGGGGGAGAGCCTCGCCGCGCCGGCCCGATCATCGACGGGAGCCGGTGATGCGGGCTGAGCCGCCCGGGCCGCAGCACGAGTGGCTGGACGGCGACGCCGGCCCGGTAGTGCGGCCGTACACCCTCACCGGAGGCCGGGTACGCTCCGCCGTCGACGCTTTCAACCTGGTCGCGTTCGTGCTGGCCGGGTCGGACGTCGACGCGAAGAGCCATCCGCACCTGCTCCCGGAGCATCGACGGCTGGTCGCGTTGGCCCGCCGTCCGGTGTCGGTGGCCGAGTTGGCAGCCGAGCTGGACCTCGCGGTCGGTGTCGTGCGGGTACTGCTCGGCGATCTCCTGGCTGAGGGCCTGGTCGCGGTGCACGAGCCGCCGGCCGCCAGCATCCTTCCCGACGACGACATCCTCAAGGCGGTGGTCAGTGGACTCCGTGCGCTATGACCATGCGGGCACCAGCACCACCATCCCGCTGGCACTGAAGATCCTCATCGCGGGAGGGTTCGGGGCAGGCAAGACGACGTTGGTGAGCGCCCTGAGCGAGGTCCGTCCGCTGCAGACCGAGGAGGTGTTGACCGGTGCCGGGATCGGCACCGACGACATCTCCGGGGTGGAGGGAAAGTCGACCACCACGGTGGCGATGGACTTCGGCCGGATCACCATCAACGACGACCTTCAGGTCTACCTGTTCGGCACCCCGGGTCAGGATCGGTTCTGGTTCCTCTGGGACGAGTTGGCCTTCGGCGCACTCGGAGCGGTGGTGCTCGCCGACACCCGTCGGTTGGCCGACTGCTTCCCCTCCATCGACTACTTCGAGCAGCGTGGTATCCCGTTCGTGGTGGGCGTGAACTGCTTCGAAGACTCCCGCCGTTTCAACCTGGAGACCGTACGCCGGGCGCTCGACCTGGACCCGGACGTGCCGATGGTGCTCTGCGACGCCCGGGACCGGCAGTCGGGAAAGATGGTGTTGATCTCTCTGGTCGAACACGTCGCCCGTCAGCGCGGAGAGCCGGTGCCGGCGGCCTGAGTTCCGGGTTGGAAAGCGGGTTAACGGGCGGGCATGGCGGGCAGCCTCTGATTGGATCAACGGAGGATGCCGGCAGAGGAGTTGGACGTGAGTGCTCAGGGTGAGGTCGTCCACATCGGGGGTTACACCGCGCAGAGTGGCGGGCGGGGCAGCGGCATCATCGCGGCTCATCGCGACCCGGCAACCGGGGCGCTGGCCCCACTCGGCACGGTGGCGGTCACTCCGTCCCCCTCCTTCCTGGCGCGGCACCCCACCCACCCGGTGCTCTACGCGGTCAACGAGCTGACGGACGGGGAGATCAGCGCCTGGCAGGTCGGGCCGGACGGCGGGCTGGATCCGCTCGGCAACTGGTCGACCGGCGGTGCCGAGCCCTGCCACCTGGCGGTGCTGCCCGGCGGCGGCCACCTGGCGGCGGCCAACTACGGCAGCGGCAGCGTCGCGGTCTTCCCGCTCGACCCGCAGGGCGTGCCGGGCGAGCGCACCGACCTGGTGGTGCACGAGGGGCACGGCCCGGACCCGGAGCGCCAGGACCACGCGCACGCCCACATGGTGTCCCCGGGCGCGGGCCGGGGGCCGCTCCTCACGGTGGACCTCGGCACCGACTCGGTCTACCGGTACGACCTGGACGACGCGAGCGGGCGACTGGTGCCCCGTGCGCCGCGGATCCGCACGGCGCCCGGCACCGGGCCCCGGCACCTGGCCCGTCACCCAGACGGACGGCGCTGTTACCTCGTCGGTGAGCTGGACGCCTCGGTCACCGCGTACGAGCTGACCGACGACGGCGCGTTGCACCAGCGCGGTCGGGTCGAGGCGAGCGAACGGTCCGGTCATGTCCAGCCGTCGGAGGTCGCGGTCGGCCCGGACGGTCGGTTCCTCTATGTCGCCAACCGCGGGGTGGGGACCCTGGCGGTCTTCACCCTGGCCGGCGAGCTGCCGGAACTGGTGGCCGAAGTGGACACCGGCGGCGGGTGGCCCCGGCACTTCGCACTGATCGGTGAGCACCTCTACGTCGCCGATGAACGGGCGGACATGGTGCGGGTGTTTCGGCGTGACGCCGAAACCGGCGTCCCCGAGGCAGTCGGTGAGCCGGTGGCGGTGCCGAGCCCGACGTGCGTGCTGCCATGAACCCGAGAGTCGAAAAGTGAGGGTGGCACTGATTCGGCAACGCCCTGGGGCCGGTGCGTCACTCTGCGTCGCTAATTGGCGGTCAACTGTTTCTCCTCCGTAACTTTCGTCCGAACGGGTGTGGCAGAGACGGCACCTTGTACGCAAGATGGTCACCGTGTCAGCAGGCCGCCATCGCATGCGTTCGAAACTCCATCTAGCAGCCGCCGCCGCGACGGCGACGGTGCTCGTCGTCACGACCGGCGCGTGGTTCGGCTACCGTGAGTTGATCCAGCCCAGCTGCTCGGGGGAGATCCGGCTCGCCGTGGCGGTCGCCTCCGAGCTTGCGCCGGCGGTGGACGCCGCCGCGTCCCAATGGGTCAAGGACGGCGCTGCGGTAGGCCCCACCTGCATCCGGGTGGACGTCTCCGCGTCCGACCCGGTCGACGTGGCTGCCGTGGTGGCGGCCAAACACGGCGCTGTCCTGGCCGGCGTGGGGCAGGCCAGCGGCACGGCCGTCAGCCCAGACGTCTGGGTGCCTGACTCCTCGACCTGGCTGCTGCGGTTGAAGAAGGACGCGACCGCGTTCGCTCCGACCAACGGCGCGTCCATCGCGCGTAGCCCCATCGTCGTCGCGATGCCCGAGCCGATCGCGACCCGGCTGGGTTGGCCGGACAAGAAGTTCAACTGGACCGACCTCCTCAAGCAGGTCAACAACAGCAGCGCGCCCCTGCGCACCGGGATCGTCGAGCCGACCCGCGACGCGGCGGGCCTGTCCGGCCTGCTCTCGCTGACCGCGGCCGCCAACGGTGCCGGCGGCGACGCCCAGCGCAACACCGTCGGTGCGCTTCGGGCACTGGCCACCGGGCGTTCCTCGCTCCGCAACGATCTGCTGGCCCGCTTCCCGACCGCGAACGACGCGACATCCATCGCCAGTGGTCTCGGCGCGGCGGCCCTGTCCGAAGAAGACGTGATCGCCTACAACAGCAAGAAGCCGCCGGTGCCGCTCGCCGCGCTCTACATGGAGCCGGCGCCGATGCCGCTGGACTACCCGTACGCGGTGCTGCCCGGTATCGAGCCGAGCAAGGCGTCGGCGGCCCGGGTGCTGTTCGAGTTGCTCACCGGGCCCGCCTTCCGTGACCGGCTCGCGGCGCAGTCGCTGCGCTCGCCGGACGGCAACTGGGGCGATGGCTTCAAGGCGCCGCAGGGTGCCCCGAGCCCGTCCGGCGGCGCGCCGACCGCACCGGCGAACGGCGGCAGTGCGGCGGGCGGCCTGGACCCGGCCGCGATCCAGCGGGTCGTCTCCAGCTGGTCGATCGCCACCCAGTCCGGCCGGATGCTGGCCGTCATCGACGTCTCCGGCTCGATGAAGGAGCCGGTGCCCTCCGCCAACAACCGAAGCCGGGAGGAGGTCACCGTGGACGCGGCCCGTCGCGGCCTCGGCCTCTTCGACGACTCCTGGTCCATCGGCCTCTGGACCTTCTCCACCAAACTGGTCGGCAACCGGGACTACCGACAGCTGATCCCCATCGGGCCGCTCTCCGGCCAGCGGGCCCAGTTGGAGGCGGCGCTCGCCACCGTCAAGCCCTCAAGCGGCGACACCGGCCTCTACGACACCACGCTGGCCGCGTACCAGGCGGTGCAGGAAGACTGGCAACCCGGCCGGGTCAACTCGATCGTGCTGTTCACCGACGGCAAGAACGAGGACGACAACGGCCTCAACCAGCAGCAACTGCTCGCCAAGCTCAAGCAGACCGCCGACCCGGAGCGGCCGGTCCAGGTCATCATGATCGGTATCGGCGAGGGCGTCAGCAAGGCCGAGCTGGAGTCGATCACGAAGGTGACCGGTGGCGACGTCTTCGTCACCAAGGACCCGAGCGAGATCGGCAGCATCTTCCTCAGCGCCATCGCGCGGCGTCCGCCCGCACCGCGCTGATCCGAAGCTCAGACGCGAAGGGGTCTGCCGTACCGTCGATCCGGTGTGGCAGGCCCCTTTTCGGCCACCAGGTTGAAGAAAAGTGACGGCAATACGTCCGAAGCAATCGGCCGTCATAGTTGTCGAGGCAGGATGCCTACTGTTCCGGCAGATTCG